>VXTU01000020.1 GCA_009837285.1 Chloroflexota bacterium | reverse complement strand
ACCCACGCCGCCAGCTCCAGCAGCGACTGATCGCCGCCGTGCCGGCCCACGAGCTGCGCGGCCAGCGGGAGGCCCGAGGGGTCGAGGCCGGCGGGGACGGCGAGGCAGGGGAGGCGGAGCAGCGTCCAGCTGCGGTTGAACAGCGGGTCGCCGGTGGAGTCGAGGCGTTCCGGGGCCACGTCGCCGGTCGCGGGGGTGAGGAACGCGTCGTAGTCCTCGAACAGCTCGGAGACGAGGGCGCGGCAGCGCAGTGCCGTCGCCTCGGCGGCGCTGCGCTCCGAGGGGGTGAGGGCATGGCCCTGCTCAATGAGCGTGCGGATGTGGTCGCCCATGCGGTCGCGGTGCTGCTCGTACTCGGGTGCGAGGGCGCTCGCGGCGCCCGCGGCGATCACCGCCTCCCACGCCGTGCCGAGGTCGTTGCACTCCTCGGGCCAGGCGACCTCGGCGACCGCGCAGCCGGCGTCTGCGAGGGCGTCCGCCATGCCGTCGATGGCGCCTCTCACGTCCGGGGTGGCTCTCTCCCAGTCGGCGGTGCGGACGATGCCGATGCGCGGCGGCGTGGCGAGCGGGCGCAGGTCGGCGTCGATGAGCGGGTGCAGCACCGAACCGAGGAGTGCGAGGTCCTCGACGTTGCGCGCGAACCAGCCCGCTGTGTCGAGCGCCATCGCGAGCGGGCGGACGCCGTCGATGTTCACGAAGCCGAAGGTGGGCTTGAAGCCGTAGACGCCGCAGTAGGCGGCGGGGCGGATCGTCGAGCCGCCGGTCTGCGAGCCCATGGCGAGCGGCACATGGTAGTCGCCAACGCCTGCCGCCGATCCGCTCGAGGAGCCGCCGGGGCTGCGCGACAGGTCGTACGGGTTCCTTGTCGGGCCGGGCGTGAGGTAGGCGAACTCGGTCGTCACGGTCTTGCCGGGCACGACCGCGCCCGCCGCACGCACCGCCTCCACCGGCGCCGAGTCGACCGCCGGGCGGTGGCCCTCGTAGAGCACGGAGCCGTAGGCGGTGGGCATGTCGGCTGTGTCGTAGATGTCCTTGATGCCCACCGGGATGCCGTGCAGCGGGCCTCTCGGCGGCTCCGCGTCGCGGGCGCGCGCCTCGGCGAGGGCTGCGTCGGCGTCGAGGTGCACCCACGCGCGGACATCCGGGTCGCGCTCGGCGATGCGGTCGAGGCATGCCGCGACGAGCGCCTCGGACGTGAGCGTGCCCGCCGCCATGCGTCGGGCCGACTCAGCCGCGCCGAGGGCCGCGGGGTTGCCGGGAGCGCCGGTGGGCGCGGGGCTGTCGGGGATACCGGGTTCGCTGCTCACGGGCGCTCCGTCCGTCGTTTGCACAGATCGGGGGAAGGATAGCCGTCGAGGCTCGTCGGCGGGCGCTATGCTAGGGGGGCGCGAGGGGCCGGTGTCGGCGCTCGCGCGAACCCGGCCCCGGTCGGGTAGAGGGAGGCTCCCCATGCCCCTCCGACGCATCCCGCGCCCGTTCAACCTGATCTGGGGCAGCGGCAAGATCATCGAGGAGGCCGCGATCGAGGGCGGCCTGCACGCCCCGTCGATCCAGCTGATGCGCTACGAGAAGGGCGAGAAGCGCGGCCAGATGGCCATCCGCTTCGCCGCGTACGGGCAGCAGAACGACCTGGAACGCCGCCCCCTCATCATCAACGAGCGCGAACTGCGCCCGCTCAAGAAGGAAATCGACCGCTCCCCCCGCCTGAAGGCGCTGCTGCGCAAGCTCGTCGAAGAGGAGGACGACGACTAGCACAGCCTTACGGTCGACGTGCGACGCATCCCGCTGTGGGCGCTCCGCCCGAGCCGGGCCATCACGATCCGAATTGCCCTCGGAGCGGCGGCCGCGCTTGCCCTCACCATACTCGTGCTGCGCGCGGACGACTCCCCGGGCATCGAGGTGCAGCGGCTCGACCCGCCGCCGGGCGTCGACGAGATCCGCGTCGAGGTCGCGGGCGCGGTCGCCCGGCCCGGTGTCTACACCGTCCAGCCCGGTGACCGTACCGTCGACGCGATCGCGCTGGCCGGAGGCCTCGAGCCTGACGCCGACACTGCCGCGCTGAACCTCTCGATGCGGCTGCGTGACGAAGACCGCGTCGTCGTCCCGCGTCTCGGCGAGCGCTCGCCGCTGCTCGACATCAACTCCGCGACGGCCGAGCAACTCGACGAGCTCCCCGGCATCGGCCCCGTCTACTCGGCGGCCATCGTGGAGGCGCGCGAGCAGGGCGGCCGCTTCGAGACCACCGAGGACCTCATCGGACGTGACGTGGTCCCGGAGCACGTCTACGACCGCATCCGCGAACTGATCACGGCGCGCTGATGGCGGGCGCGAGGATCGAGGGTCGAGCGCTGCTCCCGGCGCTCCCGCTGGTCGCGGCGAGCTTCATCGCGGGCACGGTCGGTGGGGCGGTGCTCGGCGGGCCGTGGTGGGCGACGCTGCTCGTGGCGACCCTCGGCGCGGGGGTCGTCGTGCTCGTGGCGGGTCGGTCCGCTCTCGGCGCGCCGCTCGTGCTGCTCGTCGCGCTCGTGGCCGTCGCCGCGGCGGGCCACGCGCGCCTCGAGGAGGCGGAGTCGCGACCGCCGCCGCCACTCGCGCGGCTCAGCGGCACCCATGACGTCGTCGGCGTCGTGCGCTCGGATCCGCGGCTCTCCGGGACGCTCGCGCGCCTCGACCTGCGGGTCGAGACCATCGACGGCGTCGAGCACGGCGGCGGGCTGCGGCTCACAATGCCGGCGCCGCACGAGCCGCTGCGCGAGGGCGACCGCATCGCCGTCACGGCAGAGATCGAGCGAGCGCCACGCTTCGACGACTTCGACTACGCGGCGTTCCTGCGCTCGCGCGGCATCCACGCCGTGGCCGCCTACCCCGACCGCTGGAACCTCCTCGACCGCGACACCGGCAACGATGTCGCCGACGCCCTGCGGCGGCTGCGCGGCTGGGCGCTCGACAACGTCGAGCGTGCGCTGCCGGAGCCCGAGGCATCGCTGGCCGCGGGGATGCTGCTCGGACGACAGCGCACGATGCCCGCGGGACTCGAGGACGACCTGCGCCGGACCGGCACCACGCATCTGCTGGTGGTCTCCGGGCAGAACGTCGCGCTGCTCCTCGGCACAGCGATCGCGCTGCTCACCGCGGTGATCTCGCGGCGGCGCGCGGCGTTGCTCGCCCTCGCGCTGCTGCCCGGGTACGTGGTGCTCGTCGGGGCGGAGCCGCCGGTCGTGCGGGCAGCGATCATGGCGGTCGGGATCGCGCTCGCGGCGGTGACGGGGCGGCGCACGCCGGGGTGGATCTACCTCGTGTACGCCCTCGCGATCATGCTCGCGCTGCGGCCGTTGCTCGTGCGGGACGTGGCCTTCCAGCTCAGCGCGACTGCGACCGCCGGGGTGATGCTCGTCGCGCCACCGCTGCGAGACTGGGCTGCGAGCCGCCTGCGCGTGACCGCTGAGGGCGGCACGGCCGCGCTGCTCGAAGCGGGTGCGATCGCCCTCGGCGCCGCGCTCGCCGTGCTGCCGGTGCAGGCGGCGAGCTTCGGCACGGTCTCGCTCGTGCAGGTCCCTGCGAACGTGGTCGTCGCGCCGCTCTACGAGGCGACCCTCCTGGTTGCCGTGGCCGCCGCGCTGCTCGGGTGGTTCGAGCCCGTCGCGGGGTTGCTCCATCTCGCCGGGATGTACGCGCCCGCCGCCTTCGTCGCGATCGTCGGGGTGCTGGCCGAGTTGCCGGCCGCGGTCGTGGATGTGCGTGCCCCGCTCGCCGTGGGCGCCGCGTGGTACGCGGTGCTCGCAGCCGGGGCATGGGTGCTCGGGCGCCGCGAGCCCGCGGCGCTCCAGTCAGGGGCGCGGACCGGCTTCGCTGGAGCCGTCGCCCTGCGCCTGGGCGCCGCGGGCCTGTGGCTCGCCGTGCTCGCTCCGAGCGACGACGTCGCCAGCGTGACGGTGCTCGACGTGGGGCAGGGTCAGGCCGTACTCGTGCGCGACGGCGGTGCGTCCGTGCTGATCGACGCCGGACCGCCCGACGGCGCCGTGCTGCGCGCGCTCGCACGTGTGACGGACGCGAGAAGCCTCGACGCCGTCGTGCTCAGCCACGACGATGCCGACCACGCGGGCGGGCTGCGCGAGCTGGAGCGCCGCCTGCGCGTGGGCGTGGTGCTCGGCGACGGGATCGCCGGCGCCGAGCCCTTCGACATCGGCGACCGCATCCGCCTGACCGGCCGAACCACGATCGAGGTGCTCTCGCCGCCCGTTGTGACGGCGGGGCGCGCGCACCGGGGCGACAACAACCGCTCGCTCGTACTCCTCGTGCACGTCGGCGAGGTACGCGTGCTCATCCCGGCCGACATCGAGGCGGACGCCGAGACGTGGCTCGTCGGCAGCGGGCTGCGGCTGCGCGCCGACGCGCTCGTGCTGCCGCACCACGGGTCGAAGAGCTCCTCGTCGCCGGCGTTCGTAGAGGCGGTGTCGCCGCGCGTGGCGATCGCCTCGGCGGGCGCTGGCAACCGCCACGGCCACCCACACCCCGACGTGCTGGCGCGCTACGACGGCGCGCTGCTGTTCCGCACCGACGAGCACGGCGACGTGACACTGCGCTCCGACGGCGTGCGGCTCTGGGTGCGGAGCGCGCGCTGACCTCGTGCTACGGTGATCCACGAGGGGGCCCCATGGTTGCGCGAGCTCGCGGACGGTCGGCGGACCAGCTGCGCCCGGTCGAGATCGAGGCCGGGACGATGCGCCACGCCGAGGGCTCGGCGCTGATCACGGCTGGCGACACGCAGGTGCTGTGCGCGGCCAGCGTCGAGGTGGGCGTGCCGCGCTGGCTGCGCGGCACGGGCCAGGGCTGGGTCACCGCCGAGTACGGCATGCTGCCTCGCTCGACCCACACGCGCACGGACCGCGAGGCGCGGCAGGGGCGCCAGAGCGGCCGCTCGCAGGAGATCCAGCGCCTGATCGGGCGCTCGCTGCGCGCTGTCATCGACCTCGACGCACTCGGCGAGCAGACCATCACCATCGACTGCGACGTGATCCAGGCCGACGGCGGCACTCGCACCGCCGCGATCACCGGCAGCTGGGTCGCGATGGCGATGGCGATCGACTGGCTGCAGCGCGGCGGCGCGCTCGCCACCGACCCCCTGCGCACGCAGGTCGCCGCCATCTCGGTCGGCATCAGCGGCGGGGAGGCCCTGCTCGACCTCGACTACACCGAGGACTCGCAGGCCGAGGCGGACTTCAACGTGGTGCAACTCGGCACCGGCCAGCTCGTGGAGGTGCAGGGCACGGCCGAGCGCGCGCCCTACTCGCGCCGCGACCTCGACCGCGTGTTGAGCCTCGCCGAGGCGGGCATCAAGCAGCTCCTCGAGCTGCAGCGCGAGGCAGTCGCGGAGTGGCGGTCGAGTCTGCGGTAGGCGGCGCGAGCCGCTACCAGCCCTGCGGGTTCACGTAGTCGCCGAGGTAGGTGCCGCCCAGGACGTGGATGTGGGCGTGCTCCTGTGACTGCTTCGCGTCCCAGCCGAAGTTCGAGGCGAGCCGGTAGCCCCCGGGGCAGTGCGCGCGGCCGACCTCGGAGGCGACACGGCCTACGTGGCCAACGAGGTCGCTCTCCCAGAGCTGGGCCTGCGTCATGTGTTCCTTCGGGCTCGCGAGCAGCATGATCGGCACCCAGCGCAGCTGGTTCCGAAACACGATGACGTCGTCGTCCTCGTACCTGATGTCGGCGGGCGAGCGCTTGGCGATGATCTCGCAGAAGATGCAGTAGCGCTGCTCCATGGCCGCCATGAGCGCCTTCCCCGTGCTCGCGGCCGTGCGCGCCGCCGTCGCAGCCTACCCGCACGCCGCCGCCAGCGGCTAGCCGAGGGAGCACCCCGATCGTCACCATCGCCCCGTTCCGCGGGCTTCGCTACGACCCCTCGCGCCTCGACCCCGGCGCCGTCATCGCCCCGCCCTACGACGTGGTAGGCGAGGACGCCGTCGCCGCGTTGCACGCCCGCTCGCCGTACAACGTCGGGCACGTCGAGTCCCCTCGCACCGAAGGCGGCGGCGACCGCTACGCCCACGCCGCGGCGCTCCTCGATGCGTGGCAGCGCGAGGGCGTGCTGATCCGCGAGGAGCGGCCCGCGTACTACGTCTACGAGCAGCGCACGGCCATCGGCTCCGAGCGCATCGTGCGGCGATGCTGCTTCGCGCGGATGCAGCTCTCCCCCTTCGCCGAGGGCGTCGTGCGGCCTCACGAACACACGATGTCAGGGCCGAAGGCGGATCGGCTCGCGCTCCTGAGCGCGACGCGCGTGAACATCAGCCCCCTACTCGTCATGTACCGCGACGCCTCGGGCGCGGCGGCGCGAGCGATCGAGGGCGCCACTGCAGGTGAACCGGTCTACGCCGCCACCGACGACCGCGGCGATGAGCACCTGATGTGGATCGTCGACGACCCCGCCGCCATCGAGGCGATCACGACCGCAGCGGCCGGCTCAACCGCCACGATCGCCGACGGCCACCACCGCTACGAGACCGCGCTCAACTACCTCGGGGAGCGTGGCGAAGGCGACGACGGCGCTCGCTGGGTACTCGCCGGCCTCGTCGCCGAGGACGAGCCTGGCCTCGTCGTGCTGCCCACGCATCGCCTGCTGCCCGACGCGCAGCCGCCTGCGGACTTCGCCGACCGCCTCGGCGAGCTCTACGAGATCGAGGCGTTCGACACCATTGAGGCGTTGTGGACGGCAGTCCAGGCTGGCGCGTCGAACCCGGGGACGTTCGGCCTGCTCGGCCTCGGCGGCTCCGGCCTGCACCTGCTGCGTGCACGGTCGGCGGAGGTGCTCGACGCTCGCATGCCCGGCGAGTGGTCGCCCGCCTCGCGCGCGCTGGACGTGCTGATCCTCAACGAGACGATCCTCGCGCCCCTGCTCGGCCTCGGCGCCGCCGCGTTCACGGCCGGGCGCGTCGAGTTCAGCGAGGACGTTGAGGAGGCGTGGGAGTGGACGCAGGGCGCGCCCGGTCGGCTGGCGTTCCTCGTCAACTCGACGCGCGTCGACCAGGTCGTCTCCGTCGCCGACGCGGGCGAGGTGATGCCGCAGAAGTCGACGTTCTTCTACCCGAAGCTGGCAACCGGGATGGTGCTGAACCCGCTCGACGAGTAGCGGACGTTACGTCAAGTCGATGAGTCGGGCCGTGAAGATGTCATCGATGGCCGCGAGTTCCTCGCGCTCCTCGGTGCTCAGTGCGCGGCTGATGCCCAGCGCCATCAGTGCCCGGCCCTCGACGCTCCCCGGCACCGAGGACATCGAGTTGACGTTGACGCCCCACTCGCCCAGCAGGCTGCCGACACGCCCGATCATGCCGGGCCGGTCGACGTTCTCGATCGCGAGCACGAACGGCGCAACGCTCGGCGCGATCTCCACCTCGTAGTCGTCCACGCCGACGAGCCGCACGCCCTGCGGCGTGTGCGTCGCGGCGATGCTCGTCTCGCCCGACTCGGACCGCACGTGCACGACGACGAGGTTCGCGTACGGCTCGCGAGCCATCCCGCGCGACTCGTCGACGGGCAGGCCGTGCTCCTCGGCCACCTGGTCGGCGTTGACGATGGTGACCTTCGCCACCGACACGGGCTCGAGGACGCCGACGACGGCCGCCGCGCGCAGCGGACCGGCCTCGTGGTTGCCGATCTCGCCGAGGTACTCGATGCGCATGCCCTGGAGCTGGCCGCCCTCGAGCTGCGACGCCACACGAGCCGCCACCTCGGCGGCCTCGATGTACGGGCCGATCACCATCATCGTCTCGGCGTCGACCGGCGGCGCGTTGACGGCGAACTGCGGCTGACGCCCGTTCAGCACGTCGAGCACCTGCTCGACGGTATCCACTGCCGCGCGGTCCTGCGCCTCGGCGGTCGAGGCCGCGAGGTGTGGTGTCACGACGATGCGGTCCGAGGTGGTGAGGATGTTCCCGATCGCGGGCTCCTCACTGAACACGTCGATCGCCGCGCCCGCGAGGCGGCCTTCGGTGACCGCGTCGTACAGCGCCTGCTCGTCGACGAGCGCGCCGCGGGCGGTGTTGACGAGGTAGGCCGTCGGCTTCATCAGCTTGAACTGCTCGACGCCGATGAGTCCTCGCGTGCCCTCGTGCAGCGCCGTGTGCAGTGTCACGAAGTCGGACTCGGCGAGCAGCTCTTCCAGCGAGCACAGCTCGACACCGAGAGAGTTCGCGCGCTCGGTCGAGACGAACGGGTCGTAGGCAACCACGCGCATCTCGAATGCCCTCGCGCGGATCGCGACGCCCGAGCCGATGCGCCCGAGCCCGACCACGCCCAGGGTGTGCCCGGCCAGCTCGACGCCCTGCAGGCGGCTGCGTTCCCATCGGCCTTCGCGCAACGTCGAGTCGCCGCGCGGCACGTTGCGCGCGGCGGCGAGCATCAGCGCGAACGCATGCTCGGTCGCCGACATGGTGTTGGCGAGCGGCGCGTTCACCACAACGACCCCGCGCGCGGTGGCGGCAGCGAGCTCGATGTTGTCGACGCCGACGCCCGCGCGCCCGATCACCTCGAGCCGCGGCGCGGCTCCGATCACCCGCGCAGTGACTTGCGTCTGGCTGCGCACGACGAGGGCGGAGATGTCGGCCACCGCCTCGACGAGCTCGTCCTCGGACATGCCGGTCTGGACGGTGACCTCGTGGTCGTCCCCAAGCATGGCGACGCCCTGCTCGGCGATCTGGTCGGCGATGAGGATGCGGGCCATGGCTCCCTCGCCCGCGCGTCCGGTCGCGCTAGCCGCGCGCGGGCACGGCGTGGCCGAGCCGTGCGAGCGCGCCCTCGATGGCGCCGAGGGCGCCGTTGATGTCGTCGTCGGTGGTGTAGCCGAGGTGGCCGAAGCGGAAGATCTTGCCGCCCATGCTTCCCTGTCCGCCGGCGAACACCGTGTCGAACTCTTCACGCGCGATCTTGCGCAGTTCGTCCGCCTTGAGGCCATCGGGCGGGAGGATCGAGGTCACGGTGTCGGACCGTACGGCCTCCTCGGCGAACAGCTCAAGGCCGAGGTCCTGCAGTCCCGCACGCACCCGCGCGGCGGTCGCGCGGTGGCGCGCCCAGACCTGCTCCACGCCCTCCTCGCGCAGCAGCGCGAGGGCGCGGTCGAGCTGGTAGAAGAGCGAGACGGCGGGCGTCCACGGCGTCTGCCCGTTGGCGGCGCTGTTCTTCGCGCGGCGCAGGTCGAGGTACGCACGGGGCGTCGCGCACTGCTCCTGCACCTCCCACGCCCGGTCGCTCACGCTCACGAAGGCGAGGCCCGGCGGCAGCATCCAGCCTTTCTGCGAGCCCGACACCACTACGTCGAGCCCCCACGCGTCGGTCTCGACCGGGATCGAGGAGAGCGAGGAGATAGCATCGACGATGAGCAGCCGGTCGCGGCCCTTCACGACGCTCGCGATCTCCTCGAGCGGGTTGGTCGCCCCGGTGGAGGTCTCGTTGTGCGTGACGAAGACGGTGCGGATGTCCTCGTTGGCCGCGAGTGCCTCATCGATGGCGTTCGGGTCGGCGCCGCTGCCGTATTCGAAGGCGAGGTGCACAGGGTCGCCGCCATAAATGCGGATCAGGTCCAGGAACCGTTCGCCGAAGACGCCGATGGTGACGACCAGGACGCGCTCGCCGGGGCTGACGTGGTTGACGACCGCGGCCTCCATGCCGCCGGTGCCGGAGGCGGTGAGGATCGCGACGTGGTTGTCGGTGCGGTAGACCTCGCGGAGGCCCTCCTCGCAGCGCGCGAGCATGGCGGCAAATTCCGGCCCGCGATGGTTCATCATCGGGGCGGCGCCGGCCTCGGCGACCTCTTGCGGAACCGGGATCGGGCCGGGCGTGCGCAGGTTCAAGTGCTCCTCCTGGACATGGAATGCGCCCGCGGTTGCAGGCAATTCGGATCGTAGGGTTAGCAATTCCATAGCGTCAACGAATCCACAGGGAGATCCACCCGAATCGCCTGCGAATCTGGCCCCCTCTCCCCCTGGGAGAGGGCTGGGGTGAGGGTCTGGAAAGCTCCTCAGTGCCTCGTCGCACTCCCGGAGGAGGCAGACCCCCTCACCCTCACCCTCTCGCCCGCGGACGGGGTCGAGGGGATCAGAGGCGAGGCGAGGGGATCGGATGGCGGACGCCTACCCCCACCTCTCGCCGCTCGGCTGCCACGGCTGAGCCAACGTACAATCGACGCACGATGCCGGAAGCGACGAACCCCTACCGCGCCCTGCCCGCGATCGACCGGCTGCTCGCCGACGAGCGCGTCGCGCCGCTCGCCGAGCGGCACGGCCACGAGGCGCTCGTGCGCATCAGCCGCGCCGTCCTCGACGAGTATCGGGCGGAGATCGACCGCGCCGGCGAGGCCCCGAGCCGCCCACCCGCCGAGACCGTCGCAGACCGCGCGAAAGCGCTTGAACCGTCGTTGCGGCGCGTTATCAACGCGACGGGCGTGGTGATCCACACCAACCTCGGACGCGCCCCCCTCTCCGCGGCGACCATCGAGGCGATGGCAGCGGTGTCCGAGGGCTACTCGAACCTCGAGTTCGACCTCGACAGCGGCGAGCGCGGGTCGCGCTTCAGCCACCTCTCGGAGCTGCTGTCGCGCGTGACGGGCGCCGAGGCGGGGATCGCGGTCAACAACAACGCGGCCGCCCTCCTGCTCGCGCTCTCGGCGCTATGTGCGGGGCGCGACGTGGTGATCTCGCGCGGGCAACTCGTCGAGATCGGCGGCGGGTTCCGGATCCCCGACGTGATGCGCCAGTCGGGCGCGCGCCTCGTCGAGGTCGGCACCACGAACCGCACGTACCTGCGCGACTACGCCGAGGCGATCACGGACGACGCCGCGGCGCTGCTGCGCGTGCACGCCTCCAACTTCCGCGTCGTCGGCTTCGCCGAGGCCGCGCCGCTCGACGGCCTCGCCGCGCTCGCGCGCGAGCACGGGCTGCTGCTCATCGACGACCTCGGCAGCGGGGCGCTGCTGGACACGCGCCCGTACGGGCTCGCAGCCGAGCCGATGGTGCAGGACTCCGTCGCGGCGGGCGCCGACGTGACGCTCTTCTCCGGCGACAAGCTGCTCGGGGGCCCGCAGGCAGGCATCGCGGTCGGCTCGGCCGACGCGATCGCGGCGATGCAGCGTCACCCGCTCGCGCGCGCGATGCGGCTCGACAAGGCCGCCATCGCCGGGCTCGCGGCGGCGCTCGAGCACTACGCGCGCGGCGACGCGACCGAGGCGATCCCGGTGTGGCGCATGATCGCCGCTCCGCTCGACCGCGTGCGGCGTCGTGCGCGCCGCTGGGCGCGCGCCTGCGGGGAGCTGGGTGACGTGGTCGACGGGCGGTCGATGGTCGGCGGCGGGTCGCTGCCCGGCGAGGGCGTCGAGACGGCGCTGTGCGCAGTCGCCGAGCCGCCCGGGGGCGCCGACGCGTTCACCTCGGCGCTTCGCACTGCCGATCCGCCGATCGTCGCGCGCATCGAGCACGACCACGTCCTGCTCGACCCTCGCACCGTCGACCCCTCCGACGACCGACGTATCGAGGAGGCGCTGCGCGACGCCTGCGCGCCGGGAGGCCCCGCTGGACGATAAGGCGCTCGCCGTCATCGAGTTCCCGGCGGTGCGCGAGCGCCTGGCGCGACACACCACGTTCTCGGCCGGCCGTGAGGCGGCGCTGTCGCTCCGCCCCTCCTCGGACCGCGACACGGTCGTGCGACGGCAGCGCGAGACGGCCGAGGCGGTCCATCTCGCGGCCATCCAGGTTCACATCCCGATGGGCGGCATCCACGACGTCCGGCCCATGTCTCGCGCCGCCGAGCGCGGCCACGCGCTCACCGCGTCCGAGTTGCTCGAGGTCGCGTCGGTGGCCCGGGCGGCGGGGCGGGTGCGGCGCGCATTCGCGCGCATCGAGCACGAGACGCCGCTGCTCGCCACGCTCGTGCGCGGCCTCGCCGACCTCGGGCCGTTGCACGACCTGATCCGCTCCGTGCTCAACGACCGCGGCGAGGTGCTGGACAGCGCCAGCCCGGAGCTCCAGTCGATCCGCCGCGAGCGCAACGAGGTGCACGGGCGACTGCAGCAGCGGATGGAGTCGCTGGTGCGCTCACCCGCCGTCCGCGGCGCGCTCCAGGACGCCATCGTCACGCTGCGCGCGGGGCGCTACGTCCTGCCGGTGCGGTCGGAGGCGCGGAGCGCCGTGCCTGGCATCGTCCACGACACCTCGGCGTCGGGCGCGACGATCTACGTCGAGCCGATGGCCGTGGTCGACCTCGGCAACCGCTGGCGGGAGCTGGAGGCGCAGGAGCGCCATGAGATCGAGCGCATCCTGCGAGAGATCACCGAGGCGGTCGGTGACGCTGCCGACGACCTCGACGAGGCCGTGGACCGCCTCGCGCAGCTCGACCTCGCGCTGGCGAAGGCGCAGCTCGCGGAGGAGCTCGACGCGAAGGAGCTGGCCGTGCGCGGGCGCGACCTGCCGTGGCTCGTCGACACGCCGGCGGAGCTTCTGCTCGTCGACGCGCGTCACCCGCTCCTCGAAGGCGAGGTGGTGCCGGTCACGATCGAGGCGGGCGGTCAGGCGCGGGCGCTGCTGATCACGGGGCCGAACACCGGCGGCAAGACGGTGGCGCTCAAGACCGCCGGGCTGCTCTGCGTGATGGCGCTCGCCGGGCTGCCCGTACCAGCCGACGCGGGTTCGCGCGTGCCGGTCTACGACGCCGTCTTCGCCGACATCGGCGATGAGCAGTCGATCGAGCAGTCACTGTCGACGTTCTCAGGCCACATCACCGCCATCATCGACATCCTCGAACGCGCCGACGCGGGGTCGCTGGTACTGCTGGACGAGCTGGGAGCGGGCACGGATCCGACTGAGGGTGCGGTGCTCGCCATCGCCATCGTCGAGCGGCTGGTCGAGGCAGGCGTGACGCTGATCGCGACGACGCATCACAGCGAGCTCAAGCTCTACGCCCACAACCACGCCGACGTCGCGAACGCCTCCGTCGAGTTCGACATCGAGACGCTCGCGCCGACGTACCACCTGCGCATCGGCATCCCCGGCCAGTCGAACGCGCTCGCGATCGCGACGCGGCTCGGCATGCCGGGCGAGGTGATCGACGCAGCCGGGGCGGGGCTCTCCAGCGAGCAGCGCGACCTCGAGACCGTGCTCGCCGACCTGCGCAACCAGCTCGCCGCCGCCGAGGACCGAGCCGAGCGCGCGGCGTCGGAGCGCGACGCCGCCGAGGCGCTGCGGCTCGACCTCCAGCAGCAGCTCTCGACGCTCGCCGAGGAGAGCGCGCAGCTGCGCTCCGACGCCCAGGACCGCGTGCGCGAGGAGGTGCGGGACGCCGAGCGGCTACTCCAGCGCGTGCGCCGCGAGGTCGAGTCGGCGCGGCTGGAGCAGGCCGCCGAGGACCTCGAACGCGCGCGCCAGGCCGCGGCCGCGCTTGCGCCCGAGCCGCCGCCCGAGGCGCCCTCGCCGGCTGCGCACACGGCGGAGACGCTGCCGTCCCCCGAGGTGGGCGCGCGCGTGTGGCTGCGCGGGGTCTCCGTGCCAGGCGAGGCGCTGAGCGTGCCGAACGAGACCGGTGAGTTCGAGGTGCAGCTCGGCGCGCTCCGCACCCGCGTGCGGCTGCCGCAGGTCGAGCGCATGGAGACCGCCGACGGCGAGGTGGCGCTGCCCATCGCGACGCCGCCCATGCCCGAGGCGCCCGAGGAGGTGGAGGTGCGGGGACGCCGCATCGAGGAGGGCCTCGTCGCCGTCGAGTCGTTCATCGACGACGCCTCGCGCGCCGGCCGCGAGCGTGTGCGCATCATCCACGGCCGCGGCACCGGCGCGATGCGCCAGGCCGTGCGCGGCCTCCTCGACGATCACCCGCTGGTTGTGAAGTACGAGGGCGGTGGCTCCCGCGAGGGCGGCGAGGGCGTCACCATCGCTTACCTCGCCGGCGCGCCGTAGCGGCCCCCCCCCCGGACTAGTCCTCGCTCGCCTGCCCCGGGTTCGCGCGCCCGAGGAACACGTCGGTGAGGATCGTGCTGTCGCGGACCGACTGCGGGGTGCCTTCGTGGGCGATGTTGCCCTTGTCGAGCACGTAGGCGCGGTCGGCGATGTCGAGCACGCCCTTGATGTTGTGCTCCACGACCATGATCGTTGTGCGCAGCCGCTCACTGATCTCGGCCACCTTCTCGAACACCTCGGTCACAATGATGGGGGCGAGGCCCAGCGTGGGCTCGTCGAGGAGCAGCAGGTCGGGGTCCGCCATCAGGCCGCGACCGAGTGCCAGCATCTGCTGCTGGCCGCCCGACATCGCGCTCGCCGGGTCGCGGCGCTTGGGGTAGAGGACGGGGAACAGCTCCATGACCGCCTCGAGTCGGCGCGCCTGCTCTGCGTCGTCGTCGAGGTAGAGGCAACCCATCTCCAGGTTCTCGGCGATGCTCAGGTGCGTGAACACGCGCCGTCCCTGCGGGACGAAGGCGATGCCCTCCTGCACGATCTCGTGGGTCGCCGCCGAGAGCCGGTCGCCCCGCCAGTGCACCTCGCCGGTGACGACCGGGGCGAGGCCCATGATCGCCTTCAGCACGGTCGACTTGCCCGCGCCGTTCGGCCCCATCAGCGCGACGACCTCGCCGCGCTGCACGTCGAGCGACACGCCGTTGAGCGCTATGACCGCGCCGTAGTGCACGGCGATGTCGGTGAGCCGCAGCAGCGGGCCGTTCGTCGGCTGTTCCGAGGGCTCCATCGCTGTCGTTCCCGTCCTACGTGCCGAGGTACGCCTCGATCACCTCTTCGCGGCTCAGGACCTCGTGGACGTCGCCCTCGGTGAGCAGCCGGCCGCTATCGAGCACGATGAGATGCTCCGGCAGCTCGCGGACGATGTCCATGTTGTGCGAGATGAAGATGATGGTGCGGCCCCGGTCGCGGAGGTCACGCACTAGGTCCTTCACCGGCTCGATCATCTGCGGGAACAGTCCCGCGAACGGCTCGTCGAACATGTAGATCTGCACGTTGAGCGCCAGCGCGCGCCCGATCTCGAGCAGCTTCCGCTGGCCGTACGAGAGGTCCATGGCGAGCGAGTCGCGCTTCTCCCACATCCCGACGAGCTTGAGGATGCGCTCGGCTTCGTCGCGGTGCTCCTGCTTCGTGCGTTCGAGGAGCGCGGGCAGCAGCTTCCGGCTGGTGAGGACGACCATGATGTTGTCCCACACGCTGATCTGGTCGAAGAGCCGCACCTCCTGGAACGTCCGCGTCGCGCCGAGGTCGGGCACCTCGTGCGCGTGGACGACGCGCAGCGAGACGCCGTCGAGGATCACCATGCCGCCGTCGAGCGGCAGCACGCCGCTCAGCAGGTTCACGAACGTCGACTTCCCCGACCCGTTCGGCCCGACAATGCTCGTGATACCCCGGCGCGGGATCGAGACGCTGAGTTCTTGCACGGCGCGCACCGCGCCGAAGTGCTTCGAGACGTCGATGGTCTCGACCGAGTAGTCCTCGGTCGTTTCGGTGCGGTCGGCTGGTTCGGTCGTCATAGCCGGTACTTCCCCACCAGGCCCTGCGGCCTGAACAGCATCAGCAGCACGAGGAGCACGCCGAGCACGATTTGGCGCGCCTGTCCCACGTACTCGGGCGGGATGAACGGCAGGAACCGCATCCCCTCCTCCATCAGCACGAAGGCCATCGCCCCGAGCAGCGAGCCCCAGATAGTGGCGAGGCCACCCAGGATCACGATCGAGACGAGTAGCATCGACTCCAGCAGGATGAACGAGTTGGGGTCGATGAAGCTGGTCCAGCTCGCGAACAGCCCGCCGGCGAGGCCGGCCATCATCGCCGAGATCACCCAGATCGCCAGCTTGTAGTGCGTCACCCGGTAGCCGAAGACCGCGATCGCCTCCTCGTCTTCCCGGATCGCCGTCAACACCCGCCCGAACGAGGACGAGACCACCAGCCACGAGACGAGCACCACGAGCGCGAGCAGCGCGAGCGAGAACAGCAGGAACTCCAGCTCGCCGTCGATGACCCATCCGCCGATGGCGGGCTTCTCGATCTCGTGGATGCCGAAGGCGCCGCGGGTGATCTCCCGCAGGTTGAGGAACGTGTTGAACGCGATGATCGCGAAGCCGAACGAGACCAGGACGAAGATGTCGTCGCGGAAGCGGTTGAACGCCACGCCCACCACGACCGCCACCACGCCGGCGAGTACGACCGCGACGGGCAATGCCGCGAAGAACGGCCAGCCGTATGTGGGGATCGCGTCTGTACGTGCCGCCTCGTACGACGCGTTCGAGGTGAGCACGGCCATGGTGTACGCGCCGATGCCGAAGAACCCGACATGTCCCACCGAGAGCAGGCCCGTGAAGCCGACGACGAGGTTGAGGCTGACGGCGAGGATGGCCCAGATCGCGAACACGGTGCCGATCGTGATCGCGAAGCCCGTGCCCTGCCACGCCATGAACACGATCGCCCAGGTGATGACGAGCAGGTTCGCCCAGAGCTCGATGTTGCCGCGGGCGAGCCGTGTGATCAGGCCGGGGGTCGGGGCTTCGGCCGCCGCGTCGGCGTCGGTCTGCGCTGATATCGCCACTGCTCAGTCCCTCCTGGGCAGCAGGCCCTTGGGCCAGAACGACAGGAACAGGATGAGCACGCCGAACGACACCACATCGCGCCACTCACCGGCGAGGTCCCAGATCCCGAACTGCTCGATCATGCCGAGCACGAACCCGCCGACGATGGCGCCGTAGAGGTTGCCGATCCCTCCCACGACCGACGCGATCCACCCCTTGAGCAGGAGCAGCAGCCCCATCCTCGGCTGGATCGCGGTGTCGTGCCCGGTCAGGATGCCGGCGAACGCGGCGTAGGCCGCGCCGATGAAGAACACGACGGCGATCACGACCGTCGTGTTGATGCCGACGACCTTCGATACCTCCTCGTCGTCCCCGACGGCGCGCACGGACTTGCCGAACGAGGTCCTCCGCAGCAGCACCCACAGCCCCGCGAACCCGACGAACGCCATCACGATCGTGAAGACGTTGAAGCCCTTGATGTTGGCGCCGCCGATGGTCCACGGGTCGCTCCCGAACGCGTCCGGCAGTGGCCGCGGCGTGGCCTCGAACACAATCGTCGTCGCGGCGGTCAGCGCGAGTAGCACGCCGAGCGTCGCAACAAGCATGATCAGCGGCGAGCGCGCACGCTCCAGCATGTAGACGTAGAGCCCCCGATACAGCGCGAGGCCGACCGCGCCCGCGAGCACGCATGAGACCGCCCAGCTCAGGTAGAGCCGGCTCCCGGCGGCGCCGGCCACGGCGAGTGCGATGGCGCCTCCCGCCAGCACCCCGACCGCCGTGGCTGCGGCGACGACCGCGGCGGGTTCCGGGGCTCCGAAGGTGGCCCGGTAGCCGCGTCGGACGACCGCATAGACGATCAGCGCGACGATCGCGCCGAGGGCGGGGCTGAGCAGCGTGTTCATCTCGGTCGGGAACGTGAGGACCACGGCCATATAGAGGCCGGCGAGGACCGCGATGACGCCTCCGGCGACGGTCACGGTGCGCTCGCCGTATCGGCGGCTCAGGCGTCGGTAGTACCTCGTGTGGAGCGCCCACGCGACGACTGCGGCGGTAATCACGCCGAACGCGATGTTGAGCGACGGATGGCTGACCTCGTACTGCCCGCCCAGCGCCTCCTGCGAGCGCAGGTAGTACACGCCGTACGCGCCGATGGCCGCGGCCGCGCCGTAGTAGAGGTCGAAGAACCACACGGTGCTGTAGACCAGCGTGAAGCCCATCGCCAGCAGCGCGTAGATGGCGCCCACGGACAGGCCGTTGAACGCGAACTGCAGGGCCTGCTCCGGCGACTCGACGACCTTCCAGCCGAGGTACGCGACCGTCGCCGCCGTCAGCGCGATCGCCAGCAGCGTGTTCTGGCGATCACGGAGTTCGAGCACTGGGCCACCTCCGAGCCACAGGGAGCCGGTCGAGCCGGGCGCGCGTCCTCAGCTCAGTGGCGCCCGGCCCGGCCGGGGGTTCGGCCGGGCCGGCGTCAGTGAGTGCTACTCGGTCGGCGCCGCCCCCAAGACACGGTAGCCGTTGTTGGCCTCGGTGCGCTCGCCCGCGGACAGCACCTCGATGACCACATTCGCGAGCCCGACGACTTCACCATTCTCGTCGAAGGTGTAGTTGTCGCCGATCGCGCCGCTCCACGTGATGTCGTAGAGGCAGTCGCGGAAGCCGTCGGCATCCTGGTCGTCGTTCGTCTGCTTGAGACACTCGGCGGTGATGTACACGTCGTCGTAGGCCGAGCCCAGGTACCACGGCAGCGTGACGTAGCCGTAGTTCTCGCGGAACCGCGTCAGGACGTTCTGGCCCAGCTCGTTGGCCGGATCGAGGTCGGTGATGATCGCCTTGACGCCCGTGGCGGCGTCGCCGGCGATCTCGAGTGCCGTCGTGCCGACGACGACGATCTCACCGTAGATCGGGCCCTCGTAGCCAAGCTCGCGGGCCTGCTTGACGATGGTGCCCCCGGCGAACTCGGACTGGGCCGCGACATGCAGCGCGTCGGGGTTCACATCGAAGAGCTTCGTCAGCTGGGTGCGGAAGTCGGTCGTGTCGGACGGGTATCGCTCCTCGCCGACCAGCTCACCGCCCCGCGCCTCGAACTGCGCGACGGAGGTGCGGCGCACGCCCTCGGCGTAGTCGGTCGCCTCCGTGATCGTGGCGAGCGTGCGGACGCCGTCCGCCCACAGCACGTTGCCGGTGTCGATGCCGAGCTGTGCGTCGCTCAGCGAGGTGCGGAAGATGTAGTCGCCGGCGTCGGCGATGTCGGGGTTCGTGGCGAGCCCGGAGAACAGGATCACCCCGTCGGCCTCGGCGAGCGGAGCCGCACCGAGCATCGCGCCGCTGCACGACGTACCGAGGATGATCTTCACGCCGTCGACGTCCGTGAGCTTGTTATACGCCGTGATGGCGTCCTGCGCGCTGCACTTCGAGTCCTCAACGATGAGCTCGATCATCCGGCCGTTGACGCCGCCAGCGGCGTTGATCTCGTCGACGGCCATCTGCTTGGCCTGGATGGCGACGCGGCCGTAGGTCTCGCCGGGGCCTGTCGCGGACTCCATCACGCCGATGCGGAACGGCGCTTCGGCCGCGTCGTCGGTCGCCTCTTCCTCGTCACTGGGACAGGCCGCCGCGAGCGGCACGAGGAGCGCCGCCAGCCCGAAGAACACTGCTCGCTTCCACCAGGACACCCGCATGACGCCCCCCTGTCCGCCCTCGATTGTCGGGCCGATCACGTACTGAGTCTCACATGAGTGTGATATTAGCTGATATGTGAAGCGAGCATTAACTCGCATGTGAACGTGAACTCGCATCGGCCTGTACGAGGTCGCCTACGCCAGGCGCTGAGGCCTGTGACGGCGGGCGACCAGCGTGGCGGACGCAGGAGCAAGCCGGAGCGCCTGCACTCACGTTCGGGTGTTCAGCGCTCGCCCTCGACCTCGACGGTGACGATGTCGATCCCGTGATACTTCTGATGCTGCACGGACGACGCGTGGTGCCGGAGCAGACGGAGCGAGATCTCCTCCTCGTCGGGGATGGGCGGCAGTTCGGCCAGGAACGCCAGCTGATCCTCGATGTTGACGCCCTCCGTGAGGGTCACGAACTCGACCTGCGCGAGCGTGCCTTCCATACGAGCGACCACCGCGACACGCCTTGCCGGGCCGGCGCCGTCCCCCCCGCCGGCCTGTTGCAGCACGGCCAGCGTCTCTTCCCCGGCCGAGACGAGTCGTTCGGTCGTAGCCACGTTCCAGCCGCTTCGCGAGGCGAACGCCCGCAGGAACGTGTCGATGGCCGGGAGTGCTTCCATCTCGAGCGGGACCTGCAGGCGTCGCCGCCTCGGCCCGGTGAGCTCCATGAACAGGATCATGATCACGGCCGCGAGCGCGCCCGACGTCATGCCGTTGCCGAGCAGCACGCCCGCGAAGGGCCCGAGCAGGTCCGGGAAGATCGCCTCGTTCTGGAAGCCGACGCCCACCCAGAACGCGACGCCCGCGATTGCAGCCTTGCGGTGGTCCAGCCCGTCCTGCACGACCATGCGCATGCCCTGCACGAACAGCAGCGCGAGGAGCACGGTCACGTACGCGGCAACCACCGGCCCGGGGATCGCGACCAGCAGCGCGGCAAACTTGGGCAGGAACGCGAGCACCACCGTGATCGCGCCGATGGCGATGCCGGCCCTCCTCGCGGCCACTCCGGTGACCTCCGCGAGCGAGATGCTGGACGAGTACGTCGTGTTCGGCAGCGTTCCGGCGAGTCCGGACAGCAGGTTGCCCATACCGTCGGCGTTCAGTGCCCCCTGGACCACGCGGAAGTCGGTTGCCCGTGGCGAGCGTCGCGAGACTCGTTGGATGGCAATACCGTCGCCGACCGTCTCCACGGCCCCGACCAGTGTCACGACGATGAACGCGGGAAGCAGGGCCCAGAACTCCTCTCCCGGCGTCACGTCGAAGCCGGGCCAGCCTCCACCCGGCACACCAATCCACGCTGCATCCAGCACCGGCTGCAGGTCGTAGATCCCGAACAGCCCGGCCACGGCGCACCCAACGATGACGCCGACGAGCGGCGACCACAGCCGCCATGCCGCCGGCCCACGCAACACGAGCCCGAGCACCACGCCGATGGTGGCGAGCCCCGTCACGGGCCCCGCCGCGTCGGATGCGTCCGCGGGCACGTCGACCAAGGTGTCGAACACGATGGGCATCACGGTCGCGGCGATCAGCATGATCACGGTGCCGGCCATGACCGGGGTGAACACCCGCCGCAGCAGTGACAGCCTCGACGCCATCGCGAATTGGAAGAGCGAGGAGATCACGATGAGGCTCGCCATCGTCGCCGGTCCGCCCTCGACCAGTGCGGCGACGCAGACCGCGATGAACGCGCCTGACGTACCCATGATCAGGACGTGTCCGGCGCCCACCCGGCCGACGCGAGCCGCCTGCAGGACGGTGGTGGCGCCACTGATGAGCATGGCCGCGAAGACCGCCCACGTGATGTAGGACTCGGGCTGCTCCGCGATGCGGGCCACGATCACGACGGTGATGACGACGCCCGGCACTGTGACCAGCGCGGCCTGTGCACCGACGCCCGCGGCCACCGGCCACGGCGGGCGCTCGTCGGGCTCGTAGCGCACGTGCTCGTCCGCCTGGGTTGCCGTCATGTCCCTCGATCGGTTCTTGCCGCGAACCCTCTGATACCGGGTCGCCTAACGGTCTGGCAACACTAACGAGGCTCGCGAGACGAATCAAACGAGGCAGGCGCCATATGCGGGGCCCGTGCACTACTCGCGGGCGAGCCAGGGCTCCTTCGCGATCTCGCCGAGCTCACGCAGGTGATGCACGCCGTTGAGCCCGGCGACGGCCGTCTTGCCATCCATGCCCTGGGTGAGGGTCGTGATCCCGCAGTTCGTGCCGTAGATCTGGGCATACTCGCCGTCATCGAGGCCCATCAGGCGCGAGACGAACGCGCCGAGCACGCCCCCGTGGATGACGGCGATCGCAACGTCCGAGGCATGACGCTGTGCGAGCTCCTCGATCTGTCGCTCGACCCGGTCGCGGAACGCTGGCGTGCCCTCCTCGCCGGGAATGCCGCCCGCGCCCCAGTCCCGGCCGACCAAGCCGAAGCGCTCCTCGGCTTCGGACCAGAGAAGCCCCTGCGCCTCCCCGAAGCGGTACTCGCGCAGGTCCGGCGCGTCGACGACCTCGAGGCCGGTGTGCTTCGCGACGACCTCGGCGGTGTCGCGCGCGCGGCGCAGCGTGCTGCT
This sequence comes from Chloroflexota bacterium, assembly GCA_009837285.1. Lineage (GTDB taxonomy): Bacteria > Chloroflexota > Dehalococcoidia > UBA2979 > UBA2979 > VXMT01. The sequence continues at coordinate 26,251 of VXTU01000020.1, read as the reverse complement.
GTAGAGGGCGACGGCGCCCGAGTCCGCGAGGTGCCGCCCGGCCGCTTCGGCCTGCCGGCGCCCGAGCTCCGTGAGTCCGTGGTCGGACCATCCCTGGATGCGGCCGGTCGCGTTGCCCTCGGACTCGGCGTGACGGAGCAGCAGCAGCGTCACTGCGTGGGCCAGGCGTCCCCGGTCGGGAGCGGCTCGGCGCCCAGCGCGGGCCCGATCAGCCGCACGAAGCGGTCGATGACGCGTGCGGTGGCGCCGAAGATCAGGTGCTCGCCGTGGCGGAACGCGGGCATCCGCATCCCCGGCCGCGGCTCCGTCCACTCCAGCGCGTCGCCCGATACGAGCCGGCTCAGCGGCACCTCGAGCAGCTCGGCGACCTCGATCTCCGCGAACGCGAACGGGTACGGGGCGGGCGCGGTGATCGCCCCGACGAAGGGGCTCATCACGAAGTTCGACCGCGTGGGCGTGTCGTCGAGTTGGCCGTAGATCTCGATATCGCCCGCGGCGACGCCGATCTCCTCCTCGGTCTCGCGGAGCGCGGTCATGAGGAGCGTGGCGTCCTCGGGGTCCTGCGCGCCGCCGGGAAGGCTGATCTCACCCTTGTGGTGCTCGACGTGGTGCGTGCGGACCTGGAAGAGCAGGTGCTCCTCGCCGTCTCGCTCGTAGAGCAGGACCATCACGGCGGCCGGGACGAGCGCGTCGCCCTCCATGCGCTGGGGCTCGTACCCCTCGATCACCTCGCGGACGCTCTCACGCATCGGACACCGCCTCTGGTCGGGTTCGGGTCGTGGCGCAGCCTACCGCAATCTGGTGTACGCGCTGCTGCCCCGCGTCGAGGAGCCGGATCGAGGCGTCGTTCGGTCGCATCGTGGATGGCGTGCACGTATTGGGGAAAACGATGTGCGCAACTCACGCACGGGCGGGTCTGGAGTCCCTAGAGTGCAAATCAGCCGAGCGGGGGTGCCCCAGAAGCCAAGTTCCGGTCCGCTGGACGGCTTCCTGGGGTGAGCGGAAACCTAGCGAGGCGAGAGACCGCGCAGTTTCGGGCAACCGAGAATGCGCGGTTTCGCTTTGCCCTTCGCTCACTGCTGTACCCGTCGGCGAACACAAGAGACCCGCCTCCGGAGCACGTCTGGGTGATCGCGTAGCCAGTGCAAAGATTGCTGCGCGCCTGTTTACACTCCAGCCATGCCTCCGTGGGAGCTCAAGGCCGTCGAGTACATCGTGGGCGCCGTGTTGCTCGGGCTGGCGCTCGTCTTAGCCACGGATGACGGCCCCGTCTGCGTAACCGCCACCCGCGACGTCGGTTTCGTCCCGGCAGACGCTTGGAAAGACTTCGACCCTGAGCTCGAGTGCTGGAAGCCCGCGGGCAGGCCTTAGGCGATGAGGTCAGAGTAGCGCAGGTGGGCGCCAAAGAGCCCCTTCAGCACGCGCGTACAGCGTAAGCGAGGTCGGGGATCTCGCTCACGGAGCCTTCGGTCTCGCCAACGCGGTACAGAGCCATCTACGAGCCCTACCGCGCCTCGATCGGGACGTACTCGCGGTCCAGGGGGCCGACGTAGTGGAGCAGCGGGCGGAGGAGGATGTTGTTCTCCATCTGCTCCAGCACCTGCACCGTCCACCCCGGCACACGCCCCACCGCGAAGATCGGGACGAAGAGGTCCTGCGGGATGCCGTGCAGGTAGTAGATGACGCCCGCGAAGAAGTCGACGTTCACGTTCACGCCCAGCCGGCCGTAGGGGCGCATCGCCTCCTGCACCGCCTCGAGGATGGCGTACCACTTCGGCTCGCCCTTCTCGGCGCTGAGCCGCTGCACGCCCTCGCGCAGGTGGCGGGCGCGCGGGTCCTCGGCGCGGTACACCCGGTGGCCGAAGCCCATGACCGGCTGGCTGCGTGAGCGCAGCTCCTTGACGTAGTCGGCCGCGCGCTCCGGCTCCTCGATCTCGCGTGCCATCTGCATGACGTTCTCAGCCGCGCCGCCGTGCGATGGTCCGGACAGCGCCGCGATGGCGGCGGTGATCGAGCTGTGCAGGTCCGCCTGCGTGCCGGTCACGACGCGCGCCGTGAACGACGAGGCGTTCGAGCCGTGCTCGGCGTGGAGGATGAAGTCCTTGTCCATCAGCGCGGCCGCGTCGTCGCTCGGCTCGTTGCCGTCGAGCATGTAGAGGAAGTTCGCGGCATGCGAGAGCGTCGGGCTGGGCTCGACGGGGTCGCGACCCTCGCGGATGGCGTGGTGCGCCATCACGATGGTCGGCACCTGCGAGGTGAGCCGCACGCCCTTGCGCAGCGTCGCGTTGTGGGACTTGTCGCCCGTCTCCGGGTCGGTCGCGGCCAGCGCCGAGACGGCGGTGCGCAGCACGTCCATGGGGTGCGCGTCCTGGACCAGCCGGATCACGTCGATGATCTCGCCGGGGAGGTTGCGGGCGGACTTCAGCTCGGCGTCGAAGGCGTCGAGCTGAGCCTGCGAGGGCAGCTCGCCGTGGAGGAGCAGGTACGCGGTCTCCTCGAACGTCGAGCGCGTGGCGAGGTCGTCGATGGTGTAGCCGCGGTACTGGAGCTTGCCGGCGCGGCCGTCGATGAAGCAGGTCTCGCTACGGTCGAAGTAGACCTCCTTGAGCCCGCGGTGGATCGCGATCTCGGCGGTGTCTGTGGTCATCAGCTCACTCCTCGTGGAGGCGGGCATGGCCGCCGCCCCGCGTGGATCGAGGCCGCCCGTGCGGGCGGCCCCGGTGTGTCTCCAACCTCGTCCCGGCGCGGCGCGCGGCACGGTCGGCGCAGCGCGCGCAGCCCGGTGCGCTAGTCGTCTTCAAGCGTCGAGGTGTCCCCTTCGGGCAGCCCGAGCTCTCGCGCCTTGAGCAGCCGGCGCATGATCTTCCCGGAACGCGTCTTGGGCAGCGAGTCGAGGAAGTCGATCTCGCGCGGCGCCACGCCCGGGCCGAGTCGCTGGCGCGCGTGGCCCATCAGCTCGCGGCGCAGCTGCGGGGTCTGCTCGTAGCCTTCTTTGAGCGAGACGAACGCCTTCACGATCTCCATCGCGACCGGGTCCGGCTTGCCGATCACGCCCGCCTCGGCCACGGCCTCGTGCTCGATCAGCACACTCTCGACCTCGAACGGGCCGACGAGGTGTCCGGCGGTGTTGATCACGTCGTCGTCGCGGCCGACGAACCAGTAGTAGCCGTCGGCGTCCCGCTTGGCGCGGTCGCCGGTGAGGTACCAGCCGCCCTGGAAGCGCGAGTCGTAGCGCTCCTGGTCGTTCCAGTAGGTGCGGAACATCGAGGGCCAGCCGGGCTTGAGCGCGAGCTGTCCCTCCTGGTCCGGCTCGGTGATCTCGTTGAACTGGTCGTCGATAATCGCGGGCTCGATGCCGGGGAAGGGCAGGCCCATCGAGCCCGGCCGGATCGGCACCGAGGGGTAGTTCGCGATCATGATCGCGCCGGTCTCGGTCTGCCACCAGTTGTCGTGGATGGGGAGGTCGAACGCGTCCTGCCCCCACAGCACGCCCTCGGGGTTGAGGGGCTCGCCGACCGACATGACGTAGCGCAGCGAGGAGAGGTCACGCTGCCGCGCCGAGTCGACGCCGGCCTTCATGAGCATGCGGATCGCCGTCGGGGCGGTGTACCAGACGGTCACGTTGTGGCGCTGGATCGCCTCGTACCAGCGCCCCGCGCCGAAGCCGCCCTCGTAGACGAGGTTCGTCACGCCGTTCGACCAGGGGGCGAACATGTGATAGCTCGTGCCGGTCACCCAGCCCGGGTCGGCGGTGCACCAGTAGATGTCGTCCTCGTGCAGGTCGATGACGTGCTTGCCCGTGGCGTAGTGCCCGATCACGGCGTTGTGGACGTGGGCGGCGCCCTTCGGCAGGCCGGTGGTACCGGACGTGAAGTGCATCACTGACCAGTCTTCGGACCCGGTCCGCTCGTTCTCGAACTCCTCCGAGGCGCCCTCGGTCATCTCCATGTAGTCGAGGTTGCCCTCGCCTGCCTCGACGCCCTGCCGGTGGCCGATCACCACGACGTGCTCGAGCGACGGCAGGTCGTCGCGGATGGCGTCGATCTTGGAGAGCAGGTTGGGGGTGGTCACCACCATGACGCCCTCGGCGCGGCGGATGCGCTCCATGACCGCCTCGGGGCCGAACGCCGAGAACAGCGGGGCGATGATCGCGCCGCGCTTCAGCGTGCCGAAGATCGCGAAGTACAGCTCGGGGATGCGGTCGGTGAAGAAGAAGACGCGGTCCGCCTTCTCGATGCCGAGGTCGGTGATCGCGTTGGCCCACTTGTTGGCCTCGCGTTGCATGTCTTTGAACGAGTAGTTCGTGACCTCGCCGTCGGTCGCCTCGTAGATCATCGCGATCTTGTCGCCACGGTCGCCGTTGGCGTGGCGGTCGATGCACTCGTGGGCGAGGTTGTAGGAGCCGCTGGGCAGGTCGAGCTCGGCGACGATGTCGTCCCAGTTCCAGTTCGCGCGCAGGGCCTGGTAGTCGGCCAGGTTCGGCGGTGCGCCCAGTGCCGCGACGTCCTTCGCGATCTCGGCATAATCCGTGACCATAACGGGTCTCCCTCCGCTGACCGGCGCTCCGGAAACAGGTGCGCCGAGTATATCGCAGCGCCGCCGCGTCGAGACTCCATCCGCAGGTGGGGCGCGCGTCGCTCCGCGATCCGCTACCCTAGTGCCAGCGCGAGGATTGAAGATGACGCACGCATCAGACATCGAAGAGCGCGGCCCCGAGGTCTCCATGACGGAGCCCGCCATCGACCGCCTCAAGAACCTGATCGACAACGCGGGCGATCCGCCCGTCTCCGGCATCCGCCTCCAGATCACGAAGCGCAACGCGCACGGCTTCGAGCACCTGCTCTCGATGGTCGACGAGGGCCGCGAGCCCGAGGAGGACTACGAGCTTGACTTCGACGGTCTCTCCGTCTTCGTCGAGGGGGCGAACGCCGAGTACCTCGACGGCATCGCGGTGCACTGGGAGTACAAGGGCGAGGGCGTCAACGGCTTCGAGTTCGACAACCCGAACCCGTCGTGGCGCGACCCGCTGGCGATGCGGATCCAGCACCTCTTCGACACGAGCATCAACCCCGGCATCGCCGCCCACGGCGGCTTCGTCGACCTGCTCGGTGTCGAGGGCAAAGTGGCTTACATCCAGCTCGGCGGCGGCTGCCAGGGCTGCGGCCTCGCCGACGTGACGCTCAAGCAAGGCATCGAGGTCGCGATCAAGGAAGCCGTCCCGGAGATCGAGGAGGTCGCCGACGCGACCGACCACGCCTCCGGCGCGAACCCCTACTTCCAGCCCTCGAAGAAGTAGTGCCCGACAGCACTCAGGCCTCTGCGCGCACCCAGGGCGCGCGCGTCCTGCTGCTCTCGACGTACGAGATGGGCCACCAGCCCGTCGGCCTCGCTGCGCCAGCCGCTGCCCTGCGGGCGCGCGGTCACCACGTCGACGTGATTGACCTCGGCGTCGACCCGCTCGACGAGGCGCGCGTGGGGGTGGCGGACCTGATCGCGCTGTCGATCCCCATGCACACGCCGGCCAGACTGGCGCAGCAGCTGATCCCGCAGCTGCGCGCGCTGCGACCGGACGTACCGATCGCGCTGTACGGCCTCTACGCGGGCCTGCTCGGCGACCTGCGCGCGAGCGGAGTCGTCGACGCGGTCGCCGGCGGCGAGTACGAGCCCGCGCTCTGCGACCTCGCCGACCGCGTCGCGGCGGGCGACGGCATCGACGGGTTCGACGCGCCGGACGCCGCGTTCGTCCGCCAGGACTATCCCGTCCCCGACCGCGCCGGCCTGCCCGCACTCGACCGCTACGCGCAGCTCCAGACCGAACACGGCTTCTCCGTCGCCGGGTACGTCGAGGCGACCCGCGGGTGCGCGCACCAGTGCCTGCATTGCCCGGTGACGGCCGCCTACGACGGCCGGCTACGCCTCGTCGCCCCCGAGGTGGTGCTCGCGGATATCGACCAGCAGGTCGCCGCCGGCGCCGCGCACATCACGTTTGGCGACCCGGACTTCCTCAACGCCGTCCCGCACTCGCTCGCGATCGCAGAGGGGCTGCACGACCGCCACCCCGAGCTGAGTTTCGATTTCACGGCCAAGGTCGAGCACCTGTTGGAGCAGGCCGACCTGCTGCCGCGCCTGCGCGAGTTCGGCTGCCTCTTCGTCACCTCGGCGTTCGAGGCGACCAGCGACGAGGTGCTTCGCCAGCTAGACAAGGGACACACCGCCGCCGACCTCGTACCAGCCATCGAGGCGTGCGACACGGCCGGGCTGGCGCTGCGGCCGACGTGGATGACGTTCACGCCGTGGACGACCGCCGAGGACCTCGCGGACATGCTCACGTTCATCGAGGCGCACGGCCTGGTCGAGCGCGTGCCGCCGGTGCAGTACGGGCTGCGGCTACTGCTGCCGCCCGGTTCGCCGCTGATCGCGCCAACACACACGCAGGGCCTGCTCGGTGAATACGACGCCGAGGCGCTGACCTACGAGTGGCGCCCGCTCGACGAGCGCATCGACCCGCTGCAACGCGCCATCGCCGACCTCGTCGCCGAGCAGCACGCCGACATCCACGCCGGCCACGCCCGCACGTTCGGCCTCATCCGCGACATGGTGACCGAGGCAACCGGCCAGCCCGCGCCGGCGACGGCCGCGCCGAGGCGCGTGCTGCCGGCGACGCCGGGCCTGACTGAGAGCTGGTTCTGCTGAGCGGAGCCCACCGCGGAGCAGTCTGCTTCGCTCGACCTCATCACCCTCTAGCGAGGCGGCGCGACCGGCCGCGCGTTACTCCGCGGGCGGCGTCTCGTTGTGCACGATGCCGACGACGTTGCCCTCGGGGTCGGCGAACAGGGCCATCGTCACCATGCCCGGGATCGTGGTGATCTCCTGCACGGTGCGGCCACCGAGCGACTCGATACGGTCGAGGTACGCCTGGAGGTCGTCGACCTCGATGTAGACGAACACGCCGGGCTGGTCGGCCGCGGTGATGCCGCCGCCGATACTGGTCTCCGTCTGCGGCTCGACGAGGCCGTACTGCATCGGGTTGTCGGCGTTGACCTCCCAGTCGAAGGCCTGGGCGTAGAACTGCTGCAGCGCTGAGCCGTCGGCGCCGCCGATCTCGAAGTGCACGACTGGATTGGGCATGCGTAGGCCCCTCTCTTGATGCTGGTGGGAGCAGCGTGGGAGGCGATCCTGCCGCCTCCGCACACCCAGCATGAACGAGGCCCCGTCGATGCGCCACCCGGTAGCCGTCCTGCCCATAACATTCGTGTACCGATAACCATTGTGAGAGGAAGTCACATAGCCTACAGTGGGGTGTACCAGTCGGAGGCGACGCCCGATGGCCACGGACGATCTTGTCGAGGTCGCCGACCACGCCGAGCAGGCACGCGAGTTCCTGACGCGGTGCAGGGAATACCTCGCCGCGGGCGACCTGCATCAGGCGTCCGAGAAAGGCTGGGGCGCGGCCGCCCACATGGCGAAGGCGGTGGCGGCGGCTCAGGGCTGGGAGTATGCGACCCATGCGGACTTCAGCGTGGTACTGAACCAGGCTTGGGAGGTCACTCGCAACGACCGCATACGGGACTTGCGCGGGATCGCGAACGAGCTGCACGGGAATTACTACCGGCGCAAGCGCCATCTCAACGCCAACGTCATCGGCCGGGACATCGAGAGCGTGGCCGAACTCGTGGAGATCCTCGCCCCGCTCACCATGCCGTCGAGCTGAGTCAGCGGTCCGACGCCGACCGCACGCCCGTCAGGAGAGCGCTCGCCGCGCCTCCCCTGCGCCCTCGAGCGTGAGCGGCGCGCCGGGCTCCTCGTCCGCGTCGACGATGTCGATGCGGAGCAGCGCGTGGGCATGGCGCAGCGCGGCCTCGACTTCGGTCGGATCCTCGCCGCGCGCGAAGATGAAGCCGAGGTACTCGCTCCCCTCGGGCAGCGGGGTGACCTCGTGTCCCAGGCGGATCGTGATCGCGACACCGGCCACGCCCGGCGCGGCCCTGGCGGCGGCAAGACCCTCGACGCGTCGGAGGCGGCCTGCCCGTGGGATGGGGATCATCATCACGCCGGACGCCGGGTTCAGCCGGGCGCGGCTCGCATCGGGCTTCCCGACGGCATGGCTCAGCAGGAGCTGCTCCAGCGTCACGCCGGCGCCGAACTGGAGTGTCCGCGAGCAGAGCCCCCCGATGCTTCGAGCGGCGATGTCGACCGGCCACACGCCGTCGTCGTTGATGCGCAGCTCGGCGTGGAGTGGCCCGTCGGTCAGGCCCAGGGCCCGTGCCGCCGCCGCAGAGGTGCGTCGCACCTCCTCCTGCCGTTCGGGCGACAGCCGCGACGGCGTCACGTAGATCGTCTCCTCGAAGTACGGGCCGACGAGCGGGTCGGGCTTGTCGAAGATCGCCAGCACCTCGAGCTCACCGTCCGTGAGCAGGCCCTCCACCGAAACCTCGTCACCGGGGATGTAGCCCTCGATGAGCACCCGGTCGCCCGTCCCCATGCATTCGTCCTGCACGGCGGGGTCGCTCAGCAGCGCGCGCAGCCGCTCGAACGCCGCCACGAACCCGGCCTCGTCGTCCGCGCGGATCACGCCGCGGCTGCCGGAGAGCGACAGCGGCTTCACGACGCACGGCAGCGGCGCCTCGCGCGCCACGGTGCGCGGATCGGAGTCGATCGGCGCCACTATCCACGGGGGCGAGGGCACCCCGCCGGCGGCGAGCCGCTCGCGGAGCAGCGACTTGTCGCGCGTGGCCGCCACGGCGTCGATGCTGTTGTACGGGAGGCCGAGCCGCTGGGACGCGCGCGCCGCGACGAGCGTCCCGCCGTCGTCCACCGCGACGATCGCTTCGAGGGGCCACTCCGCGGCGAACGTCTCGATCGCGTCGGCGGCCGCTTCCGGGTCGCCGAGGGGTAGCGCGACGGTGGCGCCGGGCAGGAACGACTCGACCGCCGAGCGCTGGTCCGAGCCGACCACCACGTCCACGTCGAGCTCCGCTGCCGCCGCCATGAAGTCAGGCGCGCGGTAGCTGGCGGTCGGGATGAGCAGGAGTACGCGGGCCATCGGGCCTCCGGTGGCGGGGTTGTCCCCCTCGGTAGCATCCGATTGTAGCGGGACGACTCGGAGAGCACCGGATGCTGCAGGCGGCGACGCACATCGGCCTCGTACGTGAGACGAACCAGGACGTCGCCCTCGCCGAGGAGTTGCCCGACGGGCGCCTCCTGCTCGCGGTCGCCGACGGCGTCGGGGGCCTGCCCGGCGGCGAGGTGGCCTCGCGCACGGCTGTCGCCGCGCTGGCCGAGACGGTCCGCGCGGGCTCCGCCGAGGAGCCCGAGGCAGCGCTGCGCAGAGCGTTCGCGGCAGCGAACGCCGCGGTGCGAGCGGGCCAGCAGGGTCACCTCGACCGCATGAGCACCACGCTCGTGGCCGCTCTGATTCGCGACCGGACGGCATGGGTGGCGAACCTCGGCGACAGCCGCGCGTACCTCGTCGCGGACCGCGAGGCACGACAGCTCACGCTCGACCACTCATGGGTCGAGGAGTCGATCCGCGCGGGCCTGATGGCGCCGGACGACCCGCTGGCGGCGCTGAGCCGCCACGTCATCACGCGCGCGATCGGGCTGGAGGCGCAGGCCGAACTCGACGTCTTCGGCCCGATTGACCTGTCACCCAACAGTGTCCTGCTGCTGTGTACCGACGGGCTCCACGGTGCGCTCAACGACCAGGCGATCGCGGATGTCGTTGCAACGTCGGGCGACGACCGTGCTGCCGACCTCGTGAGCACGGTCCTCGCCGCGGGCGCGCCCGACAATGTCGCCATCTCGCTCTACGCCCGAGACGACGGCGCTGACGAGAGGCAGTGAGCGAGGATTGCGGCGCGTAGTAGATTGGGGCCATTGAGTACGGCGGGATTGAGGAGGCGAACGACATGCCCAAGTACCTGGTGAAGGCTTCGTACAACCCGACAGGCGCGCAGGGCCTGCTCGCGGAGGGCGGCTCAGCCCGGCGCGACGCGCTGACTGCCTCGGTGGAGTCGGTCGGCGGGACCGTCGAGACGTTCCTGTACGCGTTCGGCGGCGACGACCTCTACATCGTGATGGACGTACCCGACAACACGTCCGCGGCGGCGCTCGGCCTGGCCATCGGCGCGGCGGGCGCCATCACGTGGAACACCACGGTGATGCTGACGCCCGAGGAGATCGACGAAGCCACGGGCAAGTCAGTCGCCTACCGGGCGCCGGGCGCGTAGGCGCCCAACCGCGTCGGTGCGCCGTAGCGCCGGCGCGCTGAGGGTGGCAGCAGGAGGGCCGGCGGCCGGCGCAGTGCTCGCGGCAGGCGCGGCCACACCGCGCGGCTGAGGCCGCTGGCGCCCTCGATCAGCGCCTCACGGACAGGGTCCCGCGGCATCCCGTAGGCTTGGCGGAGCCGCGGCGGGAGCAGTCCCGCCGTGATCTCGCGCCACGGTACGATCAGCGGGCCGAACGGCGGCGCGGGTCGGCAGAGCTCGCGCGCGATGCTCCGTGCCGCCTCGGTGACCTCAAGCTCGTCGATCGTTGCTTCAAGGTACGCGTTGAACGCGTCGAGGTCGTGCGGCAGCAGCGATTCAGGCACGCCGAGCAGCCGACCGACGAGCCTCGTGTCGTCGTAGTACCGCGCCTCGCGTTCCGGCGGCAGCGCGCCGACGAACCGGCGATGGCACTGAAGTGCAGTGTCCACGAGGGTCGCGTGCACCCAGAGCAGCAGCTCCGGGTCGCCGGCGTGGTAGCCCGCGCCGGTCACCCCTCGATGCACCGCGTTCACGCCGCGTGCCGCGTCGCGCACCTCCTCGCCGTTCCCGAAGACAATCGCGAACATCGGCCGGAGCGTGCGGAGCAGCCGCCCGTAGCGGTTCGCGCGCCACTCGCTGTGCTCGGCGACGCCCTGCGCGACGAGCGGGTGGGCGATCTGCATCAGCAGCGCCCGCCCGCCGCCGATGAGGATCACGGCCTCGCCGTCGACTTCGCGGATCGCGGCGTCGGGGGCGAACGGCAGCCCGTCCATTGGGGCGACGCCTCCTAGAAGATCGCGAGGGGGTTGACCGGGCTGCCCGTGCCGCCCTGCACCCTCAGCGGCGCCACGATCAGCAGGAATTCGTACCGGCCCTCCTCGGCGCACGCCTCTGCCAGCGGCAGGAGCAGCGCATTGTCCACGAGCGCAACGCCGAATGCGTAGATCACGGGATGCACGGCCCAGCCGAGCCCGTACTCGTTGGGGCGGGCGTCCATCATGTCCCACACGAGCACGGCCACGTCCCGGTCCCGGATGTAGCGCATGCAGGTCGCGTGCAGGCCCGGGGTCGGCGCCTCGCGGTCGCCGAAGAAGAAATTCGGGTTCGCGTCCTGAAAGGCCTCACGCCCGCTGTGGACGAGTACTGCGTCGCCCGGCCGAACCTCGACGCCCTGCGCAGCGGCGATCTCCTCGAGCTCCCAGCCGTGCACGGGCCGGTCGACGGTCACGTACGGCTCACCGCGATACCGGGGCACGTCGAGCAGGACGCCGCGCGTGATGATGCCCGTCTCCCAGGCGGTCACATCGCCGAACGTGACGCCCTCGCCCGTGATGAACTCGTCGGGGTCGCGGCCCTGCCACGCTCCGCCGTCGTCCCAGACGTGGCACAGGGCATCGAGGTGCGTGTGGTTGTGGCCGTGGTAGACGAAGCCGTAGTAGTCGACCACCGAGCCGGTGTCGTTCGGGCGCCGGTTCCGGCGGACGAAGTGCTGCGCGGGTGTCGGGTTCGTCGGGCCGGGCTCCTTCGGGTACGGCCGGCTCACCGAGACCACGCGCCCCGTGCGCGCCATCGCGAGCGCATCGAGGCGCTTCGCGGCGTCGATGAGGTTGACCGCGCCGGCCTCGTCATCGTCGCCCCAGCGGCCCCAGTTGTTGTCTTCGGTCAGCCAGGCATGCACCTCGTCCTGTGAGGGCAGCGCGCGCCCATCCTGCTCGTTGGCCATGGTGTCCCCTCGCCCCGCATCGATATGGCGGGCGCGATGGTAGCGCGAGGGGCGCGCAGCCCGAAGCCGGGCGGTACGATGGCTGCACGAACGACGCCGACCAGCCGAGGCCCGCCCATGCCCGAGCAGTACGCCGCCACCGACACGCGCACGGGCCTCGAGGTCGTCGTGACGGGCGACTTCCCGGAGGACCCCGACGACCGCGTCCGCATCGCCCGCACGACGACGCTCTTCACGCGGCTGATGTCGACCATCCTCGCGATGGACAACAAGACAGAGCAGCGCGAGGGCTTTCGGGCGGTCGAGACGCAGCTGGAGGTGGCTGAGGCGCTGCTCCGGCGCGACATGGAAGAAGTGCAGCGGCTGATCCGCACGACCCTCGAGACGATGGGGATCACGGAGGAGCGGCTACAGGAGATCGAGGCGGAGCTGCGTCGTCACCTGGAAGAGTTCGGCGGCCTCGACCTGCCGCCATCCGAGCCTCGGCCGTAGGAGGGGCCCGCCACTGGCAGAGCCCGTCCGCCCCCGCTACGCTTGATCCCGCGCACCCGCACCAGCGCGCTGGACTCCTCCTCGCCGCAATCGAGGTGACCCCCTGCCCACCGACCGTATCGCCGTCACCGGCGCTCGCGAGCACAACCTCAAGAACATCTCGGTCGAGATTCCGCGCGACCGCCTCGTCGTCATCACGGGCCTGAGCGGCTCGGGCAAGTCCTCGCTCGCATTCGTCACCATCTACGCCGAGGGCCAGCGCCGTTACGTCGAGTCGCTCTCCGCCTACGCCCGCCAGTTCCTCGGACTCATGGAGAAGCCCGACGTCGACTATATCGACGGCCTCTCCCCCGCGATCTCCATCGACCAGAAGGGCGTCTCGAGGAACCCTCGCTCCACGGTCGCCACGGTGACGGAGATCTACGACTACCTGCGCCTGCTCTATGCCCGAGCCGGCATCCCGCACTGCTTGCACTGCGGGCAGGTCATCCGCAGCCAGACCGTGCAGCAGATCGTCGACGCGGTCCTCGCCGAGCCGCCGGGGACGCGCGCGATGCTGCTCGCGCCCGTCATCCGCCACCGCCGCGGCGAGCACAAGCAGGTCTTCGAGGCCGTCCAGCGTCTCGGGTTCGTGCGCGTCCGTGTCGACGGCGCCATCCGCGACGTTGACGAGGAGTTCGACCTCGACCGCTACGAGTGGCACGACATCGACGTGGTCGTGGACCGGCTGATCATCCCGGAGCTGTCCGAGGACACGACGGCCGAGGACTACGACGCGACGCGGCAGCGCATCGCTGACTCCGTGGAGCAGGCGCTGCGGCTCGGCGAGGGCATCCTTGTCTTCGCCCCGCAGGCCGGCGAGGGTGAGGCCGAGCGGCCCGAGGAGACGTTCAGCGAGCACTTCGCCTGCACGAACCCGGACCACCCGCCGTACTCGGTGGGCGAGATCGAGCCGCGCAACTTCTCGTTCAACAGCCCGCACGGTGCGTGCGCCGCCTGCACTGGCCTGGGCGTACAGATGGAGCTCGACCCGGGCCTCGTGGTGCCGAACCGCAAGCTCTCGATCGCCGAGGGCGCGATCATCCCCTACCAGCGGATGAGCACGAGCATCACCTGGTATCGACGTCGCCTCGACTCGCTCGGGCAGGCCTACGGCTTCGACCTCGACACGCCACTGGAGCAGCTCACCGACCAGCAGTGGCACGCCGTGATGCATGGCACCGGCGAGGAGGCGATCACCGTCGAGTACCGCACGCGGCGCGGCCGCGAGCGCCACTTCGAGGTGTCGTGGGAGGGGGTGCTGCCCTCGCTCCAGCGCCGCTACAAGGAGACCGAGTCGGACTGGGTGCGCAACGACATCGAGCGCTACATGGTCTCGGTGCCGTGCCCGGACTGCGAGGGCGCACGGCTGAAGCCGGAGATGCTCGCCGTCACCGTCGACGGCCGCTCGATCGCCGAGGTGGTGAACGACTCGGTCGCCGACGGCGTCGCGTGGGTCGAGCGCCTGCGCGGCGAGGGCTCCCCGCTCGGCGCACGCGAGCGCCAGATCGCTCGCCAGATCCTGCAAGAGATCGCGAACCGGCTGACGTTCCTGTCGGACGTCGGGCTCGACTACCTCACGCTCGACCGCGCCTCGGCGACGCTGTCGGGCGGAGAGGGCCAGCGCATCCGGCTGGCGACGCAGATCGGCTCCGCGCTGATGGGCGTGCTCTACGTCTGCGACGAGCCGTCGATCGGCCTGCACGCGGTCGACAACGAGCGCCTGATCCGCACGCTGACGCGGCTGCGCGACCTCGGCAACACCGTGCTCGTCGTCGAGCACGACGAGGCGATGATGCGCGCGGCCGACCACCTCATCGACCTCGGGCCGGGCGCAGGCGAGCACGGCGGGCACGTCGTCGCCACGGGCACGCCGAAGCAGGTCATGCGCAACCGCGAGTCGCTCACCGGCCAGTACCTCGCCGGGAAGCACACCATCCCGATGCCGGAGAGCCGCCGCGAGGGGAGCGGCGAGGCGCTCGTGGTGCGCGGCGCCGCCGAGCACAACCTCAAGCGCATTGACGTGGCGTTCCCCCTCGGGCGCTTCATCTGCGTGACCGGCGTCTCGGGCTCCGGCAAGTCGACGCTTGTCAACGAGATCCTCGCCAAGCGCCTGGCGCATGACCTGCAGCGCGCGCGTGAGCGCGCCGGCGCGCACGACGACCTCGAAGGGCTCGAGCACGTCGACAAGGTAGTGGTCATCGACCAGTCGCCCATTGGCCGCACGCCGCGGTCGAACCCGGCGACGTACACCGGGCTGTTCACCATCGTCCGCGAGCTGTTTGCGACGGTGCCGGAGGCGCGGGCGCGCGGCTACAAGCCGGGGCGCTTCTCCTTCAACGTGAAGGGCGGACGCTGCGAAGCGTGCAAGGGCGACGGCTACAACCAGATCGAGATGCAGTTCCTCCCGGACGTGACCGTCCCGTGCGAGGTCTGCCGCGGCGCCCGCTACAACCGCGAGGCACTCGAGATTCAGTTCCGCGGCAAGACCATCGCCGAGGTCCTCGACATGACCGTGACCGAGGCGCTCGAGTTCTTCGACGCGTTCCCGCGCGCGAAGCGCAAGCTGGAGACGCTGCACGACGTGGGGCTCGGCTACATCCGCCTCGGCCAGCCGGCGACCACGCTCTCGGGAGGCGAGGCGCAGCGCGTGAAGCTCGCGACGGAGTTGTCGCGGCGCGCGACCGGCCGCACCGTCTACATCCTCGACGAGCCGACGACTGGCCTCGCCTTCGCGGACATCGAGTCGCTGCTGGGCGTGTTGCAGCGGCTCGTGAGTCAGGGCAACACGGTCATCGTGATCGAGCACCAGCTCGACGTGATCAAGAACGCCGACTGGATCGTGGACCTCGGGCCGCACGGCGGTGAGCGCGGCGGACTCGTGATCGCCGAAGGCACGCCGGAACACGTCGCCACGGTCGAAGCCTCAGCGACGGGCCGATTCCTGCGGGACGTGGTCGACCCCGGCGCACCCCCGACGAACGGCGCGGCGCCGTCCGGCAACGGCGCGAAGCGCACGAGCCGTCGGCGCAGGGCGAAGCGGGCCGCGAAGGCCTAGGCCACCCGCGACACGCGATCCAGCGGTCGCGGCCATTCATAGCGACCGGCTCGGGCCACGAGCCTTCGCGGGCCGCGCTCGAACCGGCCGGCAATCGGTTACAACGATGCCAGCGGGCGCTCCGCCCCCGGCAAGCCCTCTACCAGAACTTCCACCACGGCTTGCTGCCGCTCGACATCGTGCCCGCCGTCAGCCGCTGCGTGCCGATCGAGTGCTCGACGGCCTCCTGGCTCGCGCGCGGCACGTTCTCGACGTGCCGTGGGACCAGCTCGTAGAGCACGTCCATGTCTTCGGGCGTGAAGCGGTCACGGGCGACCGTCTGCACGAGCGCCGCGTGGTGCATCGCCATCCCGCCGGGGACGCGTTCGAATGCCTTGTCGTAAGCATTCGCCACGGACTGCGCCTGGCTGAGGTTGTCGCCCGCGATCCCCATCCAGGACCGCAGACGCGCCTCCGTGAAGTCGGCAAGCGGCTCGTCCTCCAGCGTGTACTCAGCGCGGATCATCGATTCCGCCTGCTGCTCGCGGGCACCCTGATCGAGCCCCGCCAGGGACACGAAGCGCTGTTGCATCTCAGAGATGCGGGCGTCTCCCTCCGTCCCGATGAGCTCGGACCACGTCATGTCCGGTTGCGGTTCGTTCGTCATGGCCTCTTCCCTCCCGCACGCGCGGAACGCGGTACGCTCCCGGAGAGCGGACCGACCCTGCCGTGACGGGAAGGTAACAAATGGCGGCCTTCCAACTCCACCTCCCCGACGCACGCCTGGTCGCGCTCGCCATCCACTACCACCTCGGGAGGCCGGGATCCGAGACGGACGCGGCCACGCTCCAGCGCCACTCGCTGGGCCTCGGGCCCGTCCTCGAAGCGCTCGAACCGCGGCTCGACGGCCCTGCGGAGTCCGAGCCTATCGAGGTCGACCTCTCGGCGTACCAGGTCACGCGGCTGGGCGCCGCGCTGCACGGGACGGTCAACGAGCTCAAGCAGTTCGGCATGGCCGACGGGCGTTCGGCCGTGCCCGGATTCGCCGAGGCGTTCGGACGGCTCTTCCCCGAAACGGCCGAGGGCGAGGCGCTCGACGCGCTCGACCTCGTACCGGACGCGGTCGGTCTGCGGAGGCGTCTCGCCGACGCCGTACGGGAGGCGGAAGCGGAGGTCGAGGCTGCCCGGGAGGCCGCCGTGGCAGAGGCGGAACGGCAGCGACGTGGCCCCTTGAGGCGGCTTCTGGACCGCCTCGGAGCGCTGTTCGGGCGAGGCGGCAGCTAGAGCTTGCGGGGCGCTTGTTCGCCAGTGCGCCCGAACCTAGACTGACAGCGCGCGGATCGGCGCAGCGGATCACGGATGAGGAAGGGACCGCCAGCCGGATGACCTACTACATCACCCAGCCGTGCATCGACGTCATGGACCAGTCGTGCGTGGACGTCTGTCCCGTCGACTGCATCCACTTCGAGGAGGGGGTCGACCGCATGCTCTATATCGACCCCGACGAGTGCATCGACTGCGGCGCCTGCGAGCCCGCCTGCCCGGTGAACGCGATCTACGCCGAGGATGACCTCCCCGACGACCAGTCCGCGTTCGCCGAGATCAACATCGTCTGGTTCCAGAACCGTGACGACGCGCGTGCCAAGGTGCCCAGCTAGCCCGACAACCGCTCCGGCCCAGGAGTGACGAAGCGCCGCTCACGCGGCGCTTCTTGTTGTCCATGACCGTCCGCGCGATGCGAACGCGTCTGGCTCAGCCGCCCGGCTGGCCGTCCAGTAACGGCAGGTCGTCGTGGTGCAGGAAGTCGCGGTGCTCCTGCACGGGGTGTGACTCCAGCCGTACACCGCCGTGGGGCTCGAGGTAGACCAGCAGCACCGCGCCGCCGGTCTTCCCGGCGAGGCCGTCCGGCGCGCCCGAGTAGGCCGCGACCGTGTTGTCCCCGGCCGCCACGCGCGTCTGCTGCTCCCAGTGACCGAGCGCGATGTAGTCGTGATCCAGCACCGCCAGGTGCTCCTCGTAGATGTGGTAGGAGCTGTGCGACCCGGACTGGGGGTGCAGGAAGTGCCCGTGGCCGATGCCGATGTGCCAGTCCGCGTCACCGCGCAGCGGTGCATCGCCGAACGGGCTGAAGTCGGCATCGAGGTGGCTGCGGCCCCACAGCTCCACGCTGAGTTCGGGGAGCGTCACCGTCTCGCCGTCAGGATCACGCATCAGGATCAGGTTGGGCGCCATGTGCGTCATGTCGAGGCGGTCGTAGACCGAGCCGGGCCCGACGTGGTCGTGGTTGCCGGGCAGCAGCACGACGGGGCCCGGTACGCGGCGCACCTGCTCGGCGGCAAACTCCATCGTGTCCGGACGGACGCGCGCATTGTCGAAGAAGTCGCCCGCGATGATCATGAAGTCGACGTTGAACTGGAGCGTCAGGTCGACGACGGCCTCGAAGGTGTCGTGCATCTCCTGGCGGCGTCGCACCGAGCGCTCATTCTCGCTGTGGTCGTAGGCGCCGAGGTGCACGTCCGAGGTGTGCAGGAATCGCAGTTCACGCCGCTGCTCGCTGCTAGTCACGCAACTCATCCCTCCGGCTGCAGCTCGTCGATGCGCTGCTGAAGCGCCTCCACGAGCCCACTGATCGGCACCCGTATCTGCGACATAGTATCGCGATCGCGGATGGTAGCGGCACCATCGTCGAGACTGTCGAAGTCGACCGTCACGCACAGCGGTGTTCCGACCTCGTCCTGGCGGCGGTAGCGGCGGCCGATCGACTGCGCGTCGTCGAACTGCGTGCGGAAGTGCGGCCGCAGCTGGTCCCACACCTGCCGCGCCGTCGGCGCGAGCCGCTCGTTGCGGGACAGCGGAAGCACCGCCACGGTCACCGGCGCGACGTGCGGCGCGAGCCGCAGCAGTACACGCTTTTCCCCGCGGTCGTCGGTCTCCTCGTCGTACGCGTCAACGAGGAGGGTAAGCATGATGCGGTCCACGCCTGCCGCGGGCTCGACGACGTGCGGGACGATGTGCTCCTCGCGCTGCGGATCGAAGTACGACAGCGTCTTGCCGGACGACGCCGCGTGGGCGCTCAGGTCGAAGTCGCCGCGGTGGGCGATGCCTTCCAGCTCGCCCCACCCCCACGGGTAGAGGTACTCGACGTCCGAGGTGGCGCTGGAGTAGTGCGACAGCTCCTCGGGATCGTGGTCGCGCATGCGCAACCGCTCCGGGCGCACGCCGAGAGAGCGATACCAGTCGAGGCGCTCCTGCTTCCAGTACTCGTGCAGCTCGATTGACTCGGCGGGATCGCAGAAGTACTCCATCTCCATCTGCTCGAACTCGAGCATCCGGAACGTGAAGTGCCCCGTCGTGATCTCGTTGCGGAACGACTTGCCGATCTGCGCGATGCCGAACGGCAGGCGCCGGCGCGTGCTCTGCAGGACGTTGTCGAAGTTCACGAACATGCCCTGCGCCGTCTCGGGCCGCAGGTACGCGACTGCCGCGTCGTCCTGCACGGCGCCGACGAAGGTGCGGAACAGCAGGTTGAACTGCCGCTCCTCCGTGAACCGCCCCACGACGCCGCAGACCGGGCACGTGTCGTTCTCGATGTGGTCGGCGCGGATCCGCGAGCGGCACTCGAGGCAGTCGACGAGCGGGTCGGAGAATCCGTCGACGTGGCCGGAGGCCTCCCAGACCGCCGGATTGGTGATGATCGCCGCCTCGATGCCGACGACGTCGCTGCGCTCCTGCACCATCCGCCGCCACCAGAGCTCACGGACGTTGCGTTTCATCTCGACGCCGAGTGGGCCGTAGTCGTACGTGGAGGCGAACCCTCCGTAGATCTCAGCCGACGGGAAGACGAAGCCGCGCCGCTTCGCGAGCGAGATCAACGTCTCGAGGTCGACATCCGCCGCCGCGGCCTCCACCGGAGCTTCAGTCACGCTCTCACCTCGCCGTACCGCCGCGATGCCGTCCGCCGCATCGGCGGGCTGGCATCGAACAGTTGTCATTCGCGTGAGCCGGACGGCTCCGCGCGATCATACGTGGCGCGGATCGTAGCCGCCGGTGCTAGCATGATCGATAGCGAACGCTCCCCGGCGACGGAGTTCCGCCCATGTTTCGCTTCATGATGTTCCTGGTGCTCGGCATCGCCGTCGGCCTCGCGGCCGCGCTGTACATCTCGGCCCGCGACGAACTCGAGGCCCGGGAAGCAGGCGAGGCGGGCTAGCCCGCCTCGCGCTCTGCTGCTTCGCCTGCCCCCGGCGCCCACTGCATCGCGGGCGCCGGTTCGACTCGATCGATTCGCGCGCTCTAGATGAAGAGCGGGCCGAACACCACCGCCACGATCGCCATCAGCTTCAGCAGGATGTTCAGCGACGGCCCCGAGGTGTCCTTGAACGGGTCGCCGACGGTGTCGCCGATGACCGCGGCCGCGTGTGCCTCGGAACCCTTGCCGCCGTGCGCGCCCGCCTCGATGTACTTCTTCGCGTTGTCCCAGGCGCCGCCCGCGTTCGCCATCATCAGCGCCAGCAGCGCGCCCGCGGCGATCGAGCCGGCCAGCAGGCCGCCGAGCGCCTCGGGCCCGATGAAGACACCGACGGCGACCGGCACCACCACGGCGATCGTGCCGGGGATGACCATCTCGCGGAGCGCGCCCTGCGTCGCGATGTCGACCGCGCCCGCCGAGTCCGGGTCCTCCGTGCCGTCCATGATGCCGGGGTGCTCGCGGAACTGCCGCCGCACCTCGTTCACCATCGCCATCGCCGCGCGCCCGACCGCGGCCATCGTCAGGGCCGCGAACAGGAACGGCATCAGCGCGCCGATGAGCGTGCCGATCAGCACGCTCACGTCGAGGAGGTCGAAGATGAGCGTCTCGCCGTCGCTGATCACCTGCTGGTACGTGAACATCAGCGCCATCGCCGTCAGCACGGCCGAGCCGATCGCGAAGCCCTTGCCCGTCGCCGCCGTCGTGTTGCCGAGGCTGTCGAGCGCGTCGGTGCGCTCGCGCACCTCGGGCGGCAGCGCGGCCTGCTCGGCGATGCCGCCGGCGTTGTCGGCCACGGGCCCGTACGCGTCGCTGGCGAGCGTGACGCCGAGGGTGGAGAGCATCCCCACCGCGGCGAGCGCGATGCCGTAGAGGCCGGCGAGCTCGTAGGTGATGCCGATCGCGATCACGATCGTGAGCAGCGGGATCGCCGTCGACAGCATCCCGAGGCCGAGGCCACCGATGATCACGGTGCCCGCGCCGGTCTCCGCCTGCTCGGCGAGCTTCTGCGTGGGCGAGAACTCGAAGGCCGTGTAGTACTCCGTCGCCGTACCGATGATCTGCCCGGCGACAAGGCCGACGAGGACGACCCAGAACAGGTCGTACTTGAGCTCCATCACCGTCACCGCGATGGCCGTGCCGATGAGCACGAGGCCGCCAGCGGAGAAGATGCCGGTGCGCAGCGCCCAGAGCAGCCGCCCCATCGTCGCGTCTTCACTCGTGCGGACGAGGAACGTGCCGATGATCGAGGAGGCGATGCCGATCGCCATGACGAGGAACGGCAGCACGAACGCGTCGCCGTCGAAGTCGGCGGTCGCGTCGCCTGCGAAGACGATGGCGACCGTGGCGAGCGACATCGTCGCCACGACCGAGCCGGTGTAGGACTCGAAGAGGTCGGCGCCCATGCCGGCCACGTCGCCGACGTTGTCGCCGACGTTGTCCGCGATGGTTGCCGGGTTGCGCGGGTCGTCCTCGGGGATGCCCGCCTCGACCTTGCCGACGAGGTCGGCGCCGACGTCGGCGGCCTTCGTGTAGATGCCGCCGCCGACGCGGGCGAAGAGCGCGATGGACGAGGCGCCGAAGGCGAAGCCGGTCAGCGGGCCCACGTCCTGGAAGATGAGGTAGAGCACGGCGAGGGAGCCGAGGCTGATGCCGACGACCGTCATGCCCATCACCGAGCCCGACGAGAACGCCACGCGCAGCGCCGGGTTCAGCCCCTCGCGCGCCTTCGCCGTCGTGCGCACGTTGGCGCGCACCGCGATGTACATCCCGATGTAGCCCGCGGTCGCCGACGCGATCGCGCCGACGATGTAGGCAATGGCGAAGCGCGGCGCGTCGGCGAAGTTGCCGGTGCCGCTGTCGAGCTTGTCGAGCACGTCGAGGTCGCGGAACAGCAGCAGCACCACCGCGACGACGACGACGAATATCGCGATGAACGTGTACTCGCGTCTCAGGAACGCCGCCGCCCCTATCTGGATCTGGTCGGCGATCGAGCGCATCGTCTCATCGCCCTGGTCTTCACCCAGGATCCGTTGTGTGGCGACCACCGCGAACACCAGCGCGACGAGCGCAGCAACTATCGCGACCCAGAGGATCTCCATGACTCGTTCCCCCCGTGCAACGGACTCCCGCAGAAATGTGCGGGCAACACTGCCGTCGCGATACTAAACGCGCCCGCCCGCGTGTGCGAGCGGACGGCGCCCGCCGAGTGCACAGATCAATCCAAGCCGGGTTGGAATTGCTCAGACCTGGGTAGCTACGGGTTCAGTCGGCCACCGAGTCCGGAAGCTCGCCCTCGCGCGCGGCGTCGATCATGTCGCGCGTGTCGTCGGGGATATCGAGCCCGTATTCCTCGAAGCGCTGCTCGACCCACTGGCCGATCTGGCGCGGGTCGCGGTACTCCCCGCCTTCGCCCGGCGAGCCGTGCTCGTCGACCACGTCCTGCGCGGTCTTGAGCCGCGCGACCTGTGACATCACGCGGCTGAGGTTCGTCGACCCGCAGTGCTCGCAGCGCTGGTCGGCGGGCGGCTCCTGCCGCATCGAGCGCAGGAAGACGCTCGTCACCTGCTCGCAGTCGTCACAGCGGTACTCGTAGATGGGCATCGAGGGGGTGCGAGGCCGGGCCGGCCTACGCCTCATCCTTCGACTTGCGGGCGCGCTCGGCCTGCACGCGGCGGTGCTGCACGTTGTGCTGGAAGGTGTGGCCGGCGTCGATGCGGTCGACGGGATCCTCGCCTGCCTCGGTGCGCTCGGCGAGCTCACGGTAGTTGGTGCCCAGCGCCTCGTCGTACTCGGCCCCGGCCTGGCGCGCCCAGCGCGCGAAGCTCCGCTCGTCTCCATCGCGCAGCGCGGCCTGCTGCGCCCCCACGTCGATCTCTTCGAGGCGCTGCGAGCCGGTCCGGTGGCGCGCGAACGTCGACATCACGCGCGTCAGCTCCGTGCTCCCGCACAGCGGGCACGACGGGTTGTCCATGCTTGCCGCCGAGCGGTGGAGCACCTCCACGCGCTCGTAGCAGCCAGCGCAGTCGTACTGGTAGATCGGCATGGCGCGAGTGTAGCCGCCACGCGCCTGGTCTTGCAGCCCCGACGCTCAGCCCTCGACGGCGTTCACGACGTGCTCGAAGGAGGCGACCGAGCCGTCGTCGCCGAGGTCGATGGCGACGACATCGATGCGCTGCTGGTCCGGCAGCTCCGGGTGCTCGGCCGCGTAGGCCAGCGCGAGGTTGCGCAGGCGGCTCTGCTTTGCGGGGCTCAGCGCCTCGATGGCCCGGCCCGCCTGGCCCGGCCGCCGCAGCTTCACCTCGACGAACACCAGCGCGCCGCCCTCGACCCCGGCGTCGACGGCGACGAGGTCCACTTCGCCCTCGCGACGCCGCACGTTGCGCGCGATCAGCTCGTAGCCGCAGGCCTGGAGGTAGTCGGCGGCCAGCCGCTCGCCGGAGCGGCCGAGGCGGTCAGTCGGCCTCGTCACTGTGGAGTCAGGCAGCCCGCCGCGCAGTGGCGGACGCGGCCCTGGCCGAGCGGGCGCGCAGCGCCTCGAGCACGGGGGCGAAGAGCAGGCGGTGCACGCTCGACGGGCCGATCTCGTGCAGTGCCTGGCGGTGGTCGGGCGTGGCGTAGCCCTTGTTGCTGGCGAATCCGTAGCCGGGGAAGCGCGCGTCCAGGCGGTCCATCATCGCGTCGCGCGCGACCTTCGCAACGATGCTCGCCGCGGCCACCGAGGGACAGAGCGCGTCACCGTCCACGACCGCCCGCTGCGGCGCTTCGCACTCGACGACCTCGCGCCCGTCGACGATCAGCGCGTCAGGCGGGCGGGGCAGCGCCAGCACGGCCCGCCGCATCGCGAGGCGCGTCGCGCGCGTCATGCCGAGCTGGTCGATGACATGCGGCGAGACGACGCCGATGGCCCAGTCACAGCGCTCGCGCACCTCGGCCGCAAGCTCCTCGCGCGTCCCGGCGTCCAGGACCTTCGAGTCACGCAGCCGCCGCACCCAGCGCGCCCGCGAGTACGGCAGCACCACCGCTCCGGCCACGACCGGGCCGGCGAGCGGCCCACGTCCCACCTCGTCGACGCCGGCGACACGCGCGAACCCCTCGCGCCAGATCGCGTTCTCGACCTGCCACGTTGGTTTCGCGGTGCGTCGGGGCCTGAGTTGCGGCAGCAGCTTCGTCGTGGTGACCACGCGGCATCCTAGGCACCGCTATACCGATCGGGCAAGTGAGCGATTCTCACCGCAACTTCCGGGGCTCCTCAATCCACGCTCGCGGGCCGGGCGGACGGGCGATGTGGATAGTCCGGCACAAACAGGCCCGGTGCTACACTGGTTGCGGACACAGCGGGGGATGCCCCGGCGGAGCAGGGACACGCCCGCCCGCCGCGTGGGAACGACGGAGTGCGATGAACTCACGCTGGATGCGTAACTCCTTCATCTACCTGATCATCCTCGTCGCCGTCGTGCTCGTGGTGGTCATGTTCTTCCGCCCGTCCTCGAGCGCGCGCGACATCTCCATCACCGACGTGGTGCACGCCGCCCAGCAGGGCGAGGTCGAGAAGATCGTCGCGCGGGGTTCCAATCTCACCGTCCACCTGCGCACGCAACAGGAGCCGCTCAGCTCACGTATCGAGGAAAGCGCGACGATCGAAGAGATCCTGCGCGAGAACGGCGTGCCCATCGGCGCCGCCGAAGGCGCGGTCGAGGTCGTCGTCGAGGGCCCGAGCCAGTTCGGCAACATCTTCGGGCTGCTCTTCAACTTCCTCCCGCTCATCATCTTCGGCGCGATCCTGATCTTCATGATGCGCCAGGCGCAGGGCTCCAACTCGCAGGCGATGTCCTTCGGGCGCAGCAAGGCGCGCATGTTCACCGGCCAGAAGCCGACCGTCACGTTCCTCGACGTGGCCGGGCAGGAGGAGGCCAAGCAGGAGCTCGCCGAGATCGTCGAGTTCCTCAAGTTCCCGGAGAAGTTCGCCGCGCTCGGGGCGCGGATCCCCCACGGCGTCCTGCTGGTCGGCAACCCCGGCACCGGCAAGACGCTGCTCGCGCGCGCCGTCTCCGGCGAGGCCGGCGTCCCGTTCTTCTCCATCTCGGGCTCCGAGTTCGTCGAGATGTTCGTCGGCGTCGGCGCCAGCCGCGTGCGCGACCTCTTCGACCAGGCCAAGCGCAACGCCCCGGCGATCGTGTTCGTCGACGAGATCGACGCGGTCGGCCGCCAGCGCGGCGCGGGCCTCGGCGGCTCGCACGACGAGCGTGAGCAGACGCTGAACCAGATCCTCGTCGAGATGGACGGCTTCGACTCCAACTCGAACGTGATCGTCGTCGCGGCGACGAACCGCCCCGACATCCTCGACCCCGCGCTGCTGCGGCCCGGCCGCTTCGACCGCCAGGTCACGCTGGACCTCCCCGACGTGAAGGGCCGCCGCGCGGTGCTCGATGTGCACGTGAAGGGCAAGCCGCTCGACACCGACGTGGACCTCGAATACGTCGCGAAGCAGACGCCGGGCTTCTCCGGCGCGGACCTCGCCAACCTCGTCAACGAGGGCGCGATCCTCGCCGCGCGGCGCAACAAGAAGCGCATCAGCATGCCCGAGCTGAACGAGGCGGTGGACCGCGTCATCGCCGGCCCGGAGCGCAAGTCGCGCGTCATTACGCCGCTCGAGAAAAAGATCATCGCGTACCACGAGGGCGGGCACGCCGTGACCGGCCACTTCCTGCCGAAGGCCGACCCGGTCTACAAGGTCACGATCGTGGCGCGCGGCATGGCCGGCGGCTTCACCCGGTCCCTGCCCGCCGACGACCGCCGCCTGCAGGACCGCTCCTACTACGAGGCGATGATGGCGCAGGCCCTCGGCGGCCACGTGGCCGAGGAGATGGTCTTCGGTGAGCCGACCACCGGCGCCCACGACGACATCGGCAAGGTCACCCACATCGCCCGCGAGATGGTCACGCAGTGGGGCATGAGCGAGCGGCTCGGCCCTCGCACCTTCGGCCGCCGCGAGTCGATGGTCTTCCTCGGCCGCGACATCGCCGAGCAGCGTGACTACTCCGAGCGCACCGCCGAGGAGATCGACGACGAGGTGCGCCGCATCGTCGAGGAGGCGCACGAGCGCTGCCGCGAGGTGCTGGGCAACCACCGTGAGAAGCTCGACGAACTCGCCGATGCGCTGATGGAACTCGAGACGATCGAGGGCGACGACCTCGTGCGGCTGCTCGGCCCGGCCGAGGGCCGCGAGATGCCGCCCGACCCGGTCGAGGCTCCCCCGCCGGCGGAGCCGCCCGCCGCGTCCGCCGGCGAGGACGAGCCGCGCGAGGAGCCTCGCGGCAGGCCCGGCCTCGCGTGGGGCCAGTCCTCGGCGGCCCCACCCGCCGACGGCTCCTGACCAGCAATCAGGCTCCTTTCCAGGTCTCCGTCCTGATCCCATCGCCCCCTTCTGCTTGGGAGTGGGCTATGGTGATGTTTTCCGGTGGTGA
>VXTU01000070.1 GCA_009837285.1 Chloroflexota bacterium | reverse complement strand
CCTACGATCGTTGTGGAGGGGTCGCATAGTGGCCTAGTGCGGGCGCCTGCTAAGCGCTTATCCCTTCTTCGGGATCGTGGGTTCGAATCCCACCCCCTCCGCCAGCAAGACCCCGCACCACCATCGAGGAACACCCGAGGGGCGCACCGTGCCGACCTATCACGTCTGGACCCTCGGCTGCCAGATGAACCAGGCCGACTCGCTCAAGCTCATCGCCGGGCTCGAGAAGATCGGCTATACGGCCGCCGACGAGCCTGAGCGGGCCGACCTCGCCGTCGTGAACACGTGCTCCGTGCGGCAGCACGCCGAGGACCGCGCGTACGGCCGCCTGCACCACCTGCGCCAGCGCCGGGACCGTGGCGAAGACCTCCAGATCGCCGTCATGGGCTGCATGGTCGGGCCCGAGGGCGACTCGCAGCGCACCACCCTCGAACGACGCTTCCCATGGGTCGACGTGTGGGCGCGGCCGCAGCAGTTCGAGCCCGTGCTCGACGCGGCGCTGGAGCGCGGGGGCGGCGAACGCGACGTGTCGGAGGGCGAGTTCTGGGCCGAGACCTTCGGCGCGCCGACGGGCCCGACCGCGTTCGTGCCCGTGATCCACGGCTGCGACAAGTTCTGCACCTACTGCATTGTCCCGCTCAGGCGCGGGCGCGAGGAGTCGCGCGTGCCCGGCGACGTGCTCGCGGAGGTGCGTCACCTCGCGATGCTCGGCGTGCGCGAGGTGACGCTGCTCGGCCAGACCGTCGAGGCGTACGGCCACGACCTCGACGCCCCCGCCGACCTCGCCACCCTGTTCGAGGGCATCGAGGCGATCGACGGCGTCGAGCGCGTGCGCTTCCTGACCTCGTACCCGAAGGACATGACGGATCGCATCATCGACGCGGTCGCCGACCTGCCGAAGGTCTGCGAGCACTTCAACATCCCCGTGCAGTCCGGCGACGACCGCATGCTCGATCGCATGCGGCGCGGCTACACGGTCGCGGAGTACGAGGAGCGCCTCGATCGCATCCGCTCGCGGATGCCCGAGGCGACGATCGCCACCGACGTGATCGTGGGCTGTCCCGGCGAGACCGAGGACGAGTTCCAGAGCACGGTCGACCTGCTGGAGCGGCTGCAGTTCGACGTCATCCACGTCGCCGCCTACTCGCCGCGGCCCGGCACGTACGCGTACCGCAAGCTCGAAGACGACGTGCCGCGCGAGGTGAAGAAGGCGCGCCTCAAGGTGGTCGAGGAGATCCACTCCCGCAGCGCCGCCGCGAAGCACGACCGCCTGCTCGGCCGCACCCTCGACGTGCTCGTGGAGCGCGAGGAGGACCGCGACGGTTCGATGATCTCGACCGGCCGGGCGCGCGGCGGCCAGCTCGTGCACTTCGAGGGCCGCGACCTCGTTGGCTCGCTCGTCGACGTCGCCATCGCCGAGGCCACGCCGTGGTCACTGCGCGGCAGTCGCGCGGCTGCGCAGCGCTTCGGCGACGTGCCGCTTACCGTCGTCTAGCGGCAACGACGCCCGATGCCGCCGAAGGCACCGCGATGACCTCCGACTCACCAGCCGTCGCCACCATCGTCGTGATCTTCGCGATCATCGAGGAGCGCCTGCAGGTGTTGCTCGTGCACCGCGACGCCGACCCGGAGGCTGGCGCGTGGGCGCTCCCCGGCGGCGTCTGGGACGGCAGCCTGTCGCTCGATGATGCCGCCGCCGCGAAGCTCGGCGAGGAGACAGGCGCGAGCGACGTGTACCTGGAGCAGCTCTTCACGCAGTCTGGCCTCGACGACACGCAGCCGAGCGTGGCGATCGCCTACTTCGCGCTCGTCGACGCGAGCGTGGTGCGGCTGCGCGCCGAGCCCGGCGATGCGTGGCGGCCCGCGTGGCTGCCCGTCGGCGAGCTGCCGCGGCTCGCGTTCGCGAACAACCTCGTGATCGAGCAGGCCGTGGAGCGCGTACGCGCGAAGCTCGACTACACGAACATCGCCTACGGGCTGCTGCCGGAGCGCTTCACGCTGCGCGAGCTACAGTCGACGTACGAGGCGATCCTCGGCGGTGAGTCCCTCGACCGCCGCAACTTCCGGAAGCGGATGCTCGGCAACGCGGTGATCGAGCCGACGGACGAGGTGCGCCGAGAAGGCGCACACCGCCCCGCGCGCCTCTACCGCTTCACGACGCGAGAGCCGGTGTTCCTGTAGCTGGCTGAGCCGCGGTGGCGCTCAAGAGCGCACCGTCTGAGGACGCCTAGTGCTCCCGCTGCCTCCCTTCGAACATTGCTTCGATCTCGGGTGCTCCCATTCGATCGAAGTCGTCCGGAACGGAGTAGCCGCGCAAGAACCCCGTGCGGCTCGCTGGCTTCGCGGGGACACGGCGTAATCCCACACGCTCGAGGGCGCGTGTAAGCAGCACCACCGCGTCCGCCGGAGCGGCGCGTAGCGCCTTCGATAGCCGGAGCGCTAACCCGTACATGTTCCCCTCACTGCTGCTGCATCCCGGCGAACGCCCGTGGCGACCACACGAGTGTATCGGAGCATGGCGATGGCATATCCGCCGCGATCGTTGACGCCCCTACAAGGGTAGGCGTACGATGTACGCGAAGTCTTAGCGTACTAGGTACACTAAGTATGCCGGACGGCCGTCCCAGCCCGATCACGCGAGCCGTCCCGGTGATTGGACCATCGTCATGGTGACCAACATCACCCCCGGCCCCGCCCTCATCCC
Source organism: Chloroflexota bacterium (assembly GCA_009837285.1). Lineage (GTDB taxonomy): Bacteria > Chloroflexota > Dehalococcoidia > UBA2979 > UBA2979 > VXMT01. The sequence continues at coordinate 7,552 of VXTU01000070.1, read as the reverse complement.
GCAACTCCAGTGCGAGTCCGATGTCGGCATCGACACGATCCCGCTCACCAGCGAGGCGTCGTTCGGCTCCTGGCAGCGCGACATCCCCGACGAGTACCACGCACTTGGCTCCGCCGAGCTCGTCGAGCGCATCGAGACGGCCCGCGCCGCCCTCGGCGACCGCGCGGTCGTGCTCGGGCACCACTACCAGCGCGAGGACATCATCCAGTTCGCCGACGAGCGAGGCGACTCGTTCATGCTCGCCCAGTACGCGGCGGAGCGCCCGGAGTCCGAGTTCATCGTCTTCTGCGGCGTGCACTTCATGGCTGAGGCCGCCGACATCCTCTCGGCGCCCCACCAGCAGGTCGTGCTGCCGAACATGGAAGCGGGCTGCTCGATGGCCGACATGGCCGCGCCGGGCGACGTGCGCGCCGCCTGGCGCGAGCTCGAGGACCTCTTCGGCAGCGGCGACGACATCATCCCGGTTACCTACATGAACTCGGCCGCCTCGCTGAAGGCGTTCTGCGGCGAGCACGGCGGCGTGGTCTGCACCTCGTCGAACGCCGTCGAGGTGCTTGAGTGGGCGTTCACCCAGGGCAAGCGCGTCTTCTTCTTCCCCGATCAACACCTGGGTCGCAACACCGGCCACGCGATGGGCGTGCCGCTCGAGGAGATGACGCTGTGGAACTGGCGGCTTCCCGCCGGCAACCTCGGCGGGGCGACCGCGGAGCAGCTCGAGCGCTCGCGCATCATCCTCTGGCAGGGCCACTGCTCGGTGCACCAGCGCTTCAGCACGACGCAGATCGACGCGGCACGCGAGCAGTACGCCGACGCGAAGATCGTCGTCCACCCCGAGTGCCGCTACGAGGTCGTCGAGGCCGCCGACGCGGTCGGCTCGACGGCGTACATCGCGCGCTACGTCGAGGAGGCACCCGCGGGGTCGGTGATTGGCATCGGGACCGAGATCAACCTCGTCTCGCGGCTGGCGAAGGAGCACCCGGACAAGACGGTGTTCTGCCTGGACCCCGTGGTGTGCCCGTGCAGCACGATGTACCGCGTGCACCCGGCGTACCTCGCGTGGGTGATGGAGTCGCTGGCCGAGGGGCGGGTGGTGAACCGGCTTGAGGTGCCCGAGGAGGAGCAGGCGAACGCCCGCGTCGCCCTCGAGCGCATGCTGGCACTGCGCCGGGCCGGTGCCTGACCCCGACCAGCTCCACACCGGCGAGGCGACCCACGCCTGCCAGCCTGCAGTCCAGACCGACGGGTAACCGCGTGGCCGACGCCGAGACCTCTATCTCCCGCACGCTGAGCGCCGACGTGGTGGTCGTGGGATCGGGCATCGCCGGGCTGTTCGTCGCGCTGCAGGCCAGCGAGCGCGGGGCGAGCGCGCTGATCGTGACCAAGGGCGCCGTCGACGAGGCGAACACGCGCTACGCCCAGGGCGGCATCGCCGCCGCCATCGACGAGCACGACTCCCCTGAACAGCACCTTCGCGACACCATCGAGGCTGGCGCCGGCCTCGTCGACGAGGAGGCCGCGCGCGTGCTGTGCACCGAGGCGCCGGGCCGCGTCGCCGACCTCGTGCGCTACGGCGTCCGCTTCGACACCGACGGGGGCAGCATCTCGCTCGGCCGCGAGGGGGCGCACGCCGGGCGGCGCGTGCTGCGGGCCCGCGGCGACCAGACGGGGCTGGAGATCGAGCTGTCGCTCTCCTCGCTCGTGCAGCGCCACGGCATCACGGTCATCGAGCACGCGCCGGTCGAGCGCATCCTCGTCGAGGACGGCCGCGCGGTCGGCGTCGAGACGCTGGTCAGAGGCGGCAAGACGCTGCGCTGCGAGTCGCCGAGCGTGGTGCTGGCGACGGGGGGCGCGGGCCGCCTCTACCGCTTCACGACGAACATCGAGTCGGCGACCGGTGACGGCATCGCCCTCGCGTTCCGCGCAGGGGCCGAGGTGCGTGACATGGAGTTCACGCAGTTCCACCCGACGGCGATGCACCGCCCGGACGCGCCCGTGTTCCTGATCTCCGAGGCCGTCCGCGGCGAGGGTGCGGTGCTCCTCGACACCAGCGGCGAGCGGTTCATGCCGACCGTCCACCCGCTGGCGGAACTGGCCCCGCGCGACGTGGTCGCGCGAGCGATGGTGGAGCAGATGCGCGAGACCGGCGCGGACCACGTCTACCTCGACGTCTCACAGCACGACGCCGACTGGCTGGCCACGCGCTTCCCGAACATCTACCGCACATGCATGGAGTCGGGCATCGACATGGCGCGCGACCCCATTCCCGTCTCTCCGGCCGCGCACTACACGATGGGCGGCGTGCGCACGAACACATGGGGCGAGACCACCCTCCCCGGCCTGCACGCGGTCGGCGAGGTGACCTCGACGGGTGTGCACGGGGCGAACCGCCTCGCCAGCAACTCGCTCCTCGAGTCCGTCGTCTTCGCACGCCGCCTCTCCGACCGGCTCTTCGGCGACGAGACCGCGGAGGAGCCGCCGGCGCCCTCGCCGGGCGCGCACACACTGCCGCCCGCCGGCGGCGTGGCCTCGCCGGCACCGCCGACGCGGGAGGAGGTGCAGCGGCTGATGTGGGAGCAGGTCGGCATCGAGCGCGACGCCGACGGCCTCGCCGACGCCACCGAACGCCTTGCGGCCTACGAGTCGGCGCTGCCGCCAACCACCAGCCTCGAGGACCACGAGCTGCGCTCGGTGGTCACGTGCGGGCGGCTCGCGGCGACGGCGGCGCTACTACGCGAGGAGTCGCGCGGCGCGCACTACCGGCGCGACTTCCCCGAACAGCGCGAGGCATGGCGTCGCCACCTCGTGTTCCGCGCGGGCGAGTAGGACGAGGAGCGAGGACCAGGTATGGAGCAGCACATCGCACCCCCGGACCCCGACGCCGTGCGGCGCGTCGTGCAGGCCGCACTCGTGGAGGACCGCGCACGCCAGGACGTGACGACGCGCATCACGGTCGCGCCGGGGCAGCGTGGCCGCGGCACGTTCCTCTCGAAGCAGCAGGGCGTGATCTGCGGGCTCGACGTGGTGCGCGAGACGTTCGCACAGCTCAGCACGGAGCTCGTGCTTGACGTGCGCGCGCCGGACGGCGCAGCCGTGGAGGCGGGCGAAGTGGTCGCGGCGGTGGCGGGACCCCTCGCGGCGATGCTCTCCGGCGAGCGGATCGCGCTGAACCTCCTCCAGCGGATGAGCGGGACGGCCACCATGGCGCGCGCGTTTGTCGAGCGTGCCGCGGAGGGAGGAGCGGCGGAGATCACCGACACGCGCAAGACCACGCCGGGGCTGCGAGAGCTGGAGCGCTACGCGGTCCGCGTCGGCGGCGCGCGCAACCACCGCGACACCCTGGCCGACGGCATCCTCATCAAGGACAACCACGTCGAGGCGGGCGCGCAGCGCGGGCTCCGCCTCGCGGCGCTCATCGCCGAGGCGCGCCGCGCCGCGCCGCACACCCAGCGCATCGAGGTCGAAGTCCCGGATGCGGCGACCGCGCGCGAGGCCCTTGGCGCAGGCGTCGACGCGATCCTGCTGGACAACATGACACCGGCGGAGATGGCCGCGGTTGCTGCCGAGATGGGCGACCGAGTGATCCTCGAGGCGTCGGGCGGGATCACGCTCGACACGGTGCGCGAGGTGGCGGCGACCGGCGTACACCTCATCTCAGTGGGGGCGCTGACGCACTCCGCGCCCGCGCTCGACATCTCGCTGCGCATCGAGCCTGTGGAGGGCGGGGCGTGAACCAGGTCCTGCTCATCAACGGTCCGCCTGGCGCGGGCAAGACCTCGCTCACCTTCGCCGTGGCCGAGCGCTACGACCGCATGCTGCGCATCGAGGTGGACACGCTGCGCCAGTGGGTGTGCGCCGGGTACCGCCACCCGTGGGCGGGCGACGCGCAGTGGGACGAGCAGCGCCTACTCGCGACCCGCAACGCCGCGGCCGTCACGCGTGAGACGATCGCCGCCCGCTACGCCGTGGTTATCGACGACGTCGCATTCGCCGACGACCTCGCCGCGTACCGCGATTCCCTCGAAGGCATCGCCGCGCTCGTGCAGGTCGTGACGCTGCTCCCGGACGTCGAGACGACGGTCGCCCGCGACGCGAGCCGCAACGAGCCGGAGCGCGTGCGCGAGGTGCACGCCCGCTTCGCCGAGGAGGCCGAGGCGGGCGCGCTACCCGGCGCGATCCTCGACACCTCGGGTGACGCGAGCGCGTATGAGACGGCGGAGCGGCTGATGGACGTGCTGGCGACCGGCGTGGCAGTGTTGCTGGAGCCGCCCGCCTGAGTCGTCGTCGGCAGCGTTGGAGCGGGTGGCTCGCTCGCGTACGCTGGATGCATGAGCAGCGAGCACATGGCGGACGATCGGGAGAAATCGCCTCCCGCGCGCACCACCGAGGAGCGTCTGGCGGAACTCGAGCGTCGAGGCGAACTCGTGCCCCCCAGCGGACCTCCGCAACCGTTCCGGGCGGTCATGGACCGCCCGGGCGCGCTCGAGCAGTTCCTCGCCGACCGTGAGCACGAGTCGATGACCCTACTGGATCAGACTAGTCTGACTAGTTAGGATGGTGCCATGGCAACGACGTACTCCACCTACGAGGCCAAGGCGCGGTTCTCTGAGGTCCTGCGCCAGGTGCGCGAGGGGACGACGGTCACGGTCACGTATCGTGGCGAGCCGGTTGCGGAGATCCATCCGATTCGGCGCAATCCAGACTCCGCTGAAGCACATCTTGACGAACTCGAGCGCCGCGGCGCTCTGATTCGCGCCACCGAGCCATGGCGCCCACCACCTCCGGCTGAGCCGATACCGGGAGCACTCGACCGCTTCCTGGCCGACCGTAACGAGTGAGCGTCGCGTACGTCGACGCGTCCGCACTGTTGGCGGTCGCCTTCGGCGAGCCTACGCGGGAGGCAGTCGAGCGACGGCTGGCTCAATTCACCTCCGTCGCCTCGTCTAACCTGCTCGAAGCTGAACTCCGCGCCGGACTGAGCCGCGAGGGACGCGTGTTCGATCCCCGGCTCACGAGAGGGATCACGTGGGTGCTGCCGGACCGTCCTCTGACGCCGGAACTCGTCACGGCGCTCGGAGCTGGATATCTTCGCGGTGCGGACCTCTGGCACGTCGCAGCGGCGCTCTACGCCGCCCCGGATCCGCAGGTGGTGACCTTCGTCACCCTCGACCGCCGCCAAGCCGAGGTGGCGGCTGCACTTGGCTTCCAAACCTGACGCGCAGCTAGCCGCGTCGCGGCCGATCGCGGTCCGCGCTGTCGAGGATGATCGTGACCGGGCCGTCGTTCGTGCTCTCTACCTGCATCATCGCCCCGAAGCGCCCCGTCGCCACCTCGACGCCCTGCTCCCGCAGCGCGTTCACGACGGCCTCGACCAGCGGCTCGGCGACCTCGGGCGGAGCCGCGCCGGTGAACGAAGGGCGCCGGCCCCGGCGTGTGTCGGCGAGGAGCGTGAACTGCGAGACCACGAGCGCCGCTCCGTCCACGTCGAGGAGCGAGCGGTCGATGGGGCGATCCTCGCTCGCGAAGATGCGCAATCCCGCGATCCTGTCGGCGAGCCAGGCCGCCTCGGCCTCGGTATCGCCGTGCGCGACGCCGAGGTAGACGAGCACGCCGCGCTCGATCGCGCCGACGACCTCGCCGTCGACGAGGACGCGCGCGGAGTGCACGCGCTGCAGGACGGCGCGCACGGGTGCCGGGACCTAGTTGCTGCTGCTACTCGAGGCGCTGGACGCGGTCGACGAGGAGCTCGAGCTGCTGCTGGAGGAGGACTTGGTCTCGCGCTCCTTCTTGGCGGCAGCGGCCTCCTTCTTGGTCTCGGACGCCTGCTGGGTCTCCGTTACCGGGGCGGCGCCACGGCTGTCAGTCTTGTACCAGCCCTTGCCCTTGAACACGACGGTGGGTGCGCTGAACTGGCGGCGGGCGGGCGCGCCGCACTGCTCGCACGGCTGCTGCGGAGGCGAGCCGAACGGCTCGCGCTTCTCGTAGTGGTGACCGATCTCACACAGGTAGTCGTACGCAGGCACGGACCGCGGACCTCCGTCGGGCGAGACAGCGCCGCAGCCATAACCGCGGCGCCGGTCAGTGTAGGTGCGAGGCCACGCGCGCGCCAATCGCGATCTCGCGCGCCACGCCTGGCAGCGAGTGCTTGACACCGCCGCTCACGCACCGTTACTAGGACTCGGTATCAATAGTGACCGCGAGAGGTTCGGCCGATGACCCAATCGACGCAAGATCACGCGCCCGACCGCGAACGGATGCGCCGCGCGCTCCGTCTGGGCAACCGCGTCTTCCAGGACGTCGACCACGAGATGGGCGTATGGCTCGACATCGACGGTGACGCCCGCGTCCTCGACGCCGGCTGCGGCGTCGGCGGGATGGCGACCGTCCTTGCGAGTCGAGCCGGCGCGCTCGTCGCCATCGACCTTGATCCCGAGCACGTCCGCGAGACCGGCGAGCGCATCGAGGAGGCCGGGCTGTCGGGAACCGCGAGCACGCGGGTAGACGATATCACCGCACTCGATGACCCCGACGGCGCGTTCGACCTCGTGTGGTGCAGCCGCGTGATCCACCACCTGCCCGACATGCTCGACGGCGTCCGGGAGCTCGCGCGCGTGGCGAAGCCCGGCGGCTCCGTCGCGATCCGCGAGGGCGGGCTCGGGTTCCGGGTGCTGCCGGACGAGATCGGGGTCGGGGGGCGGTGGTTCGAGGACCGCCTCGCCGCGGCCGGTGTCGGGCGGTTCTCGCCGCCTCGCAACGCCGAGAACGGCCGGACCCCGTACCCGTTCGGGTGGTCGCAGCTCTTGATTGACGCCGGTCTCACCGACGTTCGCGGGAAGACGTTCACGTTCGACTCGCTCAGCCCGCTGACGGACGACGAGCAGGCGTGGATCGAGTTTCACTGGCGGCGCTGGCTCACCCACGACGAGTCGCGCGCCGCGCTGAGTGACGAGGACGCCGAGGTCATCGAGACGCTGCTCGACCCGGACTCTCCGCACTACATGTTCGCTCGCTCGGACCTCCATCTGCGCTCGGCGACGACGGTCTATACGGGCATCAAGCCCTGACAGGATCGCCCCGGAACCAGCCGCGTGCGGGAGCGTCGCGCGTTGCGACGCTAACTCGGGGCAGGGCTATACTCGTTCACCGTGCGCGGCACGGGCGCCGGCCACGTCGTATGGCCGCGAGGAGCCCGTCGCACCAAGGCCGCGCCGCAACGAGGAGGCCACATTGGCAGCCGGCGTAACCATGAAGCAGATGCTGGAAGCGGGTGTCCACTTCGGACATCAGACCAGGCGATGGAACCCGCGTATGCGCGGCTTCATCTTCACCGAACGCCACGGCATCCACATCCTCGATCTCGCACAGACGGTCCGCCGCCTCGACGTCGCGCTGCAGGCCGTCCGCGACACCGTCTCGGCCGGCCGGACCGTGCTCTTCGTCGCCACGAAGAAGCAGGCGCGCGACGTCATCAAGGCACAGGCCGACCGCTGCGGCATGCCGTACGTCACCAACCGCTGGCTCGGCGGCACCCTCACCAACTGGGCGACCATCTCGC
>VXTU01000008.1 GCA_009837285.1 Chloroflexota bacterium | reverse complement strand
TGTGCGTGAACCCCCCCCGTCACCCCCTCACACAAACCCCCTCCCCCGTGGGGTGGGTTTTGGTTTATGAGACCCCCCGCCCTCTCCCGCACTGCGGGAGAGGGCGGGGGGTGAGGGTCTGAAGGCTCCTCGGCAGGTCCCGCAACGGCAGCGGCGGCACCGAGTGGCGCCGCCGCTGTGCTTGAAGCGTGGCCCGCGCTCACGCGCGGAGTGCTACTCCTCCAGGACCGTCTCGTTGAGGATCTGCCGCGGCGTGAGCGGCAGCGTGGTCATGCGCTGACCCAGCGCCGCCGACACCGCGTTCGCGACCGCCGCGAGCGGCGGCACGATCGGCACCTCGCCGACCCCACGCACACCGTATGGCGAACCGGGGTTCGGCACCTCGACGAGCACCGTCTCGATCATCGGCAGGTCGAGCGCGGTCGGCATGCGGTAGTCGAGCAGGCTCGAGTTCAGCATCGTGCCGTCCTCGGAGTAGAAGTACTCCTCGGTCAGCGCCATGCCGACGCCCTGCGCGACGCCGCCCTGCATCTGCCCTTCGACGTACGAGGGGTGGATGGCGGTGCCAACGTCCTGGACCGCCGTGTAGCGAAGCACGTCGACCTTGCCAGTCTCCGGGTCCACCTCGACGTCCACGATGTGGCCGGCGAACGCGGGGCCGGACTCCAGCGGCGAGACGTCCGCCTGGCCCTGGATCAGGCCGCCCGTCAGCGGCAGCTGCGCGGCCAGTTCGGCGAACGTGAAGACCTGGTCGTCCTCGGGGCCCCGGATCACGCCATCGTCACCGTAGGCGACGGAGTCGCGGTCGGCCTCCCAGATCTGGGCGGCCCGCTCCTCCATCTGGGTGCGGATGTCCATCGCGGCCTCGTGGCAGGCCCAGCCGCCGGCGAACGTCGTGCGGCTGCCGCCTGTGACGCCGGTGAAGCCGATCGAGTCGGTGTCGACCACGTGCGGCTTCACTGCGTCGCCGGCGATGCCCAGCGTCTCCGCCATCTGCATCGAGAGCGAAGCACGCGAGCCGCCGATGTCGACGGAGCCGAGCACGAGGCTGACCGTGCCGTCCGGGTTCACGTTGGCGTAGGCGCTGGACTCGAACCCGACGTTGAACCAGAAGCCCATGGCGACGCCGCGGCCCCGGTTCTCACCCTGCAGCTCCGAGCGGTAGTGGTCGCTGTTCTTCACAACGTCCATCACCTCTTCGTTGCCGATGAGGCCGAAGACGGCGCCGTCGACGCGGCGCGAGCCCTCCGTGGTGGCGTTCTTGCGGCGCAGGTCCATCGGGTCCATCTCGAGCCGCTCGGCGATCTCGTCGATGACCGCCTCGACCGCGAACTCGGCCTGTGGCGCGCCGGGCGCGCGGTAGGCCGAGACCTTCGGCTTGTTGACCACTACGTCGTAGCCCTCGACTACGGCGTTCGGGAACTCGTACGGAGCCAGGGCGCACATCATGCCGGCGGTGAACGGCGAGCCCGGGTAGCCCCCGGCCTCGAACGCCATCCACACGTCGGCGGCGACGAGCGTGCCGTCGTTCTTGGCGCCGATCTTGGCGCGGACGACGGTGCCCGAGGTCGGGCCGGTCGCCTCGAGGACGGCCTGGCGGGTCATGATCAGCTTGACCGGGCGGCCGGTCTGCTTCGACATCATCGCCGCGAGCGGCTCGAGGTAGACGGGGATCTTCCCGCCGAACCCGCCGCCGATCTCCATCGGGACACAGGTCACGCTCGAAAGCGGCATGTCCATGAGGGTGGCGCACATCTCGCGGATGCCGAACGAGCCCTGAGTGCTCGTCCACACCGTGAGGTGGCCGTCGCGGTTGTAGAACGCGCTGCCGTTGTGCGGCTCGATGTAGCCCTGGTGGGCCATCGAGGTCCGGAACTCGCGCTCGATGATGACGTCGGCCTCGGCGAAGCCGGCGTCGAGGTCGCCCGCCTCGAAGCGCGCGTGCTTGGCGATGTTGGTCGGCTTGTCGCCGAGCTCACCTGGCGGGTCGAACATGCCCGCCACCTCCTGCGTGCGCAGGAAGTCGTGCAGCAGCGGCGCGTTGTCGTCCATTGCCTCGATGACATCGAGCACGGGTTCAAGGACCTCGTACTCCACGTCGATGAGGGCAAGCGCGTCCTCGGCGATGTGCGCGTCGGTCGCGGCAACAGCGGCGACGGGGTGGCCCTGGTAGAGCACCTTGTCGCTGGCGAGCACGTTGTCGAGCAGCCAGCGGGCGCTGGTCGCCGCGCCCTCGCCCATGTCGACGACCTCGTCGGAAGCCTGCGGGAAGTCGGCGTTGGTGATCACGGAGCGGACGCCGTCGAGGGCCTTGGCCTTCGAGGTGTCGATGCTCACGACGCGCGCGTGGGCGTGCGGGCTGCGCAGCACGGCGCCGTGCAGCAGGTTGGCGGCGTGGTAGTCGCCGCCGTACTCGGCGCGGCCGGTGACCTTGTCGGCGCCGTCGGGCCGGATCGGGCGCGTACCGACGACCTTGTACTCGGGCTTGTCAGTGGTAACCACTCAGAACTCCTTCTTACTGGGGGAGTGCTCCCTGGTGGAGGGGTGATGCGGGACGGCCGCCCGGAGGCGGCCGTCCGATGCTCGGCCTAGGCCTCGGCGGCCCTGAGGACCGCGCGAATGATCTTGTCGTACCCGGTGCACCGGCAGAGGTTGCCGGCCAGCCAGTACCGCGCCTCGAACTCCGTGGGGTTCGGGTTCGCGTCGAGCAGCGCCTTGGAGGCAACGAGGAAGCCCGGCGTGCAGATGCCGCACTGCAGGGCTGCCTCCTCCAGGAAGGTCTGCTGCAGCGGGATCAAGCCGTCCTCGGTGGCAAGGCCCTCAACGGTCGTGACCTCGGCGCCGTCAGCCTCGGCGGCCATGACGAGGCACGAGTTCACGAGCCGGCCATCCATGATGACCGAGCACGCGCCACAGTTGCCGTCGTTACAGCCTTCCTTCGTCCCCGTCAGTCCGATGCGCTCGCGCAACGCCTCAAGGAGGCTGTCGCGAGTGTCGGCGAGGAACTCCATGGGCTCATCGTTGATGGTGGCGGAGATGATCTGGTTCGCCAACTTAGTGCCCTCCAACCGAGGGGACGTTCTCCCCACGTGCCCGCGCTCCGGCCTGCTCCAGCGTGCGCGTGGTCAGCACCGCTGAGAGGTGCTTGCGCTGCCGGATCGAGCCGCGCATGTCGTCGATCGGGCTGGCGGCGTTGCGCGAGGCCTCGGCCGCTGCAGCGATCGTGTCGTCGTTGAGCGGGTTGCCCACCAGCGCGTCGGCCGCCTCCTGCACCAGCAGGGGGACCGGCGCGACGGCGCCGAGGGAGACGCGCGCCCAGCGCACGGTGTCGCCGTCCAGCTTCACGGCCGAAGCCGCGTTGCAGACCGCGATGTCCATCTCGTTGCGCGGGATGAAGCGCAGGAACCGCGCGCCGCCGCCCGCCTCGGGCGCCGGGAAGTGCAGCGAGACCAGAAACTCGCCCTGCTCCAGCACGTTGCGGCCTGGCCCCGTGCAGAAGTCCTCCACGGGCACGGACCGCTCGCCGCCGGGGCCGACGATGTTCGCCGTCGCCTCGAGCACGATCTGTGTCGGGATCGTGTCGCCTGAGGGCGAGGAGTTGCACAGGTTGCCGCCGAAGCTCGCGCGGCCCTGGATGCCCGTCCCGCCGATCAGCGACGCGGAGTCGATGATGGCCGGGTAGTTCGCGTTGATGTCCGCGTTACCGTACAGCTCGTAACACGGTGCGGCCGCGCCGATCGTGAGGCCCGAACCCGGGTCCCACTCGATCGCCGTCAGCTCCGGAATGTGCTTGACGTCGACCAGCAGGTCGATGGTGCGACGCCGGGAACGCGCGATCACGATCACGTCCGTTCCGCCGGCCAGCACCTTCGCGGTATCGCCGCCGTCGTTGAGCAGCTGCACCGCCTCCTGGATGGTCGCGGGGCGTTCCACTGTGAGTGCCTGCAAACGCTTCCCCTTCCCCACTGCGACGCGCGTCGTTGGGCGCGCGCCATCGCGCAGGATACGCCACCCCGCGCATATTGGGCTCCTGATTCCGGGGCAGTTTGTCAGAACTATGCAGGAGACGCCACCAGCACGCCGGAACCGCTGCCCTCCGCTCGATTCCGTCGCGCCCCGACGCGCCCGCGGGGTATACCCCGCCGTGTAGAGGAGGGCCGAGGCTTGCCCTCGCCTCTCCGCCCAGAGGACCCCCGCCGGGTATACCCCGCGTAGAGGAGGGCCAAGGCTTGCCCTCGCCTCCTCGACCAGGAGAACGGAGCTATGCCCGCGACCCCTCGGGACGTACGATGAAGCGCGACCCAATGGAACGCACGAAGGAGGCGCGCGATGAGCGAGAAGCAGCAACTGGGATTCGCCCTCGCCGCACTCGCGGGCGGCATCGCCTGGGGCACCGTCCGCTACCGCAACAGTGAGCGAGTCGGCCTGCTCGCGCTGCTGCAGGGCCTTGAGTGGTTCGTCGCCTACGGCGGCGCCGCCGCGGTCATCACGTGGCTGCGCGAGACGGTGGAGGCCGATGAGCTGGTCATCGACGAGGACGACGAGCGCGTGACCCACTTCCGCCGCGTCGTCACCGAGCACACGGGGACCGACGGCTAGCCGCGGCCAGACGGACCGGTCGCGACCGTGGCGCGCGTGCTGGTGGTGTACGACGGTCGCGCCGGCCTGATCCGCGGGCTCGCGCAGCACGTCGGCGTCGGCGTGGCCCTCGTGCGCGGAGCCACGCCGGTGCTGCTCGATGTCGAGGACGCCGACCAGGACGAGCTGTTGCGGGCCGACGCGCTGATCCTCGGCTCGCCCAACTGGACGGGCGTGACCGGCCGCCTCAAGAGCTGGCTCGACGAGTCCGGCGACCTCTGGGAGAGCGGCGACCTGGCGGGCAAGCCGGGCGGCGCGTTCACGGCAGGCTGGTCGCCGCGCGGCGGCCTCGAGGTGACCCTGCAGCAGATCCTCCACCTGCTGGTGGGCCACGGCATGATCTTCGTCGGCCTGCAGTGGACCGAGCGCATGCGCCGCTCCGGCTCCTATTACGGCGCCACGGCCAGCGGTGAACTCACCAACGACGATCGCGACCAGGCGCGCACGCTCGGGTGGCGCGTCGCGACCCTCGCCGTCCGCCTCGAGGCCGAGACGTCGTGACCATCGAGGAGGGCGACCTCCGCCCGCTCGAAGCGGATCCCCGCCTCGCGCTGCTCGACGAGCCGCCGTGGGACGAGCTGGAGCGTGACCTCACGCTGCTGCTCGTGCGCCCGCCGCTTGCCGACTGGGTCGACACGTCGACGGCCGCCGAGCTCGACCCCGCGTTCTGGCTGATCCTGGACGCCGCCGACGCGCGCACGCTGCTGGAGCCGTGGCTGAGCCCCCTGATGCGCGACGGCCTACGGCGCGTCCGCGACGACGGCGGCGAACTCACGGTACTGACGGTCGAGGCCTGCGCGGCGCTCCTTGAAGCGTCGACGCGCCGCGCCTTCGAGACGCGCTGGACGCTGCGTCACGCCGAGGTCCTGCACGACCCTCGTGGCCGCCACGAGGGACTCGCGACGGCTGCGGCCCGCCTGGAGGTCGACGCGCTGGAGCGCTCGGCGCGCGCGCTCTACCTGCAGGCGTTCGCGGGCCTCGATGCGCTCCAACACGCGGGCGGTGACCCGCTCATCGCAGCGGGAGAGGCCGCCGGGGCCGTTGCCCGGCTCGCCTGCCTGCTCGACGAGGGATGCTACCCGCCCGCCGAGTGGATGTACCCCGCGGCACGCGCCACGCAGCGCAGCCGCTGGCTGCGCCCCTGGCTGGACGCACTGACAGGTGACGAGGAGGGGCGGGATCGCGCAGTGGACGCCGCGCCGGACGTACTGCGCGAACTCGCATCGGGGCTGCGTGCGCAGTTCTCGAACCGCCCGTGGCTGCAGGACCCGGAGCGCTTCGCGCTGCGCGCGCCGCGCGGCCGCTCAGGCGGCTAGGGCGCGGTCGCCCTCGCTCGTGACGGCGACGCCAGGCCCTGCTCGAAGAGCTCGTAGCCGAGGCGTGCGCGCAGTTCACCGATGCCCCATCCGGTGAGCGCCGAGACGAGCACGGTTCCGAGGTTGGGCAGCTCCTCGTGCGCCTCGGCGGCCTCACGAGCGGGGTTGTCGAAGGCGATGCGCGCGAGGTCTTCCTCGGACGTCGGCGGCGCCCCGTCGGGAAGCGTGAGCTCGTCGGCCTTGTTGAGCACCGTCAGCATCGGCGTACCGGCCAGGCCAAGCCCGGCGAGGGTGTCGAGCACCGTCTCGCTCTGCGCGTCGGCAGCCTCCGATGTGGCGTCGACGACGTGGAGCAGGAGGTCGGCGCTATCGAGTTCCTCGAGGGTGGCGCGGAACGCCGAGATCAGCTGCGTCGGGAGCTTCTGGATGAAGCCCACCGTGTCCGTCAGCAGGAACGCTTCGGCGTCGTCGGTCCCGACGCGCCGCGTGAGCGGGTCGAGGGTGGCGAACAGCGCGTCGGCCGTGAGCGTCTCGGCGCCAGCGAGCGACTGCAGCACCGTGGACTTGCCGGCGTTCGTGTAGCCGACGAGTGCGACCACCGGGATGCCCTCGCGGCGGCGGCGCGTGCGGTGCAGCCCGCGCTGCCGGCGTACGCCATCGATCTGGCGCTTCAGCCGGCTGATGCGCCCGCCGATGAGCCGCCGGTCCGTCTCGAGCTGCGTCTCGCCGGGCCCGCGCGAGCCGATCGCGCCCTCGAGCCGTTCGAGGTGCTCCCACTGGCCGCGCAGGCGCGGCAGCAGGTACTCGTGCTGTGCGAGCTCCACCTGCAGCGCGGCCTCGCGGGTGCTCGCGCGGCTCGCGAAGATGTCGAGGATGAGCGCGCTGCGGTCGAGCACCTTCACCTCGAGCGCGGACTCCAGCCGGAGCTGCTGACCGGGCGAGAGCTGCTCGTCGAAGATGACGACTGAGTAGTCGGTCTCGGCGCGCAGCCCCTGGATCTCCTCCACCTTGCCGGCGCCGATGTATGTCGCGGGCTCAGGTCGCCTGCGGCGCTGTAGCGTCTGCCCGACCACCGTCGCTCCGGCGGTGCGGGCGAGACGCCCGAGTTCACGCAGCGACTCACGGGGCCCCATGGCGGCGCGCTGCCCGTAGTCGAGTCCGACGAGGTAGGCGCGCTCCTGTGCGGGGGTGGTGACGTGCCTTGCGCGGCGGCTGGGCCGCGCCCCGTTGGGCGCGCGGCCATTGGAGCCGTTCCGTCTGCCGTTGCGCGGGCGCTTCCTCGGGATGCAGTCCTCCTCGCGGGGCGTGCCGGCCACCATTGTAGTGCCGCCGGCGAGGTCGGCGCTGTGTTGCCCGGCGGAGCCCGCGAGTAGACTCGATCGACGCGCATCTCCCGATGCAGGTCCGTCGTCCCATGACAGGGGCTCCATGCTGGTACGCCGCCCGTGAACGCCCCCGTCCGGAGCCCGTTCTCGCACGGCGGCATGAGGCCTCCCGCCGAGCGCGACTACAGCTACAAGTGGACGGCGTTCATCGCCATCGGCATCTCGTTCGTCACGCAGGTGCTCGCCCAGTCGATGGTGTTCGTCGCCCTCTCCGACATCGCCGACGACTTCGGCGTGACGCTCCGCGCCGTCAGCTGGGTCGTGGTGATCCAGGCGCTGACGATCAGCGCGTTCATGATGCCGATGGGGCGCCTCGCCGACATCATCGGCTGGCGCAAGGTCCACCTCATTGGCCTCGTCGTCTTCGGCGGTGGGGCGATGTGCGTCGCGCTCGCCCCGACGTTCGGGCTGCTCATCGCCGCGCGCGTGCTGATGGCGGCCGGCAACTCGATGGGCCAGTCCGTCGGCACGGCGATGGCCGTGGCGGTGTTCCCGCCCGAGGAGCGCGGGACGGCGATCGGCAGTCAGACGACGGCGGTCGCCATCGGCGGCGCCTCGGGGCCGATGGTCGGAGGCCTCGTCCTGCAGGTGCTGCCATGGGAGGCGCTGTTCTGGATGGTGCAGATCCCCATCGCGATCGCCTTCATCTCCGGCTACTTCCTGCTCACCGAGGAGCGCCTGGGCCAGCCACGCGACGCCGAGCGCCCGCCGTTCGACTACCTGGGGGCGACGATCTCCGTCATCGCGATCTCGATCTTCGTCGTGGTCGTGAACAACCCGCTGGCGATGAGCTGGACGTCGCCGCTGCTCCTGGGCGGGTTCGCGGCTGTCGCCGTCCTGTTCGCCGGGTTCGTCCCGTGGGAGCTGCGCCACCGCGCGCCGATGGTGGAGCTCCGGATGTTCGCCGACCGCGTCTTCAGCATGGCTTCGCTGGCACGCTTCCTCGGGTTCCTCGGCGCGACCGTGACGATCCTGATGGCGCCGATCTACCTCATCAGCCTGCGAGGGATGGACACGGCTGCCGCTGGCGCCGTGCTCTTCCTCGGCTTCGTCGGGATGGGCGTCGCAGCGCAGGCCACGGGTCGGCTCTCCGACCGTTTCGGGCCGCGACGCTTCGCGCTCGGCGGCTACGTGATCATGATGACGACCGCGCTCTCGTTCTCGTTCCTGACCAGCGCGACGCCGCTCTGGCTGGTCGCGCCCCTGCTGCTCGTCAACGGGGTCGGCATGGGTACGTGGAACGTGCCCAACAACACGATGATCATCGGCGCGGTGCCCGTCTCCCGCCTCGGCGTGGTGGGCGCACTCACGAACCTCACGAGGAACGTCGGGAACGTCGTCGGCCAGGCGGTGGCGGCCGGCGTGGTCGTGGCGGTGATGGCGGGGCAGGGCTTCGATATCCCGCTGAGCGAGGTGCGTGAGACCGCCGGGGCGAGCGCCGCGTTCTTCGATGGGTGGCAAGCGGCCTACTGGATGGCCGCGTTCTTCATGGGCATCGCGCTCCTCTGCACCGTGTTCGCGCCGGGCGGCAGGCGAGGCTCGCGGGAACGCTGACGCGTCACAGCCCGCCCGCTCGCGACGGTGCTATCATCGCCCCGGATTCTTGCGAGTTGAGAGGATCCGGCGTGCGCATCGAAGGCGAGCACCGCTTCTCCCTGCCCCGCATCACCGTGTGGGAGCTCCTGCAAGACCCCGACGTCATCCGGCAGGCCGTCCCCGGCTGCAAGACCTTCGAGGAGGTTGCGCCGGACACCTATGAGCTCACGGCGCAAGTCGGCATCGGTCCCGTGCGCGGCTCCTTCAAGGGAAAGGTCGCGATGAGCGACCAGGAGCCCGAGACCCGCTACACCCTGCACGCGGAGGGCTCCGGCCGTCCGGGGAGCGCCACGGGCGACGCGGTCATCCAGCTCGCCGACGACGGCGACGGCACACACCTCACCTTCGACGCGGACGTCACGATCCGGGGCGCCATCGGGCGCGTCGGCGGACGCCTGCTCACCTCCTCGGCACGCGGCATGGCGCGCCAGTTCTTCGAGTCAATCGAGCGAGACGCGAAAGCGGCAGCACAGGAAGGGGCAGCCACATGAGCGTACCCATATCGGTGACCGTGAACGGACGGCACCATGAACTGGAGGTGGAGCCGCGCACGCTGCTCGCGCACCTCCTGCGCGAGGACCTGACGCTCACGGGCACGCACGTCGGCTGTGACACGAGCCAGTGCGGCGCGTGCACGGTGCTGATCGATGGCACCAGCGCGAAGTCCTGCACGGTGCTCGCCGTGCAGGCCGACGGCGCCGACATCACGACGATCGAGGGCATCGCGCAGGACGGCGAGCTGCACCCGCTGCAGGAGGCGTTCTGGGACGAGCACGGGCTGCAGTGCGGCTACTGCACGCCGGGCATGATTATGTCGGGCATCGACCTGCTCGAGCGGCACCCCAACCCGTCCGAGGATGAGATCCGGCGCGGGCTGGACGGCAACCTCTGCCGCTGCACGGGGTACGAGCACATCGTCAACGCCATGCAGGCCGCGGCGGGAGGTGCATCATGACCATGGCTGCAACCCCGGGCCAGCTCGTCGGACAGCGCGTCCGGCGGCGCGAGGACCCGCGCCTGGTGCAGGGCCACGGCACCTACGTCGACGACGTGAAGCTGCCCGGCATGCTGCACCTCGCCTTCCGGCGCAGCGACGTGGCGCACGGCGTCATCCGCTCGATCGACACCAGCGCCGCCGAGGCGATGGACGGCGTCGAGGCGGTCTACACCGGCGCCCAGATCGCCGACATGGTCCCGCCGATGCCGGTCGCGACGCCGTTCCCGGCGCCCGACCACCACTCGGTGGCCCCTGAGCGCGTCCGCTACGTCGGCGAGCCCATCGCCGTTGTCGTCGCGACCGACCGCTATAAGGCTGCCGACGCGGCAGCCGCGATCGAGGTCGACATCGAGGAGCTGCCGGCCGTCATCGACCCCGAGCGGGCAATGGCCGGCGAGCCGACGACGATCTACGACGACTTCGAGAACAACCTCGCGGTCCCGATGGCGCCCGCCGGCACCGGCGTGGGCGCCGACGGGAGCATCGAGGACAACTCGGCGCTCGACGAGGCGTTTGAGAATGCCGACGTGGTCATCTCGCAGCGGATGATGAACCAGCGCCTGGTCCCGAACGCGATGGAGCCTCGCG
>VXTU01000073.1 GCA_009837285.1 Chloroflexota bacterium | reverse complement strand
AGCCACCGCCACCGCCGCCGCCGCGCCGGTCCTCACGGGGCCGCGCCTCGTTCACGCGGAGCTGGCGACCCCCGAAGGTCTGGCCGTCCAGGCCCTCGATGGCCTTGCGGCCGTCCTCATCGGACATTTCGACGAAGCCGAAGCCTCGTGGGCGTCCGGTCTCACGGTCGGTCGGCAGTGCGCACGACACGACCTCGCCGTACTGCGCGAACAGCTCACGCACCTCGTCCTCGGTCGACGAGTAAGGGAGATTTCCTACGTAGATCCTCTGGGCCAACGTCCACAACTTCCTGATCCCGGCACACCGGGACTACCGCGCCGGCGCTCAGGCCGGCTCTCTTCACTCGCTCTGACTCCGCGCGGGACGTGTTCTGAGGACGCCTTTGGCGTGATTCGAGCGACCGGAGGATAGCACGGGATTCACTTTGAGGCCCCCTCCCCGTGGCACACGCGCGAAACGACCTTGACAGCCTTCCTCGGGATCGCTAGTGATCGCGAACAAGCCCTACTCTGCGGCGGGAAGGTGGCAGGCGTGGCCGACACCGACTGGGCCCGAGGCGACGACTGGGAGCAGGCCTGGCAGCCGCTCATCGACGCCATCGGCACCGACTTTAGCCCCACCGGAAAGAGCGCCATCGACGAGATCGAGCGGGGCGCGATCCGCAAGTACGTCGAGCCGCTGGAGATGGACTGCCCCATCTTCGTCGACGAGGCCGTCGCGAGGGAGCACGGCTACGAGGGCATCCCGGCGCCGACGAGCGGCATCTCGCAGACCTGGATCGCGACCGACATCTGGACATCGGACGGTGGACCGGCGTGGCCGACGAACGACCGCGACGCGCCGCCGCCGCGGCAGCCCGCCGCCGAGGACGCGCTCGAGCCGCCCTCGCCGCCGACGTCCGCCGCGTTCGCGACGGACATCGAAATCGAGTACCACCAAGACGCGTACGTCGGTGACCGGCTCACCAGCTCCGGCAACCGGCTGATCTCGTGCCTGCCGAAGCAGACCTCGGTCGGCCGCGGCGCGTTCCAGATCTACGAGTCGTACGTACACAACCAGGGCGGCGATCTGATCGCCACCGTGCGCCGCGGGCTCTACTCGTACGTCCCGTTCGAGTAGGCGGCGCGAGGCACCAGCGGACGAGGCGCGGACCAGCGCGGGAGGAACCAATGGCAGACTGGACCAGGCAGCGAACGTGGGACGAGGTCAACGAGGGCGACGAGCTCGACCCGGTAGAGATTCCCATCACCGTGCATCGCCTCGTCGTGGAGGCGGGCGCCAACCGCGACTTCGCTCAGATCCACCACAACACGGAGGTGGCGCAGGCGCAGGGCGCCCCGGAGATGTACGCCAACAACGTGTTCATCCAGGGCTGGTGGGAGCGCTGCACGCGCGAGTACATCGGTCTTGACGGGCGCATCCGGAAGGTCGGCCCGTTCCGCATGAAGATCTTCAACGTCGTCGGCGAGACCTCGACGACGAAGGGCCGCGTCACCCGAAAATGGGAGAACGACGGCGACCACCTGGTGGAGATCGAGATGTGGACGGAGACGCCGAAGGGTGTCTCGGTCGGCCCGGGCCCGGTGGTGGTGTCGCTGCCGAAGGCGTAGCGCGGCACCCATCGCACCAACACCGAGGGGGCCGATCGGCCCCCTCGTCGTGTGCGTATCGCGACGAGTGTCGGCGGCGCTACACCGCCAGTGCGTCGAGCTTCTCGACCAGCGTGACCACGCGGGAGAGGTTCCGGTCGACCGTCTCGTGCGGGAGCCAACCTTCGTAGAAGTTCGTGTGGAGCTGGTTCGCCGCGTCGAACAGGTTGCCAATCTCCTCGTCGCCCGTCTCGTTCGACAGGCGGTTGATCGCGACATGCAGGTCGCGGTGACTGCGGTGACGCCAGCCGCGGGACTCGGCGGCCGCCTTCACCATCTGCGCGGCGGCTCCCCAGCCCTTCTCCGAGGCTTGCAGCAGGTCATCCTCGGCGAGATAGATGCGGGCTCGCTCGAGGAACTCGTGGCCCGTGTCCCGATACTGCTGGCCGTTGGTGGTCATGGAGCGAGGCCATCCAACTTCTCGACGAGATCCGTCACTTCCGTGAGGTACGCGTCGACGGTCTCGGGCGGGAGCCAGCCCTCGTAGAAGTTCGTGTGTAGAACCCCAGCTAGGCCGAACGCGATCCAAAGATCGCGATCACCTGTCTCCTCGACGAGCCCGTCGATGGCGGCGTAGAGGTCGCGGTGGCTCTTGTGGCGCCACCCGCGCGACTCGGCGACGGCCTTCACCATCTGTGCGGCGGCGCCCCACCCCTTCTCCGACGCCTGTAGCAGGTCCTCCTCGGCGAGGTACGTGCGGGCACGCGCGAGGAACTCGCGGCCGGTGTCGCTGTACTGCTGGCCGTTCGTGGTCATGACAGGATTGTACGCTCCCAAGCCGGTTTGTGCCGTCCATCACAAACGGGTTGAGGGGGCCTGTACGGCCCCCTCGTCGCTGCGCGTGCTGCGCCTCCCGGCGCGCGGAGCTAGCCGCGCGGCAGGCCGAGGCCGCGCGTGGCGATGATGTTGCGCTGGATCTCCGAGGAGCCCCCGCCGATGGTGCCGGGGATCGTGGTGATGTAGCGCTGCGTGAACGCCGTCTTCGCCGGTGCGTACGGCTCGTCCTCGTCCCACAGGTTGGCGTAGAGGCCGAACGTCTTCATGCCGGTGCGCGCCAGCTTCTGGCGCGACTCGGAGATGAACATCTTCGCCGTCGACGCTTCGTAGTTCGGGATCACCCCGGCGTTCTGCATCGAGATGATGCGGAACGAGAAGTTCGCGCCGACCTCCGCCTCCAGGTAGCGGTCGGTGATCTCACCGCGAACCGAGGGCAGCATCCGCACCTTGTCGGCGTCCCGGCCGTGCGCGAATTCGATGAGCTGCCCGATCTGGCGGCGCAACGTGACCGCACCGCTGATGTTCGAGCGCTCGTAGTCGAGCAGCGTCATGCCGACGTACCAGCCGCGGTCGACCTCGCCGAGCACGTTGGTAGCCGGCGTGCGGACGTCCTCGAAGAACGTCTCGTTAAAGCCGTGCTGCCACGCCATGTTGATCAGCGGCCGGAGATTGAGCCCCGGCGTGTGGATGTCGTCGATCAGCAGGAACGAGATGCCACGGTGCTTCGGCGCGTCCGGGTTGGTGCGGACGAGCGCGAAGATCGCGTCGGAGTAGTGGGCGTTCGAGGTCCAGATCTTCTGGCCGTTGATCACATACTCGTCACCGTCGCGGATGGCGCGCGTCTGCAGCGACCCGAGGTCGGACCCCGCGCCGGGCTCGGAGTAGCCCTGCGCCCACACGGTCTCACCGGAGAGGATGTTCGGGAGGTACTTCTCCTTCTGCTCCTCGGTGCCGTGCACGATCATCGTCGGGCCGAGGAGGCTGACTCCGGAGCCGCCGACGATCGGCGCGCCCGCTTCCGCCATCTCCTGGTTGTAGATGAACTGCTCCATGGGCGAGAGGCCCGCACCGCCGTACTCCTCCGGCCAGTGCGGGGCGAACCAACCGCGCGCGGATACCGCGTCGGTCCAGTCCTCGGCCGCGTCCTTGCGCTCGGCGTCGTCGGAGGCGCGGTCGGCGATCCAGCCACCTTCGTAGCCTTCTTCGGTGCCGTCGTCGCGCATGCGGCGATACAGGTCCGGGAGATGCTCGTCGATGAGCGCCCGCACTTCCTGCCGGAATGCGGCCTGCTCGGGAGTGTCGCTCCAGTCCATGTGTCACCTCCTGGGGTAGTGGCCGCACCATAGCATGCGTTATGGCGCCTCGGTCGCACTCGCGGACGCCACGGAGTACCCGCGCGTGGCTCACGAGGAACGCCCCCGCCTCGTGTGGAGTGCGGTCGGCACATCGCCGCGATCACCGTCGTACCGGCGCAAGGTCCTGGGTCGCTGAAGGCTTCGCTCTCGCGGGCGCCGATGGGGCAGTTGTCTCAGTCTGACTTCACCGCAGGCTTGACGTGGGGTCCTTACCAGCCGGCGAAGGCCGAGGCCCAGCCGACGGCCGCGGAGACCGCGACGGCGAATGCGGCCTGCTGCACGACAAGCCTGCCCGTGAACCGTAGCCCGAGTTCGCGCCCAATTGTGATCGCGGTGACCAGGCACGGCAGCACCGTCCCGGCGAGGAACGTCGCCACGAGCAGCTGGGACGCGCTCAACGAGGCCACGGTGCCCTCCTCGGCCAGCAGCAGGATGCCGTCCTTGCGGATGGCGGCGAGCACGGTCGGCAATGCCGCCTCCACCGGCAGTGCGAACACGGCCATCGCCGGCCCCAGTACGCGCCCCGCGGCGTCGAGTACGCCCGACCAGTCGAGGAGCGAGGCGACCATCGCAATGGCGAAGAAGGTCGGGACCGCCGTGCGGAGGAAGGCCGAGACCATCCCTCGTGTCTCCTCGCCGACTGCGGCGAGCGACGGCCGGGTGAGGAAGGTGCGCGGCTCAATGAGGAGCGTGTTGAGCGGCGACCGCGCGACCGGGTCACTGGTGAGGCGCGCGTAGACGAGCGTCGCGGCGACCAGCAGCGCCAGGTACGGCCCGACGAGACTGCTCCTCCCCGCGGCGGCGAACACTGCGAGCGTTGCACCGAGCTGGTACGAACAGGCCGACCCGAAGGCGATCGCGCCGACCGTCGTCGGCCGGGTGCAGGCAGAGCACGAGCGCGTCGAGACGATCGCCGGGACGTTGCAGCCGAAGCCCATCAGCACCCGCGTGACGTCGCGGCCGTGCAGGCCGATCGGCCGCAGGAGGGGGTGAATCGCCGTCCCGATGCGGTCGGCGAGGCCACTCGCCTTGTAGACGCCGAGCAGCACGGCATAGACCAGCACCGTGGGCATCGCCCACACGAACAGCAGCGGCCCCATGGTGAGCAGGCCGTAGTCGCCGGCGAGCATCGCCCCCAGCGGTCCGGGCCAGCCCACTATGCGCTCGGCCAGGGGTATCGTGACGGAGTCGACCAGCGGCTCGAGCCAGGCGGCGGCCTGGTTCGCGGCGAGCACGGCGAGCAGCGCCGGCAGGACGAGGAGGGCGACGCCCGCCGCGGGGCCCGCGACCGCGTGGTCGAGGAGTCCGCGCCGCGGCTCGATTCGCAGTCCCGCCCGCACCGGCGTTCGCTCGTGCCGGACAGCGCCCGGCGCCGCGACGGCGGCCTGCAATTCCTCGAGTGCCGCGGGATCGGGATGGCGCGCGTCGAGCACGACGAACGGCAGTCCGGTTTCCAGCGCCATGCGCGCGATCGCTTCGCGAGCGGCGGCATGGTCGGCGACGAGGTCCCAGCGCGTCACGGCGACGCTTGCCCGCCTTCCCTGCACGAGCGGCAGCAGCAGATCCAGGTCCTCATCGAGCTGCGTCGCCGAGGCAACGAGCAACACCTCGTCCGCCTCCTGGAGCGCCTCCAGCGTGAGACGCACGGTGTCGGCGTCGGAGGCGCGGTGCAGCCCCGGGGTGTCGACGAAGACGCGGCCGGGGGTCGTGTATTCGCCGCACGGCACCGTGGTGCCGCGGAAGTGCACGTTCCGAGCAGGCTGGCCGGTCAGCGCACGGGCAAGTGCGGACTTGCCGACGCTCTCGCGTCCGAGGAGCAGCGTGGTGTCGGGCGCGGCGACACCGATGTCACGTCCCTCAGCAGGCACAGGTTTCGACGCAGCACGAGAGGTCGTCGAGGTACAAGCCGGCCTCGCGACGGGCCTCAACGGCTTCCGTGGTGTCCATCCCGAGGCGCTGCGCGATCGCGTCTGCGACGATCGCGAAGCGCTGGCGGAACTTGTAGATGAAGCAGAAGTTCACGCCGCGGTGGGTGACCATCGGACCGGCGAGGAACAGCCCGGGCGCGAGTGTCGACTCGTCGGCCTCCTCGGTGACAACGGGGTCGCCGGCTTCGTCGTATTCGATCAGCCCATCGAGGTGGCCGAGCGACCCCTTGAAGCCCGTAGCGAGGATCGGGCGCGTCTCGCTCGCCCACTCGCGCCCGTCCGACGCTTCGACAATCCAGCCGTCGCCGTTCTCGCGCACGGACGTGATGTCAACACCGTCGACGAGGTTCACGTGGCCCGTGGTGTGGGCCCAGGCGAGACGTTCGCGCGTGTACGGGGAGAGGGAGATGCTGGGGTCCGGATCGTCGGTCTTCCAGGTCGGTGTCCGCGCCAGCACAGTCACGTTCTTCTGGAGCTGCACGAGCGAGACGGCCGCGTCGGCGGCGCTCTCGTAGCCGCCGATCACCGTGAACCGGTCGCCCTCGAGCTCTCGCCACGTGCCGACGTCGGCGCTGTGGCAGCACCACTCGGAACCCGTGAACGAGTGGCGCTCCGGGTACTGGAACTCCCCGGCCGCCCAGATGACATGTCGCGCCCGCACCGATCCGTTGTTCGTCGTGAGCGTGAACGTTCCATCGTCCTCGGTCGTGAGCGAGCCCACATCGACGCCGGTTTCCACGTCGAGCTCATAGTGCTGAACGACAAACTCGAGGTACTGCGCGTAGGCGCCTCCGCTGGGGTGTTCACGGTCGAGCGAGTACGCGGGCGACGTGCCGGGCACGATCGAGTTGAGGTCGAGCAGCCCGAACGCGTTCGAGGTGAACGAAGGCGTGATGAAGCGCATCTCTTGCGGCCATCGCCGGAACGAGGCGCCGACCTCGTGGCGATCGAGGGTGACGATGTCGTCGACGCCGAACTCCTTGAGGGCGGCCGCGCATCCGATCCCCGCCGCTCCCGCACCGACGATCGCGACCTCGTGGAGGCTCGACCCGTTCGTGCCGTGGTCCCGCTGTCGTAGGTTATCCCTCTCGCTCATGCGGCCGTTCCTCCCGAGGTGTTGATTCTGATTCCCGTGTCGCAGAACGGGAAATGATACTCAGTACCATCGCTCCCAGTCTACTCGAAGCCCTGGCGTTCCGTGTCATCGGAGGCGCGGTTCACGGTCCGCCGCCCTCGTGCCCTCACAGCGCCGTCGTCGCGCATGCGCGATGCAACTCCGGGAGGTAGTTCCGGGAGGCAGTCGTCGATGAGCGCCGGCACTTCCTGCCGGGACGCCGCCTGCTCAGGAGTGTCCCTCCAGTCCATGCTCTTCGCGGCAGTGCGCGGAACATAGCATGCGTTTGTGGGCGCTGGAGCGCCCCTCGGGCTACGCGGGCACCCGCAGGTGGCTCACGAGGAACGCCCCGGCCTCGTCGTAGAGCTCGACCGGCACGTCGCCGTGGTCGCCGTCGTACCAGCGCAGTGTCTTCGGCTCGCCGAAGGCTTCCTGGAGCCGCTCGCCCGCGCCGGGCCCGACCACCGTGTCGCGCGACCCGTTGATGACGATGACCTCGCGGCCAGCCGACATCGGGGCGAACACGATCGGGTCGGTGAGGTCGAAGATCATGCGCTCGTCCGCAGCGAGATCGGCGAACGCCGTGCCTTCCACCTCGAAGCCCGAGTACGGGCCGGAGCCGCCGATGAAGAACGCGCCGGTGCGCACGCGCTCGTCGAGGCCGAAGAACGGCGCGCCGACTCGCGTGCCCATCGAGACGCCGCAGAAGCCGATCGCTTCGTCGAGCACGTCGTCGCGCGAGCAGAGGTAGTCCACCGTGCGCATCAGGTCCTGCACGTTCTGGATGCGCTGGTCGCGCGTGCGGAACATCAGGTCCGGGCGGTCGCGCATGAGCCGCCCGCGGTTGTCGGCCTGCTCCCGCGCGCCGAAGCCGGGCGCGTCGACCGCGACGGCCATGACGCCGTGCTCCAGCGCCCATTCGACGTCGACCGGGCGACTCGCCCACATGTGGCGACCGAGGGGCGTCGAGCCGTGCTGGAGGATGACCGCCGGGAACGGGCCGCCCTCCGCCGGGTAGGTCAGCGTGGCCGTCACGCGCTCGTCGTGCGTGGTGCCGAAGGTCACGCGCTCGCGCGCGAGGCTGTCGACCTGTTCGACGTTGCCGCCGCGCACGACCGTCACGGCGTCGCGCTCGCTGGTCGGGAGCAGCGGGATGGTCCGGTCGTAGCGGTAGAGATGCCGAATGACGTTGGGATCAACGCTCATCGCGTCCTCCGATCGTGGTTCGCGGGTAGTGGCCGCCACGATACAGCGCCGGTGAACGCTCGGTGCACGGGCTGGTGCTGACAGCCTCTGAGCGCGTCACGGGTCGGTTCGCGCGTGTATGCTCCGCGCCAGCGAGGGCTCCTCGCAGGCGGGAGCGTCTCATGACCGACACCATGCCGCTCGACGACGTGCGCGTGTTGGATCTCACGCGGCATGCGGCGGGCCCGTTCTGCACGCGACTGCTGGCCGACTACGGCGCCGACGTGATCAAGATCGAGCCGCCCGAGGGCGACCCCGCCCGCCACCTCCCGCCGTTCCTCGGCGACGAGGATGGGCCGGACCGCAGCGGCACGTTCCTGTTCCTCAACACCAACAAGCGCAGTGTCGTACTGGACCTCAAGACCGATGAGGGGCGCGAGCGCTTCCTCGAACTGGCACGCGGCGCCGATGTCGTCGCCGAGAACTTCATGCCGGGCACGCTGGACCGGCTCGGGATCGGCTACGAGACGCTGCGCGAGGTGAATCCGCGCCTCGTGCTCACCTCGATCTCCAACTTCGGGCAGGATGGCCCCTACCGCGACTGGGCGGGGACGGACCTCACGCTATACGCGATGGGCGGGCCGATGCTCGCATCAGGCGAGGCCAGCTACGAGCCGGTGAAGACCGCGGGGCGCATGACGAGCTATCACACGGGCCTCGTCGGCGCGCTCGCGACGGCCGTGGCCATCCGCGGCGCTGAGCTCCGCGGCGAGGGCGAGCACGTCGACGTCAACCTCTACGAGACCGCGCTGCACTCGATCGACATCCGGCTCGCGCGGCTGATGATGTACCAGTACAGCGGGGAGTACATATCGCGGCCGACGCTCGCCGCGGGCGTCGGCAGCGGCGTGTACCCGTGCGCCGACGGCTTCTTCCTGATGTCCAACGGCCCGCAGCGCATCCACACCGCGCTGCGGATGATGGGCTACGAGGACCTCCTCGAGACGCCCGAGTGGTCCACCGTCGAGGCCTGCTCGCACGTCGACCGCATCGACGAGTTCAACGCGCTGGCGTTCCCGTGGCTGCTGTCGCACACGCGCTCCGAGATCCGCAAGGCGTGCGAGGTGCACGGCGTGATGGCGGGGCCGATCAACAGCGTCGCCGACCTCTTCGAGGACGAGAACTTCCAGTACCGCGAGTTTTTCCAGACCATCGACCACCCGGAGACGGGGCCGCTGCAGTACCCCGGCTACCACTTCCAGCTGCACCGCCCCGAGGGCCCGATGCCGGAGCGCCGCCGTGCACCGCTGCTGGGCGAGCACACCGACGAGGTGCTCGCGGAGCTGCCGCGCGAGCAGCCAGCCCCGGCTGCCACACCGGGTCGCGGCGCCGGGTGGACCTCGAAGGACCTGCCGCTCAAGGGTGTGCGCATCGTCGACTTCACCGTTGTGCTCGCCGGCCCGTACGGGGCGATGCAGCTCGCCGACTGGGGCGCCGAGGTGATCCGCGTCGAGTCGACCCAGCACTTCGCCTCCGCGACGCGGGGACTGCTGGCGCGACCGCCGCAGGCGTTCGTGGACGCGATGGCGCAGGCCGGCGCGGGCATCGGCTACCCCGACAACGAGGCTGGCGAGCGACCGTGGAACCGTGGCTCGATCTTCAACCACCACGGCCGCAACAAGCTCTCGATGACCGTCGACCTCACGCGGCCCGAGGGCCAGGAGGTGCTGCACCGCCTGGTCGAGATCTCGGACGGGCTGATGGAGAACAACCTGCCGCCGAACATCGAGCGGCAGGGGGTGAGTTGGGACGCGCTGTCGGCGGTGAACCCGAACCTCGTGATGGTGCGCATCCCGGCGTTCGGCATCGACGGACCTTACCGCGCGTACCGCACCTACGGGAACCACATGGAGGCGATCGCCGGGCACCCGGCGATCCGCACGTACCCCGGCCTGAGTCTGGAGTACGCCCCGCTCGGCGTGCCCTCGGACGCGGCGTCGGGGATGGGCAACGCCTACGCGTTCATGATGGGGCTGCGCCAGCGCGAGCGGACCGGCAAGGGCCTGCTCGTTGAGGTGGCGACGGCGGAGAACTTCGTCCCGCTGATCGGCGAGTTCATCATGGACTACTCGATGAACGGTCGGCAGTGGGAACAGATGGGCAACGACCACTGGTGGCTGGCCCCGCATAACGTCTACCGCTGCCGCGGCGACGACGCGTGGGTCACCATCTCCATCACCAACGAGGCGCAGTGGCCCCTGCTCTGCGAGGCGATCCGCCGCGAAGACCTGGTCAACGACCCCCGCTTCTCCGACATGGCGGCGCGCTACCAGAACCGCCGCGAACTCGACGCGATCATCGGGCAGTGGACGGAGCTCCTCGACCCGCGGTGGGTGGCGCAGCGCTTGCAGTACGCGGGCATCCCGGCCGGGGCGGTCATGTCCGAGGCCGACGCGTACGAGGACCCGCACCTCGACGCCCGCGGGTTCTTCCGGGAGATCGACCACCCCGAGGCCGGCACGTATCGCCACGTGCGCGAGGCATGGACGGCGAGCGGCTCTCACCCCCCGCCGCCGCGCCACGCGCCGCTGCTGGGCCAGGACAACGAATACGTCTACAAGGAGCTGCTCGGCTTCTCCGACGCCGACTACCGGCGGTTCGAGGAGATGGGCCACATCGGCGACGAGTACATCCCCTCGATCCCCTAGCGATCGCGTCGCCGCCGCCTCCGGTCCCCTCGCCCCCGTCTGCGGGGGAGAGGGTGAGGGTGAGGGGGTCTGCCTCTGCGGGGTGCCACGAGCCGTTGAGGAGCCCGCCGGACCCTCACCCCCGCCCTCTCCC
>VXTU01000095.1 GCA_009837285.1 Chloroflexota bacterium | reverse complement strand
CGGGGGCGAGGGGATCAGAATCTGGCCCCCTCTCCCGCACTGCGGGAGAGGGTTGGGGTGAGGGTCCGGCGGGCTGTTAGGTGGCTGGGTCGCACTCACAGGCGGTCGGCAGCTAGCGTTCGAGGTGCTTCCAGACCGCCTCTTCGGTCTCGGAGCCCACGTGGCCCTCGCGCATGAGACGGATGAGCAGACGGCCGTCGTGGCCCTCGGCACGGAGGTGGTCGCCGATCGTGCCGGCGCGCTCGGCGTTCCCGAGCACGACCGCGAGCAGCAACTCCCACTCGAGCGGCGTGGCGAGCACGACCGTGCCGTTCACGTCGACGTGCGTGCGTGCGTCCCAGAGCGCCGGGATGTCGACCGGGGTGAGCGAGACGTACGCGCCATGGAACGTCGGACTGCCGTGGACGAAGACCGGCACGCGGCTGCGCATGAACTGCAGCCGCGCCGAGGCGACATAGGCGCCGCGCTGCCACGTCACGGGCACGTCCAGCATCTCCGCGAGTTGGTTCAGCGCGGAGTCGGTCGTGACGAACTCGAGGTTCGGCGCCGAGGTACTGATGCCGTGCAGCTGGATAGCGGAGGCGCCGACAAGCGCCCACGGCTGCTCGCCCGCCGCTTCCTCGATCACGCGCACAAGCGGACCGAGGACGGCGTCGGATTCGGCGTCGAGTCGAGGCGGTTCGAGGATCGTCATGGTTGGTTCCTCGGCCCCGCGCGGGCGGTTGGCAGGCATCGTAACGCGTCGCCATGTAAGCGTCTGCCGCTTGCAGGGCCTCAAATCTGCGGTTGGTGCATGGGTTGCGGAACGGCGTGCAGAGCCCTCGGCGCCTAGGGGCCTGCGGCGGTTCGCGCTACTCGACTGAGGTGTGCACGCTCGGACTGGCGCCGACAGGCGCCATGATTCAACGCGGGATCTGGCCGTCGTTCAACGCTGGTAGTCCGTGTGCCCCCGACTTGCGGTCGGCCCCGTCTGGCCCTGGTACTTCGAGCGCAACTCGGGCGAACCGTAGGGCCGCTCCGACGGTGTCGTGAGCTCGAGGAACGAGAGCTGGCCGATCTTCATCCCGTAGTAGAGCCGGATTGGCAGGTTCGCGACGTTCGAGAGCTCCATGGTGAGGTGGCCGTCCCACCCCGGGTCCACATAACCGGCGGTCGCATGCACGAGCAGTCCCAGCCGCCCCAGCGAGGATTTGCCCTCGACCCGCGCGACGAGGTCCACGCCGAGGCTGACGCGCTCCAGCGTCGATCCCAGGACGAACTCGCCGGGATGGAGCACGAACGGCTCGTCGTCCTCAACCGTCTCGACCTCCGTGAGCCCCTCGACGGGCTCGCGCACGTCGATGAACGAGTCACGGTGGTTGCGGAACACGCGGAACTGCCGATCGAGCCGGATGTCCACGGAGGCGGGTTGCAGCGCGTCCTCGGCGAGCGGCTCGATGGCGAGCCTGCCCGAGATGAGCGCCTCACGGATCGATCGGTCGGAGAGAACCACGTGTGTGCCTCGAAGCGGGGAGCGTGCTCAGTGTATCGCGCGCATCCCGGCGCGAACAGGTGACCGCCCCACTGACGATACCGCCCTCGTTTGCGGCCCGCGCGGGCGTGATGGAACGATCCGCGGCGTCGGCTGCGTACTATGAGTGAAGCCGCCCTGCGCGAAATGAGGCCTTCGTGAGCAACTGGCGTGTCGCCACCCTGTCCCTCCTCGCCGCGATCGTCGGCCTCCTCGCAGCGGCAATGCCGCCAACCGCGCAGGCGCAGCGCCCCCCAATCGAGCCGTGCGTCGACTGCTGGTGGGTGGGGCCGGGCGCCGCGAGCCTGACGCACGCGCAGGCCGATGTGACGGTCGCCGACGGGCGCTACCGCACGCGCTGGACGCTCACCTTCCAGAACACAGGCGGCGGGCTGGCCGAAGGCCGGGTGATCGTCCCGCTGCCCCCGAACAGCGTCGTGACCGGCCTCACGCTGGCCGGCGGCCCGGAGACCCTCGAAGGCAGGTTGCTCGGGGCCGGCGACGCCGCGCGCATCTACGAGGAAATCGTGGCGCGCATCATCGACCCGGCGCTCCTGCGCTCGCTCGACGACGACCTGTACGAGATCCGCGCCTTCCCCGTCCCGGCGGGCGAGACGCGCTTCGTGCTCTACACCGTCACGACGCCGCTTGCCGCCGAGTCGAACGAGGTGGTCATCGAGGCGCCGTGGTCACGGATGTCGCCGCGGCCGGCGGCGGCGTTGCTGAACGCCACGATCGACGTGCCGTGGGAGGTGCGAACGGTGGTCGCGCCGGGGCACGTCCCGACCATCGATCGCGAGGGTCCGGGCAAGCTCGACGTGTCCTGGGAGTCGCCGTCGGACTGGACTGCGGCGCGAGACTTCCGCCTCCACCTCGGCGGCGGCGAGGGCCTGGTGGCCGCGCGCCTGCTCGCCCACCGCGCGAGTGGAGAGGACGGCTACTTCGCCTTGCTGCTCGCCCCCTCGATCGAGGCGGGTGAGCGCGTCGCACGCGACGTCGTGATCGTGGTCGACCGCAGCGGCTCGATGTACGGCGAGAAGATCATCCAGGCGCGGGCGGCGGCGGTTCGCATCCTCGACGACCTCGGGACCGAGGACCGCTTCGGCATCGTCAGCTTCGCCGATAACGCCACCACCTTCGCCGACACGCTCAGGCCCACATCGGCCGCCGACGAGGCGAAGACCTGGATCGCCGGCATCGTGGACGAGGGCGGGACGAACATCGCCGCAGCGCTCAGGGAGGCGATGGACCTGCTGTCGGGCGACCGGCCCGCAACCGTAGTGTTCCTGACGGACGGCCTGCCCACGGTCGGCATCGAGGACACCGATGGCATCATCAACGTTGCCGTCGGCGCCGCGCCGACGAACGTCCAGCTCTTCACGTTCGGCGTCGGCAACGACGTCGACACCAAGCTCCTCGACGCGCTCGCCTCGCGCTTCACCGGCTCCAGCCACTACGTGACGCCCGACGAGCGCATCGACACCGAGGTCGGCAAGCTCAGCGAGCGCATCTCGACGCCCGTCCTGCTCGCCACCTCGATCACGTTCGAGCTGCCCAATGGCGCGGCAGAGCCCACGGTGAGCGCGCTCGCGCCGGCGGCCCCGGGTGGCATCTTCGTCGGCGAGCAGCTGCTGATCGCCGGGCGCTACGAGGGCTCGGGCGATGTCACGGCGGTGCTCACCGGGCAGACCGCTGAGGGCGCGCAGCGCTTCGAGTACGAGCTGTCGCTGCCCGAGACCTCGGACGACCCGGGCATCGCGCTCCTGTGGGCGCAGCGCCGCATCGCCGACCTCCTGCGCGAGCTGCGCATCGAGGGGGCGCGCGAAGGGCTGATCGAGACCGTCATCGGCATCGCGAACCAGTTCGGCATCGTCACGCCGTACACCTCCTACCTCGCCGCCGAGCCGCACGTGGCGTTCGAGGAAGAGGAGGCGATGGACGCCATGGACGACGCGATGGCGGACGACTCCGTCGGCGAGTCGGCGGTCCGGGCCGCGGAGGCGGTCTCTGAGATCGGTGCGGGCGAGGTTGAGCACTCGACGCCGTCGGCGGCGCGGCTCGTCGGCACGCGGACGTACTACCGCATCGGCGAGACGTGGATCGAGGAGGGCTTCGACCGCTCGGGTCCCGAGCCCGCCGAGGTGATGCTGGACGCGACGAAGCTGGCCGAGCTGCAGGCAAGCGACCCGCAGCTCGTGGCCGCTTCGGCGCTCGGAACGCGCGTGATCGCCCTCGGCTCCTCGGGTTGGGTCCTGCTCATGTGGCCCGACCCGACGGCCGACGACTCCGACGCCGGCACCGCGACGCCCGTGCTTGGGGAGCGGACCGGCATGAAGCCGGCGCAGACGACCTACGGCAGCTACGTCGTGCAGTCGGCCGACACGCTGTGGCGCATCGCCGCGGCGTGCTACGGCGAGGGCCGTCGCTGGCCGGAGATCTGGGATGCCAACCGCGACCGCGTCATGGACGACGGCCGCACGTTCAGCAACGCCAACCTGATCCGCATCGGGTGGACGCTGACCATCCCCGGCGGATGCGAGGGCGGCTCGTAGCGACGGGTTGCCGAGCGCGGCGCGGACGTGTGAGGATCGGGCAGAGGTACACCGATGCCGAAACAAGTCACCAACGTCGCTTCGGACGACGCGCTCACCACGATCTACCGCATCTCGCACGACGAGCAGGAAGAGGTCATCGCCGCGCGTGTCGCGGAGCGCCTGGGCATCAAGCCCGCCTCGGTCGCCGGCATGCTCACGCGGCTGCGCCGCGACCGCCTCGTCAACATCGACGGGCGCAAGCGCATCTCGCTCAGCAAGGCGGGGTTCGAGCGCGCCGAGCAGATGGTGCGGCGCCATCGGCTCGCGGAGTGCCTGCTCGTCGAGACACTGGGGCTGGAGTGGTGGCGCGCCTACGAAGAGGCGCACCTCATGGAGCACGCCATCTCTGACGTGACCGAGCGGCTCATCGTCGACCGCCTCGGCGCGCCCACGGTATCGCCGTTCGGCTACCCGATCCCGGGCTCCGACCACGGGCACCCGCTGTCCGGTCGGCGCCTCTCATCCCTCGAGAGCGGTGACGAGGCGACGATCGAGCGAGTGTACGAGGAAGAGGAGGAGCTACTCCGCTTCTTCGACGACGAGGGCATCCGCCCCGGTGTCCAGTTCACGGTGAACGACGTCGCGCCGTATCGCGGCACGGTCACCATCCAGCTCAACGGCCGCGAACTCGTCCTCGGCCTCGAGGCCGCGCACCGCATCTGGGTCTGGGACGACGAAGCTTAAATCCGTCACGTTATAGCATTCCTGTGCTAGGATGCGTGCATGAGCAGCGCAACCAGGATCATCAACGGCGTCCGCGGTCTGCGCGAAGAAGCTGACTTCGAGCCCGAGGAGGCCGACGCGATCGGCGTAGCCGCTGCTGAAGTGGCGGAAGCAGCGGCGGATCGCATGGCAGACCGCATGCTGATTCGGCTAGGTGCATGGACGTTAGCGTCGTGCTGGGCGTCGTCAGCATCGCGACGGCAATCATCATCGCCGTGATTCAATTCAACCTGGATTGAAACTGCCTCCGCGCCGCCGAAACGACACTCACATCCATACAGAGGGATCTGAACCGATTGGTGTCCCAGCAGCGCAGGCTGTGGAAGCCGCTGTGGATCGGGTAGTCCGCCGGTTCGTGATCCGGTTCGGTGCGTGGG
Organism: Chloroflexota bacterium; assembly: GCA_009837285.1. Classification (GTDB taxonomy): domain Bacteria; phylum Chloroflexota; class Dehalococcoidia; order UBA2979; family UBA2979; genus VXMT01. Next base: position 5,741 of record VXTU01000095.1, on the reverse strand, counting down.
TGCTCGCGGTCGTCGGTCTCCAGACGGCCGTCATCATCACGGTGATCCGGTTGAGCGCGCCCTAGCCCCAACCAGGGGCCCGCGTGGCGCAGGCGCTACGCGCCGCGCATGTGCTGCGCAGCCTCCACCATGTGCTCCAGCGACGGCACGGTCTCCTCATAGCGACGCGTCTTGAGGCCGCAGTCGGGGTTCACCCACAGGTGCGCCGGGTCGATCACCGCCGCCGCCTCCTCCAGCCGGCCGACCATCTCGTCGGTCGGCGGGACGCGCGGCGAGTGGATGTCGTACACGCCGAGGCCGAGGTCCTTGTCGTAGCCGCGGTCGCGGAAGCCGTCCAGGCTCTCCGCGTCGGAGCGCGCGTTGAACAGCAGCATCACGTCGGCCTCCATGTCCGAGACCGCGTCCAGCACGTCGCCGAGGTGCACATAGCACATGTGCGACTGGATCTGCGTGTCGTCCCGCACCCCCGCTGTCGCCAGCCGGAAGCACGGCACCGCCCAGCCGAGGTACGCGGGCCAGTCCGCCGTGCGCAGCGGGACGCCCTCGCGCAGCGCCGGCTCGTCGACCTGGATGATCGGGATGCCCGCCGCCTCGAGGTCTACGACCTCGTCGCGGATCGCGAGGGCGATCTGGCGGCACGTCTCCGAGCGCGGCTGGTCGTCGCGGATGAACGACCAGTTGAGGACCGTCACCGGCCCTGTGAGCATGCCCTTCACGGGTCGGTCGGTCAGCGACTGCGCGTACGTCGCCCAGCGCACCGTCATCGGGCCCGGGCGCGCCACGTCGCCGTACACGATCGGCGGCTTCACGTTGCGCGAGCCGTACGACTGCACCCACCCGAAGCGCGTGAAGGCGAAGCCTTCGAGTTGCTCCCCGAAGTACTCGACCATGTCGTTGCGCTCCGACTCGCCGTGCACGAGCACGTCGAGGCCGATGCGCTCCTGGAGCCGGATCACCTGCTCGATCTCGGTCTCCAGGAAGCCGTCGTACTCCTCGGCGGTGATGCGGCCGTTGGCGTGGCGGCGGCGTTCGCGGCGGATCTCCGGCGTCTGCGGGAACGAGCCGATCGTCGTGGTTGGGAACGGCGGCAGGCCCAGGCGGGTGCGCTGCGCCGTGCGGCGCTCATCGACGCTGCCGTCGCGGTCGTAGTCGGCCGCCGTGGTCGAGTCGACGCGCTCGCGTACCGCCGGGTTGAAGGTCCGCGGCGAGTTGCGGCGCGACTCGAGGGCGGCGCGGTTCGCGGCCAGCTCGTCGGCGGCCAGGTTGGGGTCGTCGAGGGCGCGGCCGAGCACCGCGACTTCCTCGATCTTCTGGTTCGCGAACGCCAGCCACGAGCGCAGCTCGGGGTCGAGGTCGGTCTCGATGTCGAGCTCGATCGGCACGTGCAGCAGCGAGCACGACGCGCCGACGATCACGCGGTCCTCGCCGACGGCCGCGCCGATCTCGCCCAGCGTGTCGATCGACGCGCCGAGGTCGTTGAGCCACACGTTGCGGCCGTCGACGACGCCCGCGACGACGTGCTTGCCGCCGGGGAGCCCGAAGCGCTGCAAGAGTCCGAGGTTGCGCCGCCCGCGCACCAGGTCCAGCCCGATGGCGGCTACGGGCAGCTCGGCCAGCGTGCGGTACGCCTCGTCGACATCGCCGAAGAAGGTGTTCACCAGCAGCTTCGTCGAGCCTGCCGCCGCGGCCAGGCGCTCATAGGCGCGCGTCAGCGCGGCGAGCTCCTCGGGCGTGCGGTCCTGCACGAGCACCGGCTCGTCGAGCTGCACCCACTGCGCGCCGGCCTCGGCGAGCAGCGCGAGCAGCTCGGCGTAGACGTCGAGGAGGTCGGGCAGCAGCGACAGCAGGTCGAAGTCGTCGTCGTGGTTGCCGTCGGCGTCGAAGCCACGGGCGAGCAGGAGGAACGACACCGGGCCGAGCAGCACGGGCATCGTCTCGATGCCCGCCGCGCGCGCCTCGAGGTACTCGTCCAGCGGCTTGCGGTTGGCGAGGCGGAAGCTCGTCGCGGGTGACAGCTCGGGGACGAGATAGTGGTAGTTGGTGTCGAACCACTTCACCATCTCCAGCGCGGTCACGTCGATGCGGTCGCCCTGCGCGCCGCGCCCCATGGCGAAGTAGGTGTCGAGGTCGTTGTCCCCGCCGTCGTAGCGAGGCGGCGCCGCGCCGACCATCGCGATCGTATCGAGCACGTGGTCGTAGTACGAGAAGGTGTTGGAGGGGATGAGGTCGATCCCCGCGTCGCGCATGCGTGTCCACGCCTCCAGCCGCAGCGAGCGCGCGGTCTCCTCCAGGTCCTCGCGGCCCACATTGCCGTCCCAGTAGCCCTCGACGGCGCGCTTCAGCTCGCGCCGCGCGCCGATGCGCGGATAGCCGGGGATAGCGGACAGGGCCATGGGAGGGCTCCTCGGGGCGTGGAGATCGGGCGCTCGGTGTTCGGTACGACGATCGTAGCGCGCGCGCTCGGCGGGGGCTATGCGAATCCGGCTTTCTAGCGGCCGGATCCGCGTCGATAATCGCGGGCATGCCTTTATTCGCTTCCAGCCGCGAGCGGCGACTCTGGCTCTGGACGCTCGCCGTCGTGGTTGCGATCTACGCGACGATCGGCTTCGGCAGCACCTTGGCGGGCGTGCTGCGCGAGGGCGGCCTGATTGAGGCGTCCCTGTTCCTCGGCGCCATGTGCCTCGTCGGCGCGACCGTCGTCGCGCAGGGGCTGCGTGCGCGGCCGGGCGGCGTCGAGGTCGCTGTCGCGCTGGGTGTTGCGGTCGTGTACCTGCTCGTGCTGATGCGCGTGGCGAGCCCGGTGGAGCGCAGCCACCTCATCGAGTACAGCGTGCTGGCCGTCTTTCTCTACGAAGCCCTCACGGAGCGGGCGAGCCACGGCCGACGCGTACCACTTCCCGCGGTGCTTGCGGTGCTGGCCACGGCCCTCGTCGGCGCGGTGGACGAGGTCATCCAGTTGTTCGTGCCGAGCCGCGTGTTCGACCCCGTCGACATCGTGTTCAACTGTCTGGCCGGAGTTATGGCCGTGGCTGCGAGCCTGGCACTGGGTTGGGCGCGTCGCCGCGCAGCCGGGTAGGCCACCGCCACGAGGATCTGAGACGGCGGTGGCAACGAGCGAGCCGTCTCCTCCAGTTCCTCGCGTTCGACGTCCCCGTCCCAGTAGCCCTCGACGGCGCGCTTGAGCTCGCGCCGCGCGCCGATGCGCGGACCGGACAGGGCCATGGGAGGGCTCCTCGGGGCGTGGAGATCGGGCGCTCGGTGTTCGGTACTGCGATCGTAGCGCGGGCGGTCGGCGGGGGCTAAGCGGGGGCAAGGCGAGTGTCGACCTCCGGACTCCAACCTACGCCATCAGGGGGTCATGAGAGTTCTTTGGTGTACTGTCTTGTCTTATCGGGACTGTAGGCGGGTAGTGCCCAGCAAACATTGGGGAATCAAGGCGATTCGTGGCGGTCCAAGCGCTGATCTGTACACACATGTGATCGGTCCGGTGCTCGGCGCTAGTCAACCTGATACGATCGCTGACAGACAAGAGTTAGGCCCCACCCGCCCAGACAAGAGTTGTGGTGGGGCCAGCGAAGGAAGGAAACTTTCGTACCGAGAGTACACCGCGCCGAGGACGTCGTCGATTGGGCGATGGTCCGCGGCTACGAAACTGCGGCCCACGCGTTGTGGCGGGCGGGGTTCGTCGAGTCCGGCAACGCATGTGCCCGCGAGTCGCAGCGGCTCCTGAACGCCCTCTGGGTGCGAGGCGCGACGCCCTCTGGGTGCGAGGCGCGCTTAGCGGGTGAGCGGGTCGCCGATCCGCCGCTTCCAGTCGTGAAGCTGCTCCCAGCTCAGGTCAGCCTGGTCGGGGTACAGGATCTCTTTGAGCTTCTGCGGATTGTCGCCCAGCAAGAACATCGGGATGCCGTGCAGCCGCATCTCGCCCGGGGTCAACTCTGGCTCAGTCACGGCCATGGGGCTTCCGCGGTTTCACGACGGCCTTCAGGAGCTCGTCGGGCGTTGCCGGGATGCGGAGGTCTTCGTCAGCCATCGGTAGCCTGCTCCTCCAACATCCTCACCGTGCGAGATACGAGCTGAGGGTGTCAAGCCTTCGGGCGATGTCAGTCCTTCCAGATCCCGTGTCGCCGAAACAGGCGCTCGTAGGCGCGCCACCAGTTGTCTGTATGTCCCTCGCGGGTGAGGACGTGGGCCAACTCGTGTAGGACGACCCCGATGTAGAGGCTGTCTGATTGGACGATGATGCGCCCCTTCCCCTCCTCCGCGTTCCACCTCGCACAGCCGTGACCACCCCCGCATCGCGCCACGATCTCGTGTTCCCAGACGACTTCGACGTCGACGGGGACTCTCTGGTACGGCGGGTAGTGCTGGTTGGCGATGTCGTGCGCTTCGGCGATGGAGATCTTCCTGCCCCAGCCCTCCACGTTCACGCCGGCCTCGTCGAGGAGCGGGTCGCTCACCGCCGTCGCGCTCGAGAGAAACGCACCGACGTCCTCGACTACGGCCGGTGCTGCGTTGTACGCGAAGACGGCAACCACAAACAGCCCCGGGATCAGCGCAAGCCCGCGCGGAGCAGCGGGCATGGGAGCCTCCTCGCGGAGCAGGTCGGGGTTGACCGCTCTCAGCGAAGGCTTCCAGCACCGGCACAGCCCCACGAGGAGACACGACATCTCCCCGACCATGCTTGTGCCAAGTGCTAGCTCCGCTGAGAGCGAGCGGATGCTACCACGTGAGTTGCCCACGAGGTCGCCGTAAGCACGGGCAGGTGACTCCAACCCGGTGGCACACCCCGGCCCGCTCGGATAGCATCGCGCCTCGAAGTAGGGAGGCTGGGATGGCCTTACTCACCGGCCCGGCTGGGCCACACCATCGGGGGCCCTGATGCCACTCTTTGCGGTCTACCTCGACGACCCGGAGACAGACGAGATCGAAGGGAAACTACGGGACCTCCTAGGTACTTCCGACGTGTTCCGAGCCTCATCCAGGTTCTTCTTGGTCAGCGGTGACGTCCTCACGACGGATATTGGGCGTGCCATCGGTGCCTACCCACCTGATGAGGAACCCACTGAAGCAGCACCACCCCCACCACAGCCACGATCCATCATTCTCAAGCTCAACGGAGCCTTCTGGGGGTACTACGGCGGTGGGCTGTGGGAGTGGCTGGAGGAACGAGTGTGACCGGGGCCGCTACCCCGCCGGATACAAACCCCGCCGCCTCGATCGACCAGTTCCGGGGACGAGTCGAGGGCGAACTGCCACACATGGCGACAAGGGCCTATGTGGCCGAGCAGGTGGGGATCCTGCGCGGCGAGATCAAGGACGTAAAGCTGTGGACCTACAAGCAGATTATCGCGGTCGCGGCGGCGGCTGGCGGCGTCGTCTCATTGCTGGTGAGCATCGCGCTTCTGTGGGCGAGACTCGTCCCGCCCCCCTGAGCTCGGTCGACTAGGCCACGAGGTCGGCGTAGCGGAGGCGGGAGCCTGAGAGGCCGTTCCGCACGCGGCGCATCTGCTCGAGGTCGTCATGGAGGCGGTTGTTGAACCGCCCAGTGAACTCCGCGACGTAGCGGTGCAGGTGCTTCCAGCTGATCCAGTGGTACGTCGCAAGTACGGTGCGCTTCACGATGGCCCAGAACGACTCCATGCTGTTCGTGTGGACGCGGCCGTCGACGTAGTTACCGGCCCCGTGCCGGACCCCGCGGCGGCGCCTCCTCAGTGAGCGGTACGCCCTCCACTCATCGG
>VXTU01000148.1 GCA_009837285.1 Chloroflexota bacterium | reverse complement strand
TCGGGCTGATGCTCTCGACGCTGATCATCAGCGCCGCCTTCGCCACCGGCGACACGGTCGGCTACTCCATCACCAACGAGATCTACGACAGCTTCGAGGAAGTGGACTTCGTCATCGGATTCGACGACGAGGTCGCATCCGAGCGCGAAGACCGCTACCTCACCGACGAGTTCCTCGGCACCCTGACTGCGGAGTTCGGTGACGACCCCGACATCGACGGCATCTCCGGGCTGCTGGTCGAAGTATTACCCGCGCTCAACGCCGAGCGCCGGCTCGCAGAGCCGGTGGCCGGCTTCATCGGCGTCGACCCCTCGAGCATCGACACATTCAACGGCCTGAAGACGCTCGACGGTCAGCTGATTTCGGCTTCGACACTCGGCGGGATGCGCGCCTACGCATCCCAGGACCTCGCCGAGCAACTGGACGTCTCGGCGGGCGACACCGTGCAGATCTTCCACAGCGGCCAGCCCGCGGCGTTCGAGGTCATCGACGTGATCCAGGACACCTCGCTGACCGAGGCCCAGTTCGGCGGTGGCGGCGGGCTCATCACGAGCCTCGAGGTCGCCCGCGAGGTGGCCGGACTCGACGGCAAGCTGTCCGCGATCGTCGTCTCCATCACGGGCGGCGTGCGCGACACGCTGAACATGAGCGGGGCCGTCGAGGAGCGCCTCGAAGCGTTCATCGACGCACACCCGGAAGGCCGGGCGGACGTCATCTTCACGAAAGAGCAGGCCGTCGGCCTGGCGGAGACGATCGGCTCGATCTTCGTCGCGTTCTTTCTGATCTTCGGCCTGTTCGCGATCGCGTCGGGCGTGCTGCTGATCTTCATGATCTTCGTGATGCTCGCGGCCGAGCGACGTTCGGAGATGGGCATGGCGCGCGCCATTGGCATGCAGCGCCTGCACCTCACCGAGACGTTCCTGGCCGAGGGCATGGCCTACAACCTGGGGTCCGCGGCAGTAGGGGCGCTGCTCGGCCTCGGTGTGGCGTTCGTGCTGGTGCTCGTGCTGGGCCAGATCTTCTCCGATGCCTTCGGATTCGGGATCACCTTCCACTTCAACTGGCAGGGCTTCCTCATCGCCTACAGCCTGGGCGTGGTCCTGACCTTCGGGACCGTCGCGTTCTCCTCATTCCGCATCGCGAACCTCAACATCGTGCGTGCGATCCGCGACCTCCCGGAGCCGCAGCCCCTCGGCGGCGCCGACCGCTCGATCGGTGCGCTCCTTAAGTCGGCCCTCGGCGCCCTCTGGCTGGTGGCGTGGCTCGTTGCGCTGGTCGTGGCGGGCGTCGCAACGCTCCTCGTCAGCGCGACCGTCATCACGGCGGCGTTCGGCGACCTGCCGACCGCGCTGTCCGGCCTGTTCGGCGGGGCCGCACTCATGGGCGTCGCCACGCTCATGTTCTTCGGCCAGCGCACCGTCCGGCGAGGAGCCTTCCGGAACCAGTGGAACTGGCGGCACTGGCTGCTCTGGGCCGTCTGGTTGCTCGTCTTCAACGTCGTGGCAGCCCTCGTCTGGCTGCTGCAGCTCTCACGCGTGTGGGCGGGCCGCCACCGCAACGCGGGCGGCTGGGCCGTGATCATGGCGATCGTCGGCGCCCTGCTGGTGTGGCTGTCCGGCTGGGGGGTCGACGCGCTCAGCCAGTTCCAGGGCCAGGCGTTCAGCTACACGTCGGGCTTCAACCTCGTGGTGCTGGGCATCGCGATGCTCGCGGTCTACTTCGGGCTGAACCAGCGCGTCGCCTTCAGCGCCGCGGGCCTGGGGCTCGTCTGGTACTGGATCCTCCCGCTGCCGTTCTCGCTCTTCACGCACCTCGAGAGCGTCGTGGGGCGAGACCTCGACCCCGTCGACGGGATCATGCGCGTCCTCGGCCTGCCGCGCCCCATGCACATCGAGGGCAACGTGGAGATGTTCTTCGTCTCCGGCATCGCGGTCACCTCGGCGGCAGTGATCGTCATCATCCTCAACGCCGAGCTGGCGCTCGCGCCGGTGCGCTGGCTGGGAGGGCTGCTGGGCGGCATCGCGCCCGCCATCAAGACGGCGATCGCCTACCCGGTGGCGGCGAAGTTCCGCACCGGCATGACGCTCGCCATGTTCGGGATCGTCGTCTTCAGCGTGGTGGTGATGGCCACGCTCAACTCGAACTTCACGCAGGCCTTCCTCAGCGAGAGCGCCAACGGCGGCTTCGACGTCGCAGTCGACGTGAACCCCAACAACCGCATTCCGGACCTGCGCGAGGCGCTCCAGGACGCGGGCTACGACCCCGACACCACTATCGGCGGCGTCGGACGCCTCGCCTCCGTCTTCCCGCAGGTACGCCGCAGCGACGACCCCGACATCTCGGAGGCCTACGAGCCGTACCACCTCGCAGCCGTCGACGACGAGTTCATCGACCTGCAGCGACTGCCCGTCGAACATCACGCGGTCGGGTACGACACCGACGAGGCGGTGTGGGAGGCAGTCCGGACCGATCCCACCGTCGCGGTCATCGATGCCTCGCGGCTCCAGCCGGTCGACGACTTCGGCGGGGGCCCGCAGACCAGCGACTTCTACCTCGGCGTGACCGACCACGACCTCCGGCACACGGCGTGGGACCCGATCCCGATCACGGTCCGCGACCCGTCGAGCGGTCTGACTACCGAGCTCAAGATCATCGGCGTCCTCGAACCGCAGGTGACGGCCGTAATCCCGACCTTCTTCGCAATCTTCACCCACGCCTCGGCGGTTGAAGAGCACTTCGAGGGCGGCGACCTCGAGCAGTACTTCGTCGTCACCGCAGCCTCGAGCGACGAGGCAGCGATCGAGACGGCGCGCGACATCGAGTCGACGCTGCTCGAGCTGGGCGTGCAGGCCGACTCGATCGACAAGCTCATCGACGACCAGGCGAGCCAGTCGCGGTCGTTCCAGTACCTGTTCGAGGGCTTCATGGCGCTCGGGCTCATCGTGGGCATCGCCGCGCTCGGGGTGATCGCGTTCCGCACGGTGGTGGAGCGCCGCCAGCAGATCGGCATGCTGCGCGCCATCGGCTACAGCCGCCGTCTGGTGGCCGTCTCGTACTTCCTCGAATCGTCGTTCATCGCGCTGGCGGGGATCGCGATCGGGGTCGTGCTGGGCCTCGCGATCTCGCACAACCTGCTGGCGAGCCCGGAGTTCACGGGCGGGACGGACATCGACTTCCAGGTGCCGTGGGCGAGGCTCGCGGTGATCCTTGTCGGCGCCTACGGCGCCAGCGCGCTCATGACGCTCCTGCCGGCGCGCGCGGCGTCACGCGTGGCCGTCGCCGAGGCGCTCCGGTACGAGTAGTCGCTACAGAAAACCGCCGGGGGTGGCCCTCGGCGGTTCCGGGATACGCCGGTAGGCGAATCTAGACGGTGGTGGCTCGCAGGCCTTCGAGGTGGCGGCGCACGACGGTCATCGGGCCCTCCTCGGTCAGCGCGAACTTCGGCATGACCTTCCAGAACCGCGGCAGGTAGAGCCGCCAGTCGTCCAGGATGCGCTTCGCGCGACGTGAGTCCGTCAACTCGTGGTGGCGGCGGATCATCGCCTCCAGCAGCTCGATGCTGTCCGGCGTCGTGACCTGCTCGAGGCCGACGAGCTCCTGGTTGACGTGTGTCCGGAAGTCGCCTTCCTCGTCCAGCACGAAGGCGACGCCGTCCGACATGCCGGCCCCGAAGTTCCGGCCCGCGGATCCGAGGATCACGATCACGCCGTCCGTCATGTACTCGCAGCCGTGGTCGCCCACGCCTTCGACTACCGCCCGGGCGCCGGAGTTGCGCACGCCGAAGCGCTCGCCAGCGCTGCCGGCCACGAACAGGTGGCCGCCCGTGGCCCCGTAGAGCACAGTGTTGCCGACGAGCACCGCGCCCTTGCCGCGGAACCCGGCATCGCGCGGCGGACGGATCGTGATCTCGCCGCCGTTCATGCCCTTCGCTACGTAGTCGTTCGCCTCGCCCACGAGGTGGAGCTGCACGCCCGACGTGAGGAACGCGCCGAACGACTGCCCGGCCGAGCCCCGGAACGAGAGGTCGATCGAGCTGTCGGGCAGCCCTCGGTCGCCGTTGCGGCGTGCGATCTCGCCCGATAGCCGGGCGCCGACCGTGCGGTCCGTGTTGCGAATCTGGTACGAGCGCTGGACCGGCGGCCCGCCGTCGATGGCGGACTGCACGTCCTTGATGATCTGGTCGTCGAGCAGCGGCTCGCCGCGGTCATTGCGCTCCTGGACCGACGAGTGCGGCTCGGTCCCCTCCGGGTCGACCGGCGCGATCACCTGCGCGAGGTCGATGCCGGCCGCGCGAAGGCCGTTCTCCGGCGCGAGCTGGTCCAGCAGGTCGGCGCGGCCGATGACGTCCTCGAGCCGCTCGTAGCCGAGCTCGGCCAGCAACTCGCGCACGTGGTGGGCGAGGTGGGTGAGGTACTGCACGACCATCTCGGGCGTGCCGAAGTACTTGGCGCGCAGGTCCTCGCGCTGTGTGGCGACGCCGACCGGGCAGGTGTTGAGGTGGCACTGGCGCGCCATCTTGCAGCCGACGGCGACCATCGCCGCCGTGCCGAAGCCGTACTCCTCGGCGCCCAGCAGCGCCGCGACCAGCACGTCGCGCGCGGTGTGGAAGCCGCCGTCGACGCGCAGCCGCACGCGGCCGCGCAGGCCGTTCATCACCAGCACCTGCTGGGTCTCGGCCAGCCCGAGCTCCCACGGGGCGCCCGCGTACTTGATCGACGACCACGGCGATGCGCCGGTGCCGCCGTCGTGGCCGCTGATCTGGATGATGTCGGCGTAGCCCTTGGCCACGCCCGCCGCGATCGTGCCGACGCCCTCGGCGGCGACGAGCTTCACGCACACGCGGGCGCGCGGGTTCGCCGCCTTGAGGTCGAAGATCAGCTGCGAGAGGTCCTCGATCGAGTAGATGTCGTGGTGCGGCGGCGGCGAGATGAGCGGCGTGCCGGGCATGACGTGCCGCATGGTGCCGATGTAGTCGGACACCTTGTGGCCGGGCAGCTGGCCGCCTTCACCGGGCTTGGAGCCCTGCGCGATCTTGATCTCGAGCTCCTCGGCGGCGGCGAGGTACGCCGGCGTCACGCCGAAGCGGCCCGATGCCACCTGCTTCACCTTCGAGTTCGCGTCGCGCAGGTCGCCGTCGGGACTGTAGCGCCGCGGGTCCTCGCCGCCCTCACCCGTGTTCGAGCGGCCGCCGAGGATGTTCATCGCGCGCGCGATGTCCTCGTGGGCCTCGCGGCTGAGCGCGCCCAGTGACATTGCGCCGGTGTTGAAGCGGCGTGTGATCTGGTCAACGGACTCGACGCGCGAGATGTCGATCGGCGTGCGGTCGGCGCGGAACTCGAGGAGGTCGCGCAGCGCGGTCTTGGGGCGGTTCTCGACGAGATCCGCGTACTCCCTGTAGTCCTCGTAGGTACCGTCCTGGGCGGCCTTGTGGAGGGCGCGCCAGACCTTCGGCTCGTAGGCGTGGTAGTCGCCGTCGCGGCGGTACTTGTACCAGCCGCCGGGCGGCATCGCCGCATCGGGGAACGCGCGGGCGTGACGGTCGAGCACGTCGCGCGCGATGTCGTCGTACGTGATGCCGCCAATGCGGGACGTGGTCCCCGGGAACGAGAACTCGATGACCTCGTCGGAGATACCGAGCGCCTCGAAGATCTGCGCGCCGTGGTACGACGACACCGCGGAGATGCCCATCTTGGACATCACCTTGAGGATCCCCGCGTCCACGGCCTGCTGGTACTGGCGCATCACATCGTCGAGGTCGACCTCGCCGAACTCGCCCTCCTGGTAGAGGTCTCGCAGCGTGTCGAACGCGAGGTAAGGGTTCACCGCGCTGGCGCCGAAGCCGATCAGCGTGCCGAAGTGGTGCACGTCGCGGGCGTCGCCGGACTCCGCGACCAGGCTCACCTTCATGCGCTGGCCCGAGCGGATCAGGGCGTGGTGCACGGTCGACACCGCGAGCAGCATCGGGATCGGCGCCCACTGGACGTCCGTCAGCCGGTCGCTGATCACGATCACGGACCGGCCTTCGTCGACGGCGAGCTGGGCCGCCGAGCAGAGGTCGTCGAGCGCCGCGCGCAGCCCGTCCGGCCCGGCCGAGGCGGGGAAGCGGGCGTGCAGCGTGGTGAGCGCGAAGTCGCCCATCGGCACGTTGCGCAGCGCCGCCAGCTCCTCGTCGACGAGCAGCGGGCTGTTGAGGTGCACGAGGCGCGCGGCCTCGGGCTCCGCCTCCAGCAGCGAGCGCCGTCGCCCGAGCAGCGTGTCGAGCGCCATCACGATCTCCTCGCGGATCGAGTCGATCGCGGGGTTCGTGACCTGGGCGAACTTCTGCTTGAAGTACGTGTAGAGCAGCCGGCTCGGGTCGAACAGCGTCGAGAGCGGCGTGTCCTCGCCCATGGAGCCGGTCGGTTCCTTGCCCTCGCGGACCATGGGCTTGATGACGTACTCGATCTCCTCGCGCGTGTAGCCGTGCATCACCTGCTGGGTGCGCAGCGCCACGTCCGGCTGCTCGCGGTGGTGCCCGTTCGCGCTGTCGAGGTAGCGGTCGAGGTTGTAGAGGTGCGCGTCGACCCATTCGCGGTACGGGTGGCGACGCGAGATCTCGCGCTTGATGTCCTCGTTCTGGAGGAACCGCTGCCGCGTGGTGTCCACGGCGATCATCTCGCCGGGACCGATGCGCCCGGAGTCGACGATCTCGCTGAACGGCAGGTCCACGAGTCCGACCTCGGAGCCCATGACCACGAGGCCGTCGCGCGTGCGCTGGTAGCGGGCTGGGCGGAGGCCGTTGCGGTCCATGATCGCGGCTGCCATCTCGCCGTCGGTGAAGGCGACGGCGGCGGGGCCGTCCCACGGCTCCTGGAGGCAGGCGTGGTACTGGTAGAACGCCTTCAGCTCCGGGTCCATCCGGGGCATGTTCTCCCACGCCTCGGGGATCAGCATCATCATCGCGTGCAGCAGGTCGCGGCCCGACGCGGTCAGCAGCTCGAGCGCCTCGTCGAGTGAGGCAGTGTCGGAGCCGATGGGCCGGATCACCGGCAGCAGCTCGCCGACGTCGTCGCCCCAGACGTTCGAGGTCAGCTCCGGCTCGCGCGCCGTCATCCAGTTGCGGTTGCCGAGCAGCGTGTTGATCTCGCCGTTGTGCGCGACGTAGCGGAACGGCTGTGCCAGCGGCCAGTTCGGCAGCGTGTTGGTGGCGAACCGCTGGTGAAAGAGCGCGACCGAGGAGATCGTGCGCTCGTCGGAGAGGTCCGGGTAGAACGCCGGCAGCTGCGGCGCGACCATCAGCCCCTTGTAGACGACGGTCTGCGAGGACATCGACACGACGTAGCAGTCGATCTCCTGCTCGCGGTACGCGCGCTCGGCCAGGCGGCGCGCGCGGTAGAGCTGGCGCTCGAACTCGCGGCCGTCAGCGCCCTCCGGCCTGCGCAGCAGGAGCTGCTCGATACCGGGCAGCGAGGCCAGCGCGAGGCCGCCGAGCACGGACGGGTCGTGCGGCACGGGCCGCCACCCGATCACGTCGATGCCGACGCTCGTAGCGGCCTGCTCGAGCGCGGAGCGGGCCGCGGCCTGCGCATCGGCGTCCTGCGGGAGGAAGCACATCGCAACGGCGAGGTCGGCGCGGTCGGTCAGCTCGTGGCCGAGTGCGGCGACGTCGTCCTGCAGCAGCTCGAACGGGATCTGGATAGTGACGCCGGCGCCGTCACCCGATGCCGCGTCGGCCGAGACGGCGCCGCGGTGGGTGAGGTTGATGACGGCCTCGACGGCCAGTTCGACGACGCGCCGGGTGTGCTCACCGCTGACCTCGGCGACAAAGCCGGTGCCGCAGGCGTCATGCTCCAGCGCGGGGTTGTAGAGCCCGCCTCGCGCGGTATCCGCGCGCAAGAGCCGTGCGGCGGCGTCCTCCGAGGGAGGATGCTGCAAGTGCAGGGCTGATTGCTGCGCAGAGCGCGCGTGTGCGGCGTTCACCGCGGTGTGCCTCCTGAACTGGACACGCCTCGACCCGTGGGCGTCCGACGATCCATCTTAGCCCACGACACATGAGCGCCCAAGGCGCTGCAACCATTGTCGGCGCTGCGCGCGCGGCGTGTAAAGCAGGCGCAACGTCGTAGAGCCACGCCTCTCGCCCCAACCCTCTCCCCAGGGAGAGGGGGCCGGATCTGATTCCCTCTCCCCCCGCCGGGAGGAGAGGGTGAGGGTGAGGGGGGTCTGCGGGTGTGTGACGAACTCACGAGGAGGTTGCCGGATCCTCTCAGTCCAGCCCTCTCTCCCCCGCAGACGGGGGCGAGCGGGCCCGAGACCGAGTGGCGGAGGGTCAGGCGAGGTCGACGGGGGGGCGCTCCTCCCACACGACCTGCGCCGCGACCAGCGCCTCCACCTCGTCGGCGTCGAGGCCGAGGCGCTCGGCGAGCACCTCGCGGGTGTGCTGGCCCATGTCGGGCGACGTGCCGCGGATGCCGCCGGGCGTGCGGGAGAGCTTCACGGGGGTAGTCACGAGGGGCAGCGTGCCGAGCTTCGGGTGCTCGACGGGGACGAGCATCTCGCGCGCGGCGACCTGCGGGTGGGCGGCCGCCTCGGCGATGTTGTTCACCGGGCCGCACGGAATGCCGTATGGCTCGAGGCGTTCCAGCCAGTCGGCCGTCGTGCGCTTGCGGAACGCCTCGTTGAGCAGCGGCTCGAGCTCCGCGTGGTTCGCGGATCGCTGGTGGCTCTCGGCGAACCGAGGGTCGTCGATGAGTTCGACGAGCCCGAGCTCGGAGCACAGCAGCGCCCACTGGTTGGGCACGCCCCACGCGAGCGCGATGACGAGGTGGCCGTCGGCAGTGGGGAACGCCTGGAACGGTACGGCCCAGGAGTGCCTCGTGCCCATCGGCTCGGGCGTCTGGCCGGTGAGGTGGTAGCGAAGGAACGCGTTCTCGAGGATGGCGAGCTGGCAGTCGAGCATCGAGACGTCGACGAACTGGCCGAGGCCGGACTGGTCGCGTTCGCGCAGCGCGGAGAGCACGCCGACCGCGCCGAAGAGCCCCCCGGCGATGTCGCCGAGCGAGAGCCCCGGCCGCACCGGCCCGCCGCCGGGCTCGCCGGTGATCGACATCACCCCGCCGGCGCCCTGCACGACCACGTCGAGGGCCGGGCGGTCGCGCATCGGCCCGTCCTGCCCATAGCCCGAGATGGCGAGGTAGACGAGCTTCGGGTGCACCTCGGCGAGGGTCTCGTAGCTGAGCCCGAGGCGTTCGAGGGTGCCGGGGCGGAAGTTCTCGACGATCACGTCGAACTCGGGGACGAGCCGCAGGAACAGCTCGCGGCCCTCGTCGAGCTTGAGGTCGATGGCTATGCTGCGCTTGCCGCGGTTGATGCTGAAGAAGTAGCCCGACTCGCCGTCCACGAGCGGGCCGGTGGTACGCGCGACGTCGCCGAAGGGCGGGCGTTCGCACTTCACCACGTCGGCCCCGAGGTCGGCGAGCACCATCGTGCAGTAGGGGCCGGCGAGCACCCAGCTCAGGTCGAGCACCCGCAGGCCCGCGAGCGGGCCGCCGCCCTCGAGTGGGCCGGCCGCGGCGGCCCCATTCGTGTCCCCGGTCATCGCGTCTCCTCGCTTCCGTGGCCCGTGGCGGCGCCGAGCGGGACGCCCGGCCCGCCGCGCAGCGCCACGTAGACCCCCGAGAGCAGCACCGCTGCCCCGACCAGTTCGAGCAGTGTAGGCGGCTCATCGAGCAGCGTGGCGCCGATCAGCGCAGCGCCCACGGGCTCGCCGAGGGCCGCGACGGTCACCATCACCGCGGGCAGCGAGCCGAGCGCCCATGTCAGCGAGCCGTGCCCGATCAGCTGCGGCACCAGCGCGAGCAGCACGATGAACCCGTACGCGTCGCCTGGATGTCCCGTGACCGAGCCGCCCGTGAGCGTGAGCGTCACCAGCAGCGAGCAGGCGCCGATGCTGTTCACGAGCGCCGCGTAGCTCACGTTTGAGAGCTTCGCGCGCGCCCGCCTCCCGGCGAGGAAGTAGCCGGCGACGAACGCCGCGCCGAGGAGTGCGAAGAAGTCGCCCCGCAGCGAGGTCGCCTCGCCGAAGTCCTCGCCTGCGAGCATCAGCGCGCCGGCCGTGGAGATGCCGATGCCGAGCATGAGCGAGCGCGTGAGCCGCTCGCCGAGCAGCAGCCACCCGCCGACGCCCGCGAAGAGCGGCTGGGTGGCCACGATTGCCGTGCTCGCGACAAGCGAGGTGTCCTGCACCGACGCGACCCAGAAGCCGAAGTGCGCCCCGATGCACAGCCCCGCCACCACGATCACCGCGAGGTCGCCTCGGCCCAGCGAGCGCAGCTCGCCGCGACGGAGCAGGACCGTCACGACGAGGAACGGGACCACGGCAAACGTGAGGCGCAGCGCCGCCACGGTGAGCGCGGGCGCCTCGGCGAGCCGGATCAGGGGCGCGGCCCACGAGACGGCGGAGACGCCGACGAGCAGCGCGAGCCACTCGCGGACCTGCATGCGCGTGCGTACCGGGGGGAGTGGTGCCGTCACGGCGTCACGCTAGCACCCCACCGCGACCGCGTGGCGCGAGGTCGGCTACCCGCCGCCGTACTCGTCGAGCACTCGCTCGATCATCCCGCGCAAGACAGCCTCGGTGGGCGCGGTGAAGTACCCCTCAACGCGCTCATTGGAGTTCGGTTTGAGTGTCCCAAAGTTCGGGTGGCGCCCGAGGCCGAGGCTGCGCGCGAGCGTCGCTTCATCGCTCTTCTCGAGATCGAGCAGTACGAAGTTCACTCGGTCCTGGAACTCTAGTCGGAGCCTGTTCACGACAGGCCGTGCAGCACGTCAGTGCGGTCAGTATTGCGCCCCGACAACCACGAACGTCGGATTCCCGTTCACGGGCAGCCACGCTCCGGTCGAGTCGATGTAGCCGGACGGCGGCGTGTAGTCGGCGGCGACGGTCACCGCGGGACCGGTCGGGAAGTCGTACTCGGGCTCGGGTTCGGCCGTCGGCTCCGGGGTGGGCTCGGGCGTCGGTTC
>VXTU01000037.1 GCA_009837285.1 Chloroflexota bacterium | reverse complement strand
CCCTCACCCTCACCCTCTCCCCCCGCCGGGGGGAGAGGGGATCGGAGTCAGGCTCCCTCTCCCGCACCGCGGGAGAGGGCTGGGGTGAGGGTCCGGAGGCCTCCCGCAGACCCCCGTCACTCGGCTGCGGTGAGTGCGTCGACGAGGAAGGCGTGGGTGGTCAGGCGCACGTGGGGTGGCGTCTCGGCGTGGCCGCCAGGGTTGGCGACGAGCCGCTTGTCGGCTGAGCCGAGCGCGTCGTACAGCGCGAGCACCGAGTCGCGCTCGAACAGCTCGTCGTCCCACTGCATCACGAACAGCACGGGGCACTCGAGGCGAGGTGCGTCCGCGGCGATCCGGCCGTACAGGCCGCCGTCCACCTCGCCGTCGCCGCGCAGCCCGCACAGGCCAAGCACGGCTACGCCGACCCGGCCGTCGGCGACCAGGAACGGCAGGCCGAACATCGTCCCCATCGAGACGCCGCCGTAGCCGACGCGGTCGCCGTCGATCTCTTCGAGCCCCGTCAGCGCGTCGAGGGTTGCTCGCCAGTCGGCGACCATCGAGTCGACCAGCGCCTCGTCGTACGGGCGGTCGCCGGGCTCAGCCGGCGCGCGGTCGCCGTGGAACGGCCCGTCGATGGCAGCGGCCGCGAGGCCGCTCGCCACGTAGCTATGGGCGTAGTCCAGGCGGCTGTCGTCGCGCTTGTGACCCGCGCCACCGTGACCGAGGAGCACCAGCGGCGTCGGGCCCGTCGCCGTGGCGGGCGTCCACAGCACGCCGGGCACGCGGTCGCCGTCGCGCACGACGTCGAAGCGCCGTTCCATCACCTCACCGTCGTCGATGGCGTCGCCGATCCATTCGAGCATGGCCTTCAGGTACCCGATCGGCGCTCGTTCCGCAACGTCGCGGGCGTCTCGCGCCGACCGAGCCGAGGCGATGCTGTATCCTCGATGGAGCGGGGTTAGTCGTTGGAGTCGCTCCGGCGTGCGTCGCCCCGTCCTCCTGCTCGCACTGATCGCGCTCGTCCTCGGAGCGCTCGCCACCGGCGAGGCGCGCGTTGACGCGCGCGCCACCCCGGCGCCGCTCGTGGGCCTCGAGACGCCGATCCCCGCCCAGCTCGTACCGGGCGCCACCGCGGTCGTCGACGCCGACGGTGACTGCTTGCGCATCCGCGTCGCTCCCGGCCTTGGGGCCACCCAGGTCGCGTGCGCCGAGGACGGGTCGACGGTCACCGTGCTGGAGGGCAGCGTCGAGGCCGACGGCTACACATGGCAACAAGTCCGGTCCAATTCGGCGGTCGGCTGGGCGGCCGACATGTACCTCGTGCCGACCGCGCCAGAGGATCCCGAGCCCATCGCACCGGTTGAGCCGGTCGAGCCCGTCGCCACCGACCCCGATCCGGTGTGCGACACGCGAGGCACGCCGCCGGGGCTGTTCGGCGACCTGCCCACGCAGGGCGGCTCCGCGCTCGTCGTGTGGGGCGGCGGCACCACCGCCGGGATCGTGCACCAGGCCGCACTGCGCGGCGTCACGCTCCGCTCCGTGTGGGTGCTCAACGACGCGGGTCGCTGGACCTCGTACATCGTGGGCGCGCCGCGCTTCGTCAACCAGCGCTGGTACGAGCACTTCCCGGGCGGGCGGATCCCCTCGCCCACGGCGCTGTTCGTCATCGCAGAGCCCCCGGGGACCGGTCCCGCCACAGGGAGCATCGCGCTCCCCGTCACCACCGCGAACGCACCAAGGCACTCCGGCGGGCCCGCGCCGGAGGTCGAGGCCGCCGCGGTGATCGTCGTCGATGCTGCGTCCGGCAAGGTGCTCCACGAGCACAACGCGCGCACCCGGCTCCCACCAGCCAGCCTGACCAAGATCGCCACCGCGCTGCTCGCCATCGAGGGGAGCGACCTCGATGCCTGGGTCAGCGCGGATGGCGACTACGGGATGCTGGACGCGGACAGCAGCCTGATGGGCCTGGCTGCCGGTGACTGCTTCACCGTGCGCGACCTGCTGTACGGGCTGATGCTGTGGTCGGGCAACGACGCCGCGCTGACGATCGCCCGCCACGTCGCGGGGTCCGACGAGGCGTTCGTGTCCTCGATGAATGCGTTCGTCGATCGGCTCGGTCTGGCCGACACCCACTTCGTGAATCCGCACGGCCTGCACGACGCCGCACAGTTCAGCACCGCCTACGACCTGGCCCTGCTCGCGCGCTACGCGATGACGCTCCCGACGTTCGAGGCGATCGCAGGCGAGCACTCGTGGACTACATCGGGATCCGTGGTCATCCTCATGCGCACGCTGAACCATTTCCTGTCGAGCTACGACGACGCGGACGGCGTGAAGACGGGCTTCACCGAGGAGGCGGGAAAGACGCTGGTCGCCTCCGCGACACGCGACGGCCGGCGCGTGATCGCGGTGCTGCTCAACGCCCCCGACCGCTCCAGCGCGGCCGCCACGCTCATCGAGTGGGCGTTCACCGACCACACCTGGCCCCGCTAGCTCGACCCTCGGACAGCCTCGGTGCCCGTTTCTCGTTGCGCTGCAACGGATTCGCGGGCTCGTCGTGCTTGACAAATCCTGCCGGATCGCTAGAGTCCCCGTTTTCCCCTCGCGAACGGCTCGGGGGGACGGCGGGGCCAGAGGGTCCCGCCGGGAGCACGGACGCACCGCCGGAAGGCGTCGGCCGTGGGCGCCGCGCCAATCCCGCAGGCGTCCGGGATGGGGGCCTCACCATGGGTTCGTACATCATTCGCAGGCTGCTGATCGCGATACCGTCGCTGGTTATCGTGACCATCCTCATCGCCGGCCTGGCGCGCCTGCAGCCCGGCGACGTCGTCATGGCCCGACTCGCGGACTCCGGTCATGTCACCGAGAAGGACATCAAGGTGATGCAGGAGAAGCTCGGCCTGCACCGCAGCTTCCCCGTCCAGTACGTCGAGTGGATGGGCGGCGTGCTGCGCGGCGACCTGGGAGAGTCACTGTGGTCCGGCCGCGACGTGCTGGAGACGCTCGCGACACGCTCACGCGTCTCCGTGCAGCTGGCGATCATGGCGATGACGGTCGCGATCGCGGCGGCGATTCCGCTCGGCATTCTCTCGGCGGTGAAACAGAACACCTGGATGGACTACGCGGCCAGGATGTTCTCCATTACGGGGCTGTCCGTGCCGGACTTCTTCCTCGCAACCATGTTGCTGTACGTCCTGTCGGTGTGGATCGGCTGGCTGCCGGCGTTCGGCTACATCCCGCCGTGGGAAGACCCGTGGTCGAACTTCCTGGCCTTCATCTTCCCCTCGCTCATCGTCGGCTACCGCTTCAGCGCCATCAGCGCGCGCATGACGCGGTCGGCGATGCTCGAGGTGCTGCGGCAGGACTACGTCCGTACCGCCCGGTCCAAGGGGCTCGTTGAGCACATCATCATCACCAAGCACGCGCTGCGGAACGGGCTCATCCCCGTGGTCACGATCATGGGCAGCCAGCTCACGTTCCTGCTCGGCGGCCTCGTGATCATCGAGGTGGTGTTCTCGCTGCCGGGCGTGGGGACGCTGGGGTTCGAGGCGATCCAGGTGCGCGACTACCCGATGGTGCAGGGAGTGGTGCTGTTCACCGCCCTGCTGTTCGTCACCGCGAACCTGCTGGTCGACCTCTCGTACGCGGTGATCGACCCGCGGATCCGCTACTCGTAGGGAGGCGCGAGGCGTGCGCCGGCGGGAGGGCGGGCGCGCGCCGCCACCAGCACGTCGAGGATCCCGCACGCCGCCCGGCGCGTACCTCCTGTAACAGGCGCGGCGAAGGCCATGGGCGCGAATCTGGTGGTGGACGTGGCGTCCACGGCGCTGGATCCCCGGATCCGAGACGCAACGAGGGACACGAGGGGAGACGCGAGGCCGGGTTGCACACTATGATTCAGCCTCGCCTATGATGGTGCCCGGCCGCCTCACGGCGGGCACTGGGGGAAGGGCCTGACCTATGGGTCGATACATCATTCGCCGGATCGTGGTCGCGATGCCCTCGCTGGCCATCGTGACCGTGCTCATCGCGGGCCTGCTGCGACTGCAGCCTGGCGATGTCGTCATGGCGCGGCTCTCGGAGTCGGGCTACCTCACCCAGGAGGACGTCGACGAGATGCGCGCCGAGCTGGGGCTCGACAAGAGCTTCCCGGAGCAGTACGTCGACTGGGTCACGGGCGTGTTCCAGGGTGACCTCGGCGTCTCGCTGTGGACCGGCCGCGACGTGCTGGAGACGCTGGCGACGCGCTCGCGAGTCTCGATCCAGCTCGCGATCATGTCGATGGTCGTGGCTATCTGTACGGCCATTCCCTTAGGCATCGTATCCGCCGTTAAACAGGACAGCTGGATGGATTACGTCGCCAGGCTGTTCTCCATCACCGGCCTGTCCGTCCCGGACTTCTTCCTGGCGACCATGCTGCTATACGTGCTGTCGGTCTGGGTGGGATGGTTACCAGACTTCGGCTACACGCCGCCCTGGGAGGACCCCTGGGCGAACATGCAGGCCTTCGTCTTCCCCGCCCTCATCGTGGGCTACCGCCTGAGCGCCATCACCGCGCGCATGACGCGGTCGGCAATGCTCGAGGTGCTGCGGCAGGACTACGTGCGCACCGCCCGCGCCAAGGGCCTGGTCGAGCGCATCGTCATCTTCAAGCACGCGCTGCGGAACGCGCTCATCCCGGTGATCACCATCATCGGCAGCCAGCTGACGTTCCTGCTCGGTGGTCTCGTCATCATCGAGGTGGTGTTCTCGCTGCCGGGCGTGGGGACGCTGGGCTTCGAGGCAATCCAGGTGCGCGACTACCCGGTGGTGCAGGGCGTGGTGTTCTTCACCGCGATCCTCTTCATCACCTCGAACCTGCTGGTCGACCTGTCGTACGCGATCATCGACCCGCGGATCCGGTACTCCTAGGCACGGCGCGGAACCAGCGCAGAGAGAGCGGAGTGAGAGATGGCTTCAGCGGCACGAGTTGAAGACACTACCTTCTCAGACCTTGCCGCAAGGCAGCGTCATCCGGCGGTAGACGCAACGATCAAGATCGTCAAGAGCCCCGTGGGCGCCGGCTCCGGCGTGGTGATCCTGATCCTGATCGCCGTCGCGCTGTCGGCCCCCTACGTCTCGCCCTTCGACCCGCAGGCGATTTCCCGCGACAAGTTCGTGGCGCCAGGCGAGGCGGGACACTGGCTCGGCTCGGACGGCATCGGACGTGACATCCTGACGCGCATCATGTACGGCGCGCGTATCTCGCTGTACGTCGGGTTCCTCACTGTCGGGTTCGGCACGCTCGCCGGCGCGGTCATTGGCCTGTTCTCCGGCTTCGCCGGCGGCTGGATCGACCTCGTCATCCAGCGTGTCGTGGACGCCATCCAGTCGTTCCCCGCGATCCTGCTGGCGATGGCCATCGTCAGCGTCATCGGCCCGTCGACGACGAACGGGGTGCTCGCCATCGCGCTCATCGTCGCGGTGAACAACTCGCGTGTGATTCGAGGCGCGGTCTTATCGGTGAAGGAGAACACCTACATCGAGGCCGCCCGGTCGATCGGCGCGAGCCCGCTGCGGGTGATGATGCAGCACATCCTCCCGAACGTGGTGGCGCCGATCCTCATCCTCGTCTCGGCGGGGTTCGGCTCGGCCATCCTCATCGAGGGCGCGCTGAGCTTCCTCGGCCTGGCGACACAGCCGCCCGACGCCTCGTGGGGCCTGATGCTGAGCCGTGGCCGTGAGTCGATCGAGACATCGCCGTGGCTGGCGCTGTTCCCCGGCCTCGCCATCGCAGTCACGGTGCTGAGCTTCAACTTGCTCGGCGACGTGGTCCGCGACGTGCTCGACCCGCGCCTGCGAGGCTCGCGCTAGCAGCCGCGCACCAGTCGCAACACGCAGACGCCCGCCATCCGGCGGGCGTCTTGCTATCCGCGCTGCAAGAGCCCCATGCCCGGGGCCGGTGACATCCCCTCGCCCGTTGCGTAGCCTGCGCCCGAATGCGGGGGGCGGGCGATGCAGGACTTTGCCGGCCGGGTCGCGGTCATCACGGGCGCGGGCAGCGGCGCAGGCCGCGCCATTGCGCTCGCGCTCGCGCGCGAGGGGGCCCACGGGGTCGTGGTGGCCGACATCGACGAGGCCGCCGCTCGGGAGACCGCCAGCCTCGTCCGCCTCGCCGGGCCGCACGCGCTCGTTGTACACGCCGATGTCGCCGACCGTGACTCCATGGATGACCTCGCCACGCGCGCCTACCGCGAGTACGGCGAGGTACACCTGCTCTTCCCGAACGCCGGTGTGGCGAAGCCCTCGCCGCTCGTCGACGCCGAGCGGGCCGACTGGGACTGGGTATTCGCGGTCAACCTCCACGGTGTGGTGAACACCGTGCAGGCCTTCGTGCCGCGCATGCTGGCGCAGGAGCGCGACGCGCACATCGTCGTCACGGCCTCGATGTCCGGCGTGCTCGTGCGGCGCAACCGCAACGGCGTCTACACCGCGGTGAAGCACGCCGTTGTCGCCTACAGCAACGTGCTGCGCGACGAGCTGGAGCCCGAGGGCGTCGCCGTCTCGTGCTGGTGCCCAGGCGGCATGGCAACGCGCATCGGCGACGCCGCGCGCGTGCGCCAGGACGAGTACGGCGGTCCGCTGACGGCCACGTCGAACTTCGCCGGCGACTGGGAGCCGGCCGACGCGGTCATGCCTCGCCTGCTCCAGGGCGTGCGCGAGAACCGGCGCTACATCTTCACCCACCCGGAGACCCGGCCGGCGCTCGAACGGTACTACGCCGAGATGTTCCAGGACTTCGACGCAGGTGATCGCACCGCGGGGGAGATCGGGTGACGGACGCCGCGGCCGAGGTCACCGGCCCCCTCGCTGGCGTCCGAGTCGTCGACCGCGCTCCCTCGTTCGCGGTGCTCGCGGGGCGGGGGCTCGCCTACCTCGGGGCCGTGTTAATCCGGTTCTCGCCGCCGGGCGGCGACCCCGGCCGCAGGCGCCCCCCGTTCACCGACGGCGAGGATGACTCGCCGGACGGCTCGCTGTGCTGGGCGGCGGTCTCGCTGGGCAAGCGCAGCGTCACGCTCGACATCGCCGCCGACCGTGACCGCGACACGCTGCGCCGGCTCATCGCGGGCGCCGACGTGCTCGTCGAGTCCTCGCCGCCCGGCTACCTCGACGGCCTCGGGCTCGGGTACGACGACGTGCGCATCTTCAACCCCGCACTCGTCTATGTATCGGTATCGCCGTGGGGGCAGGACGGCCCGCTGGCGCACGCGCCAGCGACCGACCTCACGATTGAGGCCGCGGGCGGCCTTGTCGGCCTGCAGGGTGACGGCGACCGCCCGCCCATTCCCGTCGGCTACCCGCAGGCGTCGTTTCACGCGGGCGCGCAGGCCGCCGCCGACGCCGTCGTCGCGCTGTTCGAGCGCGACCGCTCCGGCATGGGCCAGCACCTCGACGTCTCGATGCAGTCGTGCATGGTCTGGACGCTCATGCACGCCACGGGGTTCCCGCCCCTCCTCGGCATCGATCCGCCGGGCACGGGGGCGGAGCGTGCTCTCGGCACGGGCGCCGCACCCACCGTCGGCGACCTGGAGCTGCCGAGCGTCCTCGAGGTCGCTGACGGGCTCGTCGCGCTGACCATCGGGCACGGCCCGGCCGGATGGCAGACGCTCGCGAACACCCTCGCGTGGATCGATGAGGGGCAGGGCTTGCCGCACCACGTGCGCGCCGTCGACTGGTACGACTGGCAGAACCTGTACGAGCGCGGTGAGCTGCCGTTCGACGTCGCGGACGAGGCGATTCGCCTCGCCGTCGAGTTCCTCGCGAGCAAGACCAAGATCGAGCTCGTCGAACGCGCCGTGCAGGTCACGCTGATGGTCGCGCC
Source organism: Chloroflexota bacterium (assembly GCA_009837285.1). Lineage (GTDB taxonomy): Bacteria > Chloroflexota > Dehalococcoidia > UBA2979 > UBA2979 > VXMT01. The sequence continues at coordinate 44,927 of VXTU01000037.1, read as the reverse complement.
GTTCAACACGGCCCACGACCTCTTCCACGACCCGCAACTACGGTCGCGCGACTACTGGCGAGAGATCGGCGGACGCACCTACCCCGGCCCGTTCGCAAAGCTCTCGCGCACCCCCCTCGGACCACACGCGCCGCCGCCCGAGCCGGGCGAGGCCAACGGCCTGCTGCGGCAGCCGCGCGAGCCGCTGCTACCCGCCGCCCGGCAATACGGCGCGCGCGGTCGGGCCTTCGAGGGCATCAAGGTGGCCGACTTCGCGTGGTTCGGGGTGGGGCCGCTCATCAGCAAGGGCCTCGCGGACCACGGCGCGACCGTCGTGCACGTCGAGTCGGCGACGCGCATCGACGGCACGCGGCTCAACCCGCCGTTCCAGGACGGCATCGTGGACATCAATCGCGCGCAGTTCATGGCGAACTACAACTCCTCGAAGCTCGGCGCCTCGGTCAACCTCGGGACGCCCGAGGGGCGCCAGCTGGCGCGGCGGCTCTGCGACTGGGCGGACATCGTCACCGAGAGCTTCACGCCGGGCGTCGCGGACCGGCTGGGCCTCGGCTGGGAGGAGCTCCGCGCCGACCATCCCGAGCTCATCATGCTGAGCACATCGATGCGCGGGGAGACCGGCCCGCTCCGCACCATCAGCGGCTTCGGCAGCCACGGCGCCGCGATGGCCGGTATCTCGGCCATCACGGGCTGGCCCGACCGCGACCCGGCGGGGCCGTGGGGCGCCTACACGGACTTCATCAACCCCCGCTACGGCATCGCGACGCTGGCCTCGGCGCTCTTCGAACGCAACCGCTCAGGGCGCGGCCAGTACGTCGACCTCTCGCAGGTGGAGACCTCGATCCACTTCATCGAACCGCTGATCCTCGACTACACCGTCAACGGCCGCGTCGCCGGCCCCGTGGGACACGCCTCGCTCACCAGCTGCCCACACGGCGTCTACGCGACGGCGGGCCTGGAGCGCTACGTCGCGATCGAGGTCCAGACGGCCGAGCAGTGGCGCGCGCTGCACTCGCTCGGGGCATTGCCCGACCACGGCGACCCGCGCTACGAGGCGGCCTCGGCGCGCCTCGCCGACCGCGAGGCGATCGAGGAGGGGATGGCGGCCTGGTGCGCGGGACAGGATCCGTGGGCGCTGGCAAAGCGGCTGCGCGACGCCGGCGTGCCCGCCTCGGTGTGCCTGCGCCCGCTGGACCTGTACGAGGACGCCCAGCTCGCGCATCGCGGCCACTTCGTGACGCTGGACCACTCGGTGATGGGTCCGACGCCGTACGACGGACTGGCGACGCACTTCTCGGCGACGCCCGGGCTGCTCAGCAAGGCGGCCCCCGCGCTCGGCGAGGACACGCAGTACGTGCTCGCCGAACTCCTCGGCCTCGCCCCGGACGAGATCGCCGAGCTCGCGGCCGCCGACGCGCTGACGTAGCGCATCGATCGCCTTGCCGCCCGCGCCGACTTCCAGGTCGCTATTTGCGGGTATGAAAGTAGCCGGGACGCTTATTAGCGATTCATAACCTAATCGCTAATAAAGAGCCTTCCGGTCACGAGACGCCATTGGTAGGGAAGCGCGGCTCCTCCTCCAGCAGGTCAAGGACCGCGCCGGCGCAGTACACCCGGTTGCGCTGCGCCTCGCCGACCTGCGCGACGATTCCCGCCTCGACCAGCCGGTCGATGGCGCGCTGGGCCGTGGTGAACGCGACTCCCAGCCGTTCCGCCACGCCGCCGACGGCCCAGAACGGGTTCTCGGCGAACAGGTCGAGGGCGAGCTCCGGCTGCCGGGACCTGGCCCCGGCGAGCTCGCGCCTCCATCCCGCAAGCAGGTCGTCGAGGCGCTGGAGCCGGCCGACGGCGTCGTCGGACAGGCGCGTGACGCCGCGGAGGAAGTAGGTCAGCCACTCCTCCCACTCGCCGCGCTGCGTTACGGCCAGCAGGCGCGCGTAGTACTCGTCGCGCGTCGCCTCGAACCAGGCGCTGAGGTAGAGCAGCGGCGAGGGCAGGACGCCCTGCGCGACCAGCGACAGCGTGATGAGCAGGCGCCCGACGCGGCCGTTGCCGTCGAGGAACGGGTGGATCGCCTCGAACTGGACGTGCGCGATGGCCGCGTGCAGCAACGGCGGCAGCGTCTCGTCGTGCATGAACCGCTCCCACGCGTCCAGGCACGGCATCAGCTCGGGCGGCGGCGGGGGGACATATGTCGCGTCGTTGAGCGTGGCCCCGGGCGACCCGATCCAGTTCTGGCTGCGCCGGAACTCGCCGGGAGTCGCCACGTCGCCACGGACGCCGCGCATGAGGCGCTCGTGCAACTCGCGCACGAGCCGCAGCGAGACGGGCAGCGACTCCAGACGCGCCAGCCCGTACTCGAGCGCAATGACGTAGTTTCCCACCTCGCGGAGATCGTCGCGGCTGCGCTCAACCGAGGCTCCCGCCTCGGCCGCGAGGAGCTCGCCGAGCGTGGCCTGGGTCCCCTCGATGCGGCTCGACAGGACGGCCTCCTTGCGGACGAACGGGCGGATCAGGATGTGCGGGTTGGGTAGACGCCGCCCCTCGCCGGCGAGCCGGCCGATTGCGAGGTCTGCGGCCGACAGGCTCACCACGAGGTCGATGTCCCACGCCAGCGGCGGCGGTGCGGGGGCAGGCACCTAGGCGCGATAGCCGCCGAGGCCCTGCACGGCCCGCCCGTGCGGTGTGCGGATCCGGTCGGTGAGTGATGTCACAATGGCTCCTCGGACATCTATTATCGATTATCCATACAAATGAAAACAAGCTGAGGCCTTGTTAGCGGCTCCGCAAACAGCCTCGCCCGTTATTATCGATACAAGTCTTGTCGAAAATAAGAGGTTACGGCGCCCTGTGGCCAGGTCCGCCGCCCCTCGTTCGGCTCCGCGCCGCAAGCTACTCTCGCGCAGACAGGACAGGCGCACCGAGGAGGCCACCCCATGACCATGGCGCTAGAGGGCGTTCGCGTCCTCGACCTCTCCCGCACCCCGCCAGGCCAGTACGCCTCCATGCTCCTCGCGGACTTCGGCGCCGACGTCCTCATGGTCGAGGTGCCCCCGGGCGCCGTCGCCCGCTTTGAGGTGCGCAACGGCCCGCCGGAGACGGACGAGGAGGCAACCGCGCTCGCCCACCAGGCGTTGCGTCGCAACAAGCGCGGCGCCGCCATCAACCTCCGCGACGAGGACGGCCAACGCATCTTCCGCGCGCTCGTCGAGCGCGCCGACGTGGTCATCGACGGGTTCCGCCCCGGGGTGACGAGGCGGCTCGGCATCGATTACGAGCGCCTCAAGGCTATCAACCCGCGGATCATCACCTGCTCGGTCTCCGGCTTCGGGCGCAGCGGGCCGTACGAGCCCCGCGCGGGGCACGACATCAACTACATCTCGATCGGTGGAGCGCTGGGGTCGATCGGGAACGCACAGGGCGAGCCGGTGCTTCCGCTCAACATCATTGCCGACTTCGCCGGCGGCGGGCTGATGGCCGCCTTCGGCATCCTGCTCGCGCTGCAGGCACGCGAGCGCACCGGCCGCGGCCAGGACGTGGACGCCGCGATGTCCGACGGGGTCGCCTCGCTGATGGTCTCGCACGTGGCGGCGATGCTTGGCGGCGCGGGCCCCCCGCGCCGCGGCGACCACGCGCTCGCCGGCGCGCGCTGCTACTACCAGGTCTACGAGTGCGCCGACGGCCGCTGGATCAGCGTGGGCGCGATCGAGCCGTACTTCTTCGAGGAGCTGTGCCGGGCGCTCGGCTTCGAGGAGTTCATCCCGCATCAGAACGACCCTGACCGGCAGGCCGACATGCAGGCGGCGTTCGCAGCGCGCTTCCGCGAGCGCCCTCGCGACGAGTGGTTCGCCGACTTCGGCCACCTCGACGCGTGCCTTACGCCCGTGCTCGATCTCGACGAGATGATGGACGACCCACACCAGCAGGAGCGCGAGATGGCACTCGACGTCGAGGACGAAGACGCTGGCACGGTGCGCCAGGTGGGCGTCGCGCCGAAGCTGCTGGGCACGCCCGGCAACGTGCGCAGCGCAGCGGCCTACCTCGGCCAGCACACCGACGAGGTGCTCGCCGAGCTCGGCGAGTCGGCCGAGTCGATCGCGGCGCTCAAAGAGAGGGGCGTCGTCGCCTGACGACGCCCCCGGCTGCGGTCGTGCTGCCCAGCCCGGTCCCGAGCCTAGGCGAAGGCGGTGTCCACGACGACGTTCATCGCCTCGCGGGCGGAGCCCCACCGCAGCGAGGCCTCCTTGCCGCGCCGCGTGAAGAAGTGCAGGTCGTACTCCTGCATGTAGCCAATGCCGCCGTGGAGCATGTGGCAGTCCTGCAGCACCTGCGGCGCCATCTTCGAGGTGATCGCCTTCACCATCGCCACATCGCGGCGCGTCGCCTCGCCCTGGTCGAGCTTCCACAGCAGCTCGTTCGCGAGGAAGCGCGAGCCCTCGACGATCGTCGCCATGTCGGCGCAGCGCATCTGCACCGCCTGGAACGCGCCGAGCGGCTGGCCGAACTGCACGCGCAGCTGCACGTACTCGACCGTGAGGTCGAGCGCCTTCTGTGCGTACGCGTAAGCCTCGAACGCGGTGAGCGCCGTGCCGAGGTCGCGCAGGCCGTCGACGGCCTCGGCGCCCTCGATCCAGCCTTCCACGGCGGCGCCGTCGTAGCGAACGTGGACCTGCGGGATGGCGCCGATGGTCTGGACGGGGCTCAGCTCCACCCCGGCCTGGTCTCGCGACACCACGGCGATGCCCTGCGAGCCGTTTCGTGTCGCCGTGACGAGGTGCACGTCGCTGGTCGCGCCGAACTCGACGAAGCGCTTCTCACCGCTGACGGTCGAGCCGTCCGACGTGGTCTGCGGGTCGCCGTAGATGGCGTCGTCGGACTCAAGCACGGCCGAGGAGATCGCCACGCCGTCGGCGAGTCGGGGCAGCAGCGAGTTCTTGACGTCCTCGGAGCCGTGCGCCTGCACGGCCGCCGCGCCGATCAGCGTCGACGTGAACGGGCTGGGTAGCGCGACGCGGCACGCCTCGTTGACGAGGATCGAGGTGTCGAGCAGGGTGCCGCCCTGCCCGCCGTACTGCTCGGCGATGGGGAGGGACGTCCAGCCGAGCTGGACCATCTGCTCCCAGAGCTGGGTGTCCGGCGTGTCCGCCGCCTCGATCTCGCGGATGCGCTCGAACGTGACTTCGCGCTCGAAGAACTCCTGCGCGTTGGCGCGGAGCAGTTCCTGCAGTTCGCTGAGTCGGAGATCCATGTCGTCCTCCCTGAGAGGGCTCTGGCCCTCGGCCCCACCCTCTCCCGAAGGGAGAGGGGATATAGCAGCCTAGCGAGGCAGCCCGAGGCCGCGGTTGGCGATGATGCGCCGCTGGATGTCGTTGGTGCCGCCGCCAAACCGTCCCACCGGGGCGCCGCGCCACGCCGCGTCGAGCGCGCCGTCGAGCGGGGCGTCGCCGTTCTCGGCCTGCATGCCGCCGCTGCGGCCGAGCAGGTCCATGAAGGCGTCGTTGACGCGCTCGCGGGAGTCAGTCGTCCAGATCTTGCCCATCGAGGCTTCCATCGTCGGGATCAGCCCGCTGTGCACCATCGCCGCGTTGTTCGTCGCGAGCGCACGGGCCACCTCGACGCGCATCAGCGCGTCGGCGACCGCGTTCCGGGCAAAGGCGTCATCTGCAAGCTCCGGCCGCTCTGCCTTGATGTGCTCGACCATGTCGGACACGGTCTTCTCGAGCGGGCGGTAGGTGCCGATCGCCACGCGCTCGAGGTCGAGCGCGCCACTGACGATGTACCAGCCGCGGTTCTCCTCGCCGATGAGCGAGTCCGCGGGGATGCGCACGTCCTCCCAGAAGGTCTCGTTGGTGCGGCCCTCGCCCATCACCCAGAGCGGGCGGACGGTGATCCCGGGCGTGTTCAGCGGCAGCACGAAGGTCGAGATGCCGCGGTGCTTCGGCGCCTCGGGTTCCGTCCGCGCCGCGAGCCAGACGTGCGTCGCGAGGTGGGCGGACGACGTGTAGATCTTCTGCCCGTTGATCACCCACTCGTCGCCGTCACGGGTGGCGCGCGTCTGCATCGACGCGAGGTCGGTGCCGGCGTTCGGCTCGGTGTATCCCAACGCGAAGTTCATCTCGCCGCGCAGCACCTTGGGCAGGATCTCCTGCTTCTGCTCCTCGGTGCCGTTGCGCATGATCATCGGCCCGACGGAGATGAAGGTGAGGTTGTCGAAGGGCACGCCCTCGCGCGCGCACTCCTCGGCGAGGGTCCACAGGAAGAGGGCGCCCTTGCCCTGGCCGCCGTACTCCTCCGGCCAGGAGACGGCGGCGAGGCCCTCTCGCGCCATCGCCTGCATGAACGCCTGCGAGGCCGGACCGTAGCCGTGGATGTGGTGTTCGGCGAGTTCCGCCTCGAGCTCGGGGGTGCGGTGACTGGTGATGAAGTCCTGCACCTGCTTGCGGAATTCGAGCACCTCCGCGGGCATCTCGTAGTCCATGTCTTCTTCCTTCCCCGCCCCCGTGTCCGGGGAGCGGTCGCCGCGCTCAGGCGGTAGCCAGCGCGTCCTCGTTACCCGGTGCGCGTTCGCTTACTTCCGGGACCACTGGACGAGAGTGTAGGGCGGATCGTGATCGGGGTGGTGCTCGAACACCGCCTCGACCTCCGTCCCGATCACGATCTCCTCCTCGGGGTCACCGAGGAGGTTGCCGACCATGCGGATGTCGTCCGCGTGCGGCAGCTCGATGAGCACCACCACGTACGGCACCGCCTCGGCGAGGTCGGGGTGGACGGGGTGCCAGATCCGCTCCCACGAGAAGATCTTCCCTTCGGGCGCCACCTGCCGCCACCCGACGTCGTAGCTGTGGCAGCCGTGGCAGATCCACTCGGGGCCCCACTGGTGCTCCGAGCACTCCGCGCAGTACTGCACCCACAGCTCGTCGCGCTCCTTGCCCTCGTAGTGAGGCGTGTCGAGGCCGTCCGCCATAGCCACCGGCGTGGCGACGGGCGTCGGGAGGTAGCTGCCGCCGGCCTCGATGTCGGCCCTGCTTGCGTTCGCCATTGTCGGCCTCCCTCCTAGACCTGCGCGCCGAGGAGCAGGTTGCTCGTCGGCTCGACCATCGGCCCACCGGCGACGAGCGAGATCTCGGGGCTGTCGACCTGCGCGGTCGACTCGCCGCGGATCTGTCGCGCAGCCTCCGTGATCAGCTCGAAGCCGTGCATGTAGCACTCTGCGAGGTTGCCGCCCGAGGTGTTGAGCGGCAGCTTGCCGCCGTCGAAGCGGAAGTTGTCGAGTGTGAACTCCTCGTTGGCCCGTTCCACCGGGATCAGGCCGTGCTCGATGATGCTCATCACCACGCCGCCGGTGAAGTTCTCGTACACCTGCGCGACGTCGACCTCCTCCGGCTTGACCTGCGCCATGTCGAACATCGACTTCGCGTTGTTCTTGAAGTTCGAGGTGCCGTAGTCCGGCGCGTTGTGTGCCCACGCCGACTGCCGGTGCTGCGAGCCCTGCCCGCCGGCGAGGATGTAGACCGGCTTGTTCTTCATGTCGCGGGCGCGCTCGGCCGTCGTGACGATGACTGCGGCGGCGCCGTCGTTCTCCTGGCAGCAGTCGTACAGGTGGAACGGCTCGACGATCCAGCGCGAGCTGTCGTACTTCTCCTCGTCCAACGGCCGGCCGTACATCACGGCTCGCGGGTTGCGCTGGGCGTGGTAGTAGCTCGCGAGCGAGACGGCCCGCAGCGCGCTCTGCTCCACCCCGTGGTCGTGCATGAAGCGCGTGACCTTCATCGCGTACGACTGCGCCGGCGACATCTGCCCGTAGGGCTGGGTGTAGGCCGCCGCGCCCTGCAGCGCGCCGGTCTGGCTCGCCGCGCCAAAGCGGCCGAACTGGCCCTGCGCCAACGCACGGAACACGACGACGTTCGTCGCGATCCCGGCGTGTACGGCCGCGGCGGCCATGGCCACGGCGCCGGCGCAGCCACCGCCGCCCCCGCCCCACACCATCGAGGCCCACTTGAGGTCGTGCAGGCCGAGCGCGGTGTGGAAGCGCGTCGGGTCGTTGCGGTCGTTGCTGTAGGAGCAGAAGCCGTCGATGTCACGGACGTCGATGCCCGCGTCTTCGGCGGCTGCGCGCACGGCCATGAGGCCAAGCTTGAACTCAGCGTCCTCGGCGCCGCCGCGCTTGTAGTAGGTAGTCTCGGCAAGGCCGACGATCGCCGTCGTCCCTCGCATCGTCCCCGCCATGGATCCTCCTTCGCCCGCCGATGCCCCGATGCCGATCGGGACGCCCGTTCCGCGATTCTAGGAAAGTGCGCCGCTCTCCGCGTACCGCGCCACATCCTCGGGGTCCGCGCCTAGTAGCTCGGTGAGGACGTAGTACGTGTCCTCGCCGAACAACGGAGCGGCCTTGCTGAGCCTGCCGGGTGAACCCGAGTACTGCGTTGCGAGGCCGTCGTACGGCGTCGGTCCCATCGCCGGGTGGTCCAGCGTCACGAAGAACTCGCGGTGCGCGAGCTGCGCGTCCTCGTAGAGGTCGGTCGCGCGCAGCACCGCCGAGGCGGGTACGCCGTCGTCGGTCAGCCGCGCCGCCAGCTCGTGGCCGTCCTGGTCCGCGCACCACGCCGCGAGCGCGTCGTCGATGCGCGCGCGGTCGGCCTGGCGGCCTGCGTACGTCTCGTACTCCGGCCCGTCGAATCCATCGAGCCTGGCGAGGTCGCGCAGGACATGCCACTGCTCCGTCGTCGCGCACGAAATCGCGATGTAGCGCTCGACACCCCGGCAGGCGTAGACGCCGTTGGGCGCGTCGGTCATCGAGTTGTGCCCGGCGGCGCCCGCGATGCGGCCGTTGGCGGCGTAGTCGAGTACGAGCGGCGACTGGAAGTGGATCGCGGCCTCGGCCTGCGAGAGGTCGACGAGCTGCCCCTTGCCGCTGCGCCGCCGCTCGTAGAGGGCGGAGGCAACGGCGAGGAGGCCGAAGCGAGGGTTGATGAAGTCGGTGTAGGCGCCGTAGGGGCCGATGGGCGGCCGGTCCGGCCAGCCCGTCACGGCGTGCAAACCGGCGAGCGCCGCGCCCTGCATGCCGAAGCCCGTGTAGCGCCGCTCGGGCCCGGTCTGCCCTCGCAGGCAGGTCCGGACCATCACCAGCTCGGGGTGGTCGGGGCCGAGCGTCGCCCAGTCCAGGCCGTGCCGCTCCATCGTGTCCGGCGTGAAGCTCTCCACCATCACATCGGCCCATTGCGTCAGGTCGCGCGCGATCTCGCGGCCGACCTCGTGCGAGAGGTCGATCGACATCCCGAGCTTCGAGGAGTTGAAGTTGGCGAAGAACTGTGCCTTGTCGATGTTGATCTCGCCGTCCTTGAACGGGGGGCCCAGCCGCAGTCCGTCAAAGTGGCGCTCGGACTCAACGTGCACGACGGTCGCGCCATGGTCGGCGAGCGCCTTGGCGATGAGCGGCCCGACTCCGTACCACGAGAAGTCGGCGACCTTGAGCCCCTCGAACGTCCGTGGGCGTTGCCCGCTCGTACCGTTCGAGGCGTTGCCGTTGACCGAGGGGTGACGCGGCGTGTCGAGCAGCGTGGCGCCCTCATCGAGCGTGGGGGCGGGCTCGACGGAGCCGACCGGCGTGCGTGTGAAGCGCACGAAGGGGCCGGGCACGGTGTGCCCGCCGACCTCCCGCCAGTAGCCACGGGCCGCCAGCTGCGGATCCTCGATCAGGTCCTTCGCGTTCGCGATCTTCGCGACCAGCGCCTTGGTCTCCAGCGACCACGGATGCAGCTCCGCCTTGGTCTTGGAGCGGAGGAACGTGAGCACGTGTTGGAAGGCCTCGTTCACGAGCGGAGCGCTCTCGGGCGCGACGCCGGGCTCGACCCAATCCTCGTGCCAGTGCTCCCAGTCGATGCCGCGCAGGTGCTCGGGGAGTCCAGGGCCGTCTCGCAGCAGCCAGGCAACGGCCTGGTTCGCAGTATTCAGCATCGTGGCCTGGGCGCCGAGGGTGCTTGTCGTGTACCCGTCGGCCACCTCGAGCATGGTCGGGAGGTCGAGGCCGGGTGTCCGGGGCGGGGCGGCGTCGGCGCGGTCGTCGCCGTAGCCCGGCTTGTCGCCACCCTCATTCGGCGGGTAGCCAGTCGCATCCAGCAGCGTCCAGACGACGCACGCCTGCATCGAGGTGTCGAGGTGCTGGCCGAGCCCGGAGTCGTCACGCTCGTTCAGGGCGACCACCACGTCCGCGGCAGCCTGTACGCCGGCGTGCAGGCCCGCCTGCGGGAAGCCGACCGGGATCGGCGGCCGGTCCGGGTCGCCCTGCATCGAGACGAGTCCTCCTGCGGCCTGGAGCGTCAGGTCGGTCGCGGGGCGGTGCGCGTGCGGGCCCGTCTGCCCGAACGGGCTGATCGAGGCGTAGACGAGTGCGGGGTTGAGCGCGCGCAGGTCGTCGTAGCCGAGTCCCATCGCTGCGAGTACGCCCGGCTCCAGCGACTCGACGAGCACGTCGGCCCCTCGCGCCAGCTCGCGCAGCCGCTCACGGTCGGCCTCGCCGTCCAGGTCGAGCACGACGCTGCGTTTGCCGATGCCGTACGCGGCCCAGTGCAGCGAGCCGTCAAGTTCGCCCTCGCGGCCGTCGACGAATGGGGGCATGCGGCGCGAGGGGTGGCCGCCGGGCGGCTCGATCTTGATCACCTCGGCGCCGACGTCGGCGAGCAGCCGACCCGCGATCTCGCAGTGCCCGGTGGCGAGGTCCAGTACGCGGATGCCATCGAGGGGCCTCGCGTGGCCGTTGGGGGATGGTGATGCGGTCATGGTTCCGTCCTCAGGCGTGGTCCAGTTCGGCGAGCACCTCCGCGGTGTGCTCGCCCGGTAGTGGCGGGCGGCGTGTGATGGCCCACGGGGATCCCTGGAAGGCGTACGGCGCGCCGGGGTAGACGAACGAACGGCCCAACTCCGGGTGTTCGACCTCCGTGCGGAAGCCGCGCGCGATGAAGTGCGGGTCCTCGATCACGTCCTCGGGCGCGTAGATGATGCCGACCTGGAAGCCGCGCTCTTGCGCTCCGTAGAAGTAGTCGTACGCGTCCATGCGCTCCACGAGGAAGATCATCGCCTCGCGCCCCGCGGTAAGCAGCGCCGCCTCCTCGTCGTCCTCGGCGGCGCGGGCCATGTCCAGCATGCGGTCCATACCCGCGCCCACTTCGAGCAGTGGCGACTGCTCGTACTCGTCGTAGAGGCCGAGCTCCTGCATCCACTCGATGAGGGTGCGGAACTCGTGCGGGCGGCGCGGGAACAGGCCGGTGTTCATCCACACCCCGTCCTTCGCCTGCACCTGCGTCGGCCCGGACTCCCTCACGCCCGCGTGGCGGCCCGTCTGGCGCTGCACGGTCTCCTGCGCGACCAGCCACTGGTAGCTCCCCGCCTCGGTCGTCACGTTCGAGGCGGCGTGCAGGCTCACGTCGATGAACTGGCCGCCGCCACCGCCGTCGCGGTAGAGCAGCGCCGTCAGGATGGTGATCAGCGCCCAGTGGCACCCCGTCTGGTAGCCCTGGTTGCCACCACCTCGCACCGGTGGGATCGAGTGGTCGTCGTAGCCGCACGACCACATCGGGCCGCCGCCCGCGAGGATCGTGAGGTCGGTGGCGGGGTCGTCGGCGCGCGGGCCGGAACGCCCGAACGGCGTGATGGCGCAGTGGATGAGGTCCGGGTTGTCGCCGCGCAGGTCCTCGTAGTCGAGGCCGCGCTCGGCCATCCAGCCGGGCGCACGGTCCTCCACCAGCACGTCGGCGCCGGTGACCAGTCTGCGGAACGCCTCGCGGCCATCCTCGCTGTCGAGGTCGAGCGCGACGGAGCGCTTGCTGGTGTTGTAGTGCCAGAAGAAGAGGCTGCGATCCGGGTGCGGCTCGTCGTCCAGGAAGGGCGCGAACGAGCGCGTCTGCGAGCCGCCGGGGGGCTCCACCTTGACCACGTCCGCACCCATGTCAGCGAGGAGCTTGCCGGCGAACTCGCCGATCTCCTCGCACAGCTCGACCACGCGCAGGCCGTGCATGGGTCCGTGGGGGCCGGCCGGGGCGGTCAAATCACGCCCTCCTCGCGCAGGCTCGCGATCTCGTCGGCGTCGAGGCCGAGCAGCTCGCCGTAGACCTCCTCGTTGTGCTCGCCGAGGTTCGGCGCGCCGTGCTCCAGCTCCCACTCGGTCTCGCTCAGGTGGGCGGGTACGCCGTCGACGCGCACGTCGCCCATGTCCGTCTGCCGCACGGTGGGCCACAGGCCCCACGCGCTCGTGTTCACGTCGTGGTCGATGCGGTCCCCGGGGCGCTGCACAGCCGAGGCGGGCACCCCGGCCGCGCGCAGCCGCTCGGCTGTCTCGAACCTGTCACGCGACGCCGTCCAGCCGCCAAGCGCCTCGTCGAGCGAGGCCTCGTGCTCGATGCGGCCGTCGAGGGTGGCGAAGCGCGGGTCCCCGGTCCAGGGCTCGCCGACCTCAGCGGCGAGCGCGTGCCAGTCCTGCTCGTCGCGGCAGGCGATGGCGATCCAGTTGTCCTCGCCCTCGGCGGGGTAGACGGCGTGGGGCGCCATCGGCGGCCAGCGGTTGTGGTTCGAGTCCGGCAGGCCGTCGCGCCGCGTCGGGCGGCCGTTGGCGGTGTAGTCGAGGACCGCCGGCCCGGTGAGCGTCGCGCCGGCGTCGGTGCACGACATGTCGACCCACTGGCCCTCGCCGGTCATGTTGCGGTGGTGCAGCGCGGCGAGGATGGCGATGCACATGTAGTAGCCGCCGGTGTGGTCCATGTAGGAGTAGCCCCACCCGGCAGGCTCCAGGTCGCGCAGCTTCGAGGTCCACGTCAACCCGGACACCGCCTGCACGATGGGGCCCCACGTCTTGTACGTGCCGTACGGCCCCTGCTTCCCGAACCCGCTGTTCGATACGTAGACGATGTCCTGCTTGATCGCCCGTAGCTGGTCGTAGCCGAACCCAAGGCGGTCCATCACACCCGCCGAGAAGTTCTCCGAGACCACGTCGGATACCTCGACAAGCTCGGTGAGCAGCTCCTTGCCGCGCTCCGTGCGGAGGTTGAGGGTGATCCCGCGTTTGCCGACGTTGTGGTTGTTGAACGAGCCGCCGAGGTTGATGCCGCGCCGCTCGTCCTTGTACGGCGGCTGGCCGCGCAGGATGTCCCAGCGCCCCTCGTTCACCGGGTCCTCGATGCGGATGACCTCCGCGCCGAATGCCGCGAGGTGACGCGTCGCCCCCGCGCCGGCGAGCTGGCCGGTGAAGTCGCAGATGCGGTAGCCCGCGAGGGCCTTCGGCATCGGGGCTCCTCGCTACTCGCGGGAGGCGCGGATCGCCGCGCCCCACTTGTGCTCGATCGCGTAGACGGTGGCGACGTCGTCGACGCCCCGCAGCATCTGGAGCGCGATCTTGTTGTTGCGCACGACGACCGGGTCGTACGAGGCGATCTCGCGCGCGATCGCCATCGTCTCCTCCTCGAGCTGGTCGTCGTCGACGACGAGCGAGATGGCGCCGCACTGCTGGAGGTATTCGGGCGAGACGCGCCGGCCGGTGAGCATCATGTAGCGGAGGACGGGCTCGGGCAGGATGCGGCGCGCGTGGCCTGCGCCGCCGATAGCGCCGATCTGGACCTCGGGCAGCCCGAAGCGCGCGCTGCGCCCCGCCACCACGATGTCGCAGAGCGCCGGCATGAGCAGGCCAAGGCCGACGGCCGGGCCGTTTACGGCGACGATGATCGGGATCGGGATGTCCAGCAGCGCGGTCTGGGCGTTGCGGACGCGCACGGTCCGCTCGCCGGGCATGTGGTGCACGGCGCTCGGACCCTCGTCGGCCAGGTCGAAGCCGCCACTGAAGATGTTGGGCAGGCCGCTGCGCCACACGGCGACGACGACCTCGGGGTCATCGGCGGCGCGATGGAGCTCCTCGGCGAACGACTCGAGCAGGTCGAGGCTGAGCGCGTTGACGCGCGGTCGCGTGATCGTGAAGGTCGCGATCCCGCCGTCTCGTTCGACTGTCAGCGCCTCGTGCATCGTGGGCCTCCCCCTCGGCCCGCATGGTAGCGGCGCGGGGCGGGCCTTGCACCGCAACGGGCCAGCGTGGCGGCGGAGCGACGCGGCGACTCACCGGTGGTGCGCGTCTCCCGCACTACTCGACGAGGAGCTGCACTCTCGCCAGCACATCGCCCATGACCGCACGGGGAGCCTGAGCCGCGAAGCTCGCGCCGCGGGCACGCCAGTCCTGGCTTCGAATCTGGTCGGCCAGCACCACGCCCTCGACGGGACTACCCGCGGGCAGGGCAACCTCGAACGGGCCATCCCTGCGCCGCGACGTGATGGGACACACGAGGATGACGCTCGAACGCTCGTTGTATACGCGCGGGCTCACCACGAGTGCGGGCCGGCGTCCCGCCTGCTCATGACCAGCCTGCGGTGTGAAGTTCAGCCAGATGATGTCCCCGCGCGCGGGGATGTAGTCGGCGTCTACCACACCTCTTCACCCTGCGGCGCGCCCCAGTCCTGCTCGGGGTGCTGGTGCTCGGGACGCATTTGGGCCACGAGGTCCGCCAGGTCGTACTTGCGCTTGCGCAGCACGACCTCGTCGCCACTGGCGACAATCTCGATCGCGGAGCCCTCGTGCACACCCCACTGCTCCGCAATCGGCTTCGGGATGCGGATCGCGAGGCTGGAGCCCCACCTCGTGACGTGTGATCTGGCTCCCATACCGACCTCCGTGACGCATACCCATTATATATCCGACGCCAGAGGCTGCCGTCGATACGTGTGAGCGCCTTGACGCCAGCTGCGCCCCCTCCCTACGTTCCTCGCGACGCGAACGGAGGCGTGATGCAGGTAGGAGTGCAGCTCCCACAGCTTGGCGAACGGGCCTCGCGCGACCTGGTGATACGGCACGCGCGCACCGCCGAGGAGGCCGGGTTCGACGCCCTGTGGGTCAACGACCACGTCATGTTCCCGCGCGAGTGGCGCTCGCCGTACCCCTACGCGCCCGACGGCGAGGTCCCGGCGCGCACCTACGTCGACCATTCGATCATCGAGCCGCTCGCGGAGCTGACGTTCGTGGCGGGCGTGACGAGCACCATCGGGCTCGGCACCTCGGTGCTCGTGCTCAACTACCGGTCGGCGACCTACACGGCGAAGCTCATCGCGAGCATCGACCACCTCGCGGGCGGGCGTTTCGTGCTCGGCGCGGGGATGGGCTGGGCGCGCGAGGAGATGGAGGTCCTGGGCCAGCCCTCCAACCGCCGCGGCGACCGCTTCGAGGCGAACGTGCGCGTGATCCGCGCGCTGCTGGACGAGGACTGGGTGGACGGCCTCGAGACCGAGTTCCACACGGTGGACGGCTGGACGGCGCGACCGCTGCCTCCCCGCCACGTGCCGATCTGGATCGGCGGCGACAGCGCACAGCAGATGCGCCGCATCGGCGAGATCGGGGACGGCTGGCTGGCCCACGCCGGGTACATCAGCCGCGCCGAGGAGGCGATGACGCCCGCCCGCGAGGCCGCCGAGGCCGCGGGGCGAGACCCAGCCGCGCTCCGGATCGGGATGAACAACGTGGGGATCCTCGCCGAGGGCCGGCTGGAGCAGGCCGCCGAGCGGCTGCACACCGCGCGAGACTCGGGCGTAAACCACGCGATCATCGGGCTGCACCCCCGCCAGATCGAGGATGCCCCGGACCTGGCGCAGCGCTTCGCCGCGGACTACCTCGCGGAGCTGCAGGCGGACTGACGCCTGGGGAACTGAACCACCACCCGCGGCGCGTTACCCTGAGAGCGCGCAAGGGAGGAGTGCGATGACCACCGGAGCGGTGCTCGAAGCCACCGACGCGACGTTCACCGACGTCGTGCTGCGGCGCTCACACGAGATGCCGGTCATCGTCGACTTCTGGGCGCCGTGGTGCGAGCCGTGCCACATCCTCAGCCCGATCCTCGAGAGACTCGCCAACGAGTACGCCGGGCGCGTGCAGCTCGTGAAGGTCAACATCGACCAGAACCCGATGGTGACCCAGCAGTTCGGCATCCAGAGCATCCCCGCGGTCAAGGCCTTCGAGGGCGGGGCAATGACCAGCGAGTTCGCCGGCGCACAGCCGGAGGACCAGGTCCGCGCCTTCTTCGACATCCTCGTGCCGTCCCAGACGGACCACGCGATGACCGCGGCGCAGCGACTGCGCGCCCTCGGCGACGATCCGGCAGCCCGCGAGCAGTTCGAGGCGGTGCTGGCCGACGACCCGAACCACGTCGATGCCTCGCTCGAGCTCGCCGACATCCTCTCCGCGAGCGCGGAGCCGGCCGACATCGAGCGCGCCCGCGAGCTGGCCGAGCCCTTCGAGCACGACCCGCGCGCCCGCCGCGCGCTGGGCCGGATCGCGCTCAGCCAGCTGGCCTCCGGCAAGGACCGCGCGGCGCTCGAGGCACGCGTTGCCGCAGACGACAGCGACGCCGAGGCCCGGTACCACCTCGGCGCGGTGCTCGCCCTCGCGGGCGAGTGGCAGGACGCCCTCGAGCACCTGCTCGCGACCGTGCGCCTGGACCGCGAGCTGGACGAGGACGGCGGGCGCCTGCGCATGCTCGACGCCTTCGCGATGCTCGGCGACACGCACGAACTGACGGTCCGCTACCGCGGCCGGCTGATGAACGTCATCTTCTAGATACCGATCTCCCCGCAGCCTGAAAGCAGGAGACCTATGCCCCAGTCAGAGATTGTCTACAGGTGGGAGAGCGAGGATGAACTGCTGGGAGTCCTGGCGGCGCAGCCGCTCCCCCCAGCCCAGACAGCCACAACCCACGCCCTAGTAGACCGAACGGACTTCGACGGTGCCGATGTAGTTGTCTACGACTGGCGTCTCACAGACCGGAACGGCCGACCAATTGAGTTCCCGGTTCAGTTGGTCTCAGACACAACGGTGGTAGACGACACCTCTGATCCGAGAGGGACCTAGCGCCGTCTCGACGGCACCTCGGCAGGACGGCGGGCGGGACGCGATGGCGGGACAGGCTCCGGACGCGATCGACTGGCCGACCGTGCACCGCGAGGCGCTCGATATCCTCCAGCGCTACATCCGCATCGACACGTCGAACCCGCCGGGCAACGAGGCGCCCGCGGCTCACTTCCTCGGCGAGATACTCGAGGCCGAGGGGCTACAGTGCGACTACATCGAGACGCACCCCAACCGCGAGCTGGTGATGACGCGCCTGCGCGGCGACGGCAGCCGGGGCGGCGCGCTGCTGCTCGGCAACCACCTCGACGTCGTGCCCGTCGAGGAGGAGTCGTGGGACGTGCCCCCGTTCGAGGGCTTGGTGCGGGACGGCCGCATCTACGGCCGTGGCGCGCTCGACATGAAGGGCTGCGGCGTGATGCAGCTCATGACGGTGCTGCTGCTGCACCGACTCGGCGTCCCTCTGGGGCGCGACGTGATCTTCCTCGCAGTGCCGGACGAGGAGGCCGGGAGTATCCGCGGCATCCGCTGGGTCATCCGCCACCGCCCGGAGCTCCTCGACGGCATCGACTTCGCGCTCAACGAGGGGGTGGGCGGCATCACTGAGTTCGCCGGAGGCGAGGGCCGCATCTTCATGCCGACCATCGACGAGAAGGGCGTCGCGTGGCTACGGCTGCGCGCCACCGGCCCCGGCGGCCACGGCAGTGTGCCGACCACCGAGAACCCCGCGGTGCGCCTGCTGGGCGCGTTGCTGCGCCTCGCCGATTGGGACCGCGGCCTCACGTTCACGCCAGGCACGACGGCGCTCGTCGAGCGGCTCGCCGACGCCGGGATCCTGCCGGACCCCGCCGACCGGGACGCCCTCGACGCCGCGCTGCGGTCCGACCCCCGCTCGCACGCGATGTTCGTGCACACGCTCAACGTCACGCTGGTGGAAGCAGGCATCAAGGCCAACGTGATCCCGCCGCGCGCCGAGGCCGTCCTCGACTGCCGGCTGCTCCCCGGCGAGGACATCGAGGGCTGGATGGAGGCGGTGCGCGCCCAGATCGACGACCCGCTCGTCGAGGTCGAGCCTGAGGCCCGCGATGTCTACGGCACCAACCCGTCAGACTGGGAGAGCGAGCTGTTCCTCGCCATCCGCGACACGATGACCGAGGCCGTCGAGGACGCCATCGTGGTGCCGGGCCTCGCCACGTTCGCAACCGACAACCGCTTCCTCCGCGAGTTCGGCATCCCCGCGTACGGATTTATCCCCTGCCTGCTCAGCCCCGAAGAGCTTTCGGGCCTCCACGCCCACAACGAGTTCCTCACCGTCGACAACTTCGAGATGGGCACGGAGCTGACGTACGAGATCGTCCGCAGGGTCGTCACGTAGGGCGGCCCGTGACCATCCCGCCCGCGCCAGACCCGCATCCCCTCGCCGGGGCATGGCCGCCCATCGAGACGACCGTGTTCGAGTTCTGGGGCCTCGCGCGTCCGGCCATGAACGCGTTGGCGGAGGAGCAGGGCATCCCGCTCGCGCTGCACAACTACGCCGAACTGGGCCTCGAGACGCTCTCGGTCGCCGACGCGCTCCGCCGTGACCCGTACTCGCGCCCTGAGGACTTCGCCGAGGAGTTTGCGCGCCTCGCCGCCGCCGGATGGCTCGATGCCATCGGGGGCAGCGATGACCCCATGATCACTCGTTACGTCGTCCTGCCGCACGCTCGCGAGGCGGTGCGAGCCATCGACGCTGCTGGCGACGCGCTGCTCGGCGATCTCGTTGCCGTACCCGACGCAGAGCTCGCGCGGATCCACGAGCTGCTGGCCACGATCCACGCCGCCAATCTCGCGGCGCCCGAGCCGCCCGCGCGGTGGGGTGCCGAGCGCCGCTTCCGCTCAGCCGACGAGAGCACGCCGCCGCCCGGCCGCATCCGCGAGGCCGCCCTGGACCTGCTCGCCTACCGAGACGATGTGCACCTCGCCGCGTGGAGCGCCCGCGCCGACCCCGCGACCGAGGGGGGACTCTGGAACGCCTTTAGCCACGTCTGGTCTGGCGCGGCGAGCAGCGCCGAGGGTATCGCCCTGGCCGCCGCGTTCCGCGGGTACGACGCGTCGTTCTACGAGCAGGCCCTCAGGGACCTCGAAGCTCGCGGGTGGCTCGTGGCGGAAGGGACCGAGTACCGCACGACGGCGGCGGGACAGGCGTTGCGTGACGAGGTCGAGCGGCAGACGGACGAGTGGTTCTTCGCGCCGTGGGCGGTGCTGGGCGAGGAGGGGGTCACCGAGCTCCGCGAGCGCGTCGAAGCACTCCTGCGTTCGCTTCCGCTTCTGTAGCCCTCCGCGCTACGCCATGCGCAGCAGCTCCATCGCGCTGCGCACGACCAACTGGTGCAGCTCGATACGCCGCTCGATGGGCTGCTCTCGCTGACCCATCTCGACCAGCACGGGCAGCACGCCCGGGACGATGATCCCGAGGGAGAGCGAACTCCTGCCACGGCCGGGCCGCCAGCGTGTACGGGCGAACGCGGACGCCGTTGCGGACTCCGGAATGCCCGCGCCTATCTCGCCGTCCGTGACCACGGCGGGCCACTGCGTCCAATCGCGCGCGATCAGCAGGTCGCGCTCCACCTCGATCTGCGCATTCACGAGGTCGGCGATGATGCGCGCGAGCGGCGTGCGGTCTACCGAAGGGCCGGTCGTAATGGTCTGGCCGAGGAACGCCGTCCCCTGGTTCTCGCCGCGCTCGGCATAGAACCCCCACGACTCATGCAGATCCAGCACCACGTCGACCTCGTAGTGCCGGGCGACGTCGACGATCTGCGCCGCCATCCGCGCCATCGGCAACTCGGCGTCGTGTGCACCCGGGTACAGGCGGTTGAGGTCGCCGAGCTCGTCGGTGGTGCGCTGAAGCACCGCGATCGCGAGCACGTTCGCGCGAGGGGCGACGAGCAGGCTGCCGCGGGCCGGCTCCCACTCGGCGATGTCGTCGGCCGCTAGCCAGCTGCCGGGCTCGTTGCCATGCACGCCGCCGAGGACGAGCAGCGTGGGCCCCTCGACGCCGCTGTGTGTCACGACGAGCGACGTCTCCCACTCGGTCCCACCCATCAGCGCGACCTCCTGGCGCCCGCGAGGCGGCGGAGGCGCGGGTGCCGGCGTGGGGACGGGTGTTGGTGTCGGGGTCGGCGTCGCGGTTGGGCCTCGCGCCGACGTCAGGGTCGGCGGCGAAGGGACCACGGGCAGGACAGTCGCCTCGGATGCCTCGGACGCTTCGGAGGCCTCGGAGCGGAGCGCCGTGTCGTCGGACGCCGACGGGGTCGACCGCGTGCACGCGGCGAGCAACGCGACACCGCTCAGCGCACCGAGGTGCAGCGCCTGGCGCCGTGAGTGCAGCCGGAAGCGAGGTTCACTCATCGTGAGCGTCCCGGTGGGAGCGGGTTCGCGGAGCGATCTTACAGGAGACGGCCCTGCGCGGTCGGCGCGGGTGGCTCGATTGGAGCAGGGTCGAATCCGGGCTCCGTATCGAGGCCGACCTCCGAGAGGCGCTCGGCGAGCAGCCGGGCGTTGACCGGACCCTGGTCGAAGTTGTTGGTGTTCACCACCAGATGCACCTCGGACGCCTCCTCCGCGAGCTAGCTGATGCGCGGCGTCCACTCGTCCAGCTCGGCCGCCTCGTAACAGTTGTCGAAGCGCTCCGAGGAGGTGCGCGTGCGCTCCTCCCACATCGCGGCATTGCGGCCGTGGAACCGCACGAACGCCAGGCCCGTGGTCGCGGCGGCGATCGGCGGAACCGAGCTGTCAAAGCCCTGCGGCTCGTCGACGGAGATGAACGTCAGCTCGAGGTCGCCCAGGAGGTCGAGTGTGGACTCGCGGTTTTCGGCGTCGAGCCAGCGGTGGTTGCGGAACTCGACGGCTCCGCGGTAGTGGCCGAGCCGCTCGCGCACCTCCTCGAGGTATGCGTGGCTACGGCGGTTGGGCGTCACCCAGCGCGGGAACTGCAACACGATCACGCCCAGCTTCCCGGCGTCGTGCAGGGGCAGCAGCGCGTCGAGGTAGGTCGACCAGCACAGGGCGACGAGGTCATCGGGGGCGTCGCGGCGGTAGAACTGGCGCTTGATGCGCAGGTCGGGCGGGAGCTCGGCCTGGATCGCCTTCGGGAGCCGTGCGACTGGCGTCGGGTGCTCGGTGAACAGCGAGTAGGCCTTCACGTCGAACGTGAAGGCCGAAGGCGTCCGCTCCACCCAGCGCTCGGCCTGCGCAACGGTGGGCAAGCCGTAGTACGGCGCGTCGACCTCGACGAGCGGGAACTGGGTGGCGTAGTAGCGCAGGCGCGCCTCGGCGGACTTCGCATCCGGCGGGTAGAAGCGTCCGCCCTCGATCAGTGGCTTGTCGGTCCAGGACGCGGTGCCGGGCAGGAGCTTCGTCACGCCCCCAGCTTAGCGGGGCGGAGCGACGCGGCGATCAGGCGATCAGGCGATCAGGCGATCAGGCGCGAGATGGTGGCAGCAGCGACCATCCCGCCGACGAGGACACCGGCCATCCAGCGAATCAGGCGCGCCTCCATCTGGTGCATCTCAGCCCGGAGCGCGCCGATCTCGGCATGCATCTCGGTTCGCAACGAGCCGATCTCACCCGTGAGTTCGACCCGCAGGGCAGCGATTTCCTCCTTGAGCTCCGCCCTCGTCGCAAGCAGGTCGGCCCTGACTGCCGCGATCTCCTCGCGGAGTTCGGAGCGCGTTGCGAACAGGTCTGCCTTCGTGGCGAAGACGTCGCGGGCGTCGAATGCGTCGGTTGTCACGCTGAAGCTTCCTGCCACATTCGAGTCTCAGGATGCAGTCGAGAGCACGATCCTGTCAACATATCTGCCGCATTTTACGTTCATAATAGGACGCGATCAGCCTGGCATTTCACTTACGTGATTCACACACAGAATACCTGCCCGTTAAACGCACAACAGCCCGCCGAAGCGGGCTGTTGTGTCACGTGTGAACGAGGCTCAGGAGGTGGTGTGCAGGCCGCACTCCAGCTTGTCGAAGCCCGACCAGCGGCCGGCGCGGGCGTCCTCGCCGGGCTGCACGGCGCGGGTGCAGTTCGTGCAACCGATGCTCGGGAAGCCGCGGTCGAGGAGCAGGTTGTATGGCAGCCCGCGCTCGAAGATGTAGGACCAGAGCAGCTTCTCGGTCCAGTTGATGATCGGGTTGACCTTGACCAGCCCGAACTTCTCGTCCCACTGCACGGCCGGCGTCTCTTCGCGGCCCGCCTGGTCGCGGCGAAGGCCGGAGACCCACGCGCGCTTGCCGCGCAGCGCTTCGCGGTTGGGCTCGACCTTGCGGATGTCACAGCACAGGTCGGGGTCCCGGTCCCAGAGCGCCTCGCCGTGCAGCTCGGCCTGCTCCTCCGTGGTGAGCTCCGGGCCGTAGCCGACGATGTTGGCCTCGGGCCAGTGGAGCCGAGCGGCGCGGATGGTGTCGTGCGTCTCCGGGAACAGGTAGTCGGTGTCGATGTAGAACACCTCGGTCGAGGGCTGGAGGCGCTGGATCATGTCGACCAGCACCATCCCGGACGTGCCGCCGAACGAGCAGGCGAGCGTGAGGCCCTCGCCGTAGCGGTCGATGGCCCAGCTGAGAATGTCACCGGGCCCGGCGCGGTCGAGTTCCTCGTTCGCGACACGGATGACTTCCGCCTCGCCGTAGTCGATTGGTACGGCGAGGCGGCCAGTCGGCGTCTCGCCGCGGCTCCCCCGCACCACCTGGTGCTCGCCCGTTGAAGTCGTCACGCAGCCACCCTCTCCTGAGCTGAACCGTCGATGCTGCCGTGTTGCCGCGCTAGACCGCACACTCGCCCTCGCCACGTTCGAGGACGTAGATGCGGTCGCGCTCCCAGTCGATGAACTCGTTCATGGTGTCGAGCGAGAACTCGGGCGGAAGCGTGAGGTCCCGCAGCGCATCCTCGAAGTGCACCTTGCCCGCGCGCTCGAAGAACGCGTTGAACTCCTCGCCGTCCGCGCGCTCGGCCTCGTAGAGCCGGACGAGCCGCTCGACGGCGTCGGGCACCCGCTTGGCGGGGAGCCGGACCTTGAGCAGCGTGCCGAGCTCGAGGTCCGCGCCGGGGCGGCGGTTGCCGCCGACGAAGACGTGGTAGGCCGGTACCTGGCGCTCGCCGGACTTGATGGCGGCACCGTGGAACCCGATGTTCGCGATGTGGTGCTGCCCGCACGAGTTCGGGCAGCCGCTGGCGTTGATGAGGATGCGACGCGTCAGCGGGTCGGTCACCACCATCTCGCGCACACGGTCCGCGATCGCACGGTTGAGCCCCATCGAGCTCGTAATGCCGAGCTTGCAACTGTCCGTCCCGGGGCAGCTCACGACGTCCTCGATCTCGAGGGTGCCCGAGTCGCCGAGGCCGAGCTCGACCAGGCCCTTCCAGACCGTGTAGACGCTGCCGTCCGGGATCCAGCGCAGCACGATGTTCTGCCACGGCGTGGTGCGCGCGCGGCCGGAGCCGTGCTCGCGCAGCAACGCGGCGAGGCCGCGGAACTGCTCGGGGTTCAGGTCGCCTTCCGGCACCTTCACCTCGATCGCCGAGTAGCCCGCCTGCTTCTGCGCGCGCACCGCCGTCCGCGACCACTCCTCGAACGCTGAGCGGTCGGCGTCGGTCGGCTGGTCGGGGTTGGCCGGTGCCGAGGGTGCCTCGGCCTCCTCGTCGTCGAGGAAGAGAAGCGGGTCGGGCGAGGCGTCACGGCCCTGCGCCCAGTCCTTCGCCAGCTCCTCGTCGACCATGCGGCGGAACTCCTCCTCGCCGACGCGGTGGACCAGGAACTTGAGGCGCGCCTTGGCGATGTTCTTCCGCAGCGCGTCGGCGGCATCGAAGATGCGCAGCACGGCCTCGGAGACCAGCAGGTAGTCGTCGACGGAGACCCACTCGCGCAGCACGACCGCGTGGCGGGCCATGATCGAGAGCCCGCCCCCGGTGACCATCTTGAAGCCCTTGGTGGGCACGCCGTCGACCTCGCGGATCTCCGGGATGAAGCCGATGTCGTGGATCTGCGTGAGCGCGGCGTCTTCGTCGCTGCCGGAGAAGGCCACCTTGAACTTGCGCGGGAGCAGCTGCGTCAGGTCGCTGCGCACGAAGTAGCGTACGAAGGCGCCCGCGTACGGCGTCACGTCGAACGGCTCGTCGTCGCGGATGCCCGCCCAGGCGTCGCCGGTGACGTTGCGGACGGTGTTGCCACACGCCTCGCGAGTCGACAGCCCGGAGGCGCCGAGGATCTGCATGATGTCGTGCGTGTCTGCGAGCGGTAGGTGGTGCAGCTGCACTGCCTCGCGCGTCGTCAGGTGGCCCTTGCCGAGCGGCGCGAAGTCCTCGGCGATCACCGCGAAGGCTTCGAGCTGCTCCGAGGTCGTGCCGCCGAAGGGCAGCTTCACGCGCATCATCTGCCGGTCCGGCTGGCGCTGACCGTAGACGCCCTGGCGCAGGCGGAACTTGGTGAAGTCGTCGGCCTCGCGGTTCTGAGCCAGGAACTCGGTAGCCTCGGTCTGGAAGTCCTCGAACTCTTCCTCGAGGATCGCGATCACGCGGCCCGGGCGGTCGGTACGTGTGGCGGTCGTCATAGGGCGCTCCATCCTGGGCGAGGCGGTGTCGCGGTCGCTCGCCCCTCCATCAGTCGCCGGGCCCTGACCGGCATATTGTCGAGTAACTTTATCAAGTTTATCGACAATACGGGATCCTACCATCCGCGCTCATCGTGTCAACGCGGTCAGCACCGCGCATGGCGAGGCGTTGGCACATAATGGGCTCACCATGACCGACGACGCCCGCGCCACGCCCCACCCGCCTTCAAGGGGGCGCTTCGCCCTCGCGATCGCCGCCATCGACTCAGCCAACGCCGACGACCCGAACCGCATCGAGGTCGAGGGCGTCGAAGGGCCGAAGGAACTCACGCACGCGCGGATGGTCGACGCCTGGGTGCGGCGGCTGGATCCCGACGCGAGCGAGGCGTTGCTGCTGGCCGCGCGCGCGCACCACGTCCGGCGCTGGACGGTCCCTCGCGACTCGTTCCCCGCGGGGCGCGGCGGCTACCTGCGGTGGCGCGCGCACCTGCGCGGCTTCCACGCCGACGAGGCCGAGCGCCTGCTCCGTGGCGTCGGCTATGACGACGCGACGATTGAGCGCGTGCGGCAGATCGTGCTCAAGCAGGGTCTGACGCGCGACCCGGCGACCACCGACCCGGAGGTCCAGACCTTCGAGGACGGACTCAGCCTCGTCTTCCTCGAGACCCAGTTCGCCGAGATCACCGCGCGCCTCGACGACGACGAGAAGATGGCGCGGATCATCGCACGCACGCTGCGCAAGATGAGCGCCCGGGGCCGCGAGGCCGCTCGCGATCTGGCGTACGACGAGCGGTCGGAGGCGATCCTCGAGCAGGCGGCAACCCTCACGTCAACGTAGGACGCGCGGTACACTTTGCCCATGCTGACGCGTATCACCGACCGACACCCGGCGCTGCTGTATTCGGACTTCCGGCACGTCTTCTGGAACGCCTTCTTCGCCTCGGCCTCGTTCTGGACCATGCTGCTCGCCCGTGGCTGGCTCGTGTTCGAGCTGACCGGGCAGGGCGCATGGGTCGGCGCGGTCACCTTCGCCGGCATGATCCAGATGACGATCTTCGGGCCCATCGGCGGCGCATTGGCCGACCGCGCGGACCGGCGGATGATGGCCATCGTCGCCGACGCCGTCGGCATCTTCGCCGCGGTCGCGCTTGCCGCCATCACCTTCGCGGGGCTGGTCGAGGCCTGGCACGTGCTCGTGTTTGCGATCATCGGCGGGCTGGGCCGCGCGTTCGGCACGCCTGCGGAGCAGGCGATCATCCCCAACGTGGTGCCGAGCGAGCACCTGCTCAACGCCGTGGCGCTCTCCGGCATCACCCGGCACGGCTCGCGCATCGCGGGTCCACTCATCGGCGGCGCGCTCCTGACCACGTTCGGCGCAGGCTCGGTCTTCGTGCTCTCAGGCGTCTTCCTCACGTTCGCCCTTATCGAGCTCGCGCGCCTCGAGTACCGCAGCCCGCCGCGGCCGAGCGGCGCCGAGTCGGCCTTCGCGATCGGCGGCGTCTACCACGACATCCTCGAGGGCGTGCGGTACGTCGAGCGCGACCCGCGCGTGCTGATCATGCTCGTGCTCGTCGGCTTCCACTGCGGGGCGACGATGGCGTTCGACTCGATGATGCCGACGCTTGCGACGATCGTCGGCGGCGCCGACGTGACGTACAGCGGCATCATCGTGGGCATCGGCGTCGGATCGATTATCGGGACGCTGATCGTCTCAATGCTCCAGAACGACGCCGCGATGGGCCGGATGTTCTTCATCATTGGCATCGGCAGCGGCTTCGCGATGTTCGTCGTCGGGTTCGCCACCACGCCATTCCTCGCGGTGACAGGCGGCGTCCTAGCCGGGGCGACGCAAGCGAGCTACATGGCGATGTCGGCGACGTTCGTGCAGCGCATCACGCCCGACGAGTTCCGCGGGCGCGTGATGGCGCTGTATGTGGTGCTCGCGGCCGGCCACATGGCGTTCGTGAACTTCGGCTTCGGCTGGCTCTCCGACGAGACCGGCGTGCGGGTGCTCCTGCTGATCCCGGCCATCGCCTGGATCGCGGGATTCACTGCCGCGACGATGTTCCTGCCCGAGGTCCGCTCACTGGTGACGACCGGCAACTTCCGCGAGCGCCCGGAGCCCGTCGCCGTCGCCTCCGAGGCCTAGCGAGTTCCAGGAGTACGGCCTCCCGTAGACGGATGAAGTGATCCTCGACCTCGTTGTGGAGGAGTCGGCGCTCCTCCGCAATGACGCACGCGAGCCCCGGATCGAGGTCGACGCCGAGAGCAGGTAGCTGTGACGGCACGAGCGCCACGCTTCGACTTCTTCATCGCCATCGGTCTGGTCCTCGGCCTGCTGGTCGTTGCCCGGATGACTGACTGGGAGCAAAAGGTCATCACGTGTTCCTCGGGGTTCGCGGTGACGAACCCGAGCAAGAGCACTGAGCTCGTGGCCGACTGCGAGACGCTGCTGAGCATCCGCGATGATCTGCAAGGGTCGGGTGACCTCCACTGGGCAGCCAACACGCCGATGGCCGACTGGGCTGGCGTCACCATCGCTGGACCACCACAACGAGTGACGGGCCTGAATCTGTCGGGGATGGGGCTAGACGGCTATCTGACGGGGCTGCTGGGCGACCTCACGGGGCTAACGACGCTGGACCTCAGCGCGAACCATCTCACGGGGAGGCTCCCGTCCAAGCTGGCCCGCCTGACGAGGCTGAGGAATGTCTCCCTGGCGGGGACGAGCTTCGTGGGCTGCATGCCGCCGGTATTGGTGGCTACGGCGACGAACGACGTGACAGCGACTGGCCTCCACGAGTGCGACCGTCCGCCCTTGATGTCATACGACACGGTGCTTACGCCCGGCACCTACCGGGTGACGAAGGAGGGACGGCCTTTCATGTTCGACGTCCCGGAGGGCCTGACGTTGCAGTACCGCGCCACGATCCTGTCCCGTTACACATACATGAGCCTTGAAGACCCCGCGACCGGCGCTCAAGTCTGGATCCAGGTCTCGAATGAGGGGTCGGGGGGATACCAGCTCTACTCCTTTGAAGGCAACAACGCCACGCGGCAGTGGGTCATCGATCTGTTGGAGCAGGTCATTAAGTCGACATGGTTCTACTGAATCTCGGCATCACGGGTACATCGAAGGCAGACGTGTGCAGCCGTAACCGCCTGTCGGCCCACCGCTCCATCTCCCGCGCCCGCCCGTACGGAGCCAGAGGCCTAGGGCCCGTCTACCTTCAGGGGCTCTTCCAGTTCCCATGCCAACCGCATTCCGGCGGATAGGGGACTCCATGCCCGGAATGATGAAGCCACTCCACTTGGGACTGTTGTAGGCGAAGGACCACGGGTTATCGAGGGGACATTGCGGCTTGGAGGACGTGGTCACGACGAGCACGAGCCCGAGCAGCACCGCGCCGACGATGTATTCGAGAGCTCGCAACCCCATTCGGGCATGTCGGAACTACCCTTCGAGCCACACCTGCCTTAGCGGCTCAGGCGCGTCACGTACCCGCGATGGTAGCAGCGGCCACAGGCCCTAGCCGGGCGCCGCGCCCGGTTCATCACCCGGGTCGACCGGTAGGGATCCATCGGCACGTTCGAGCGTGAAGCACAGCGTCGCGCCGGGGAAGCGGTCCGCGACCCAGATGCGCCCGCCCTGCTGCTGCACCAGCCGCCGCGCGATCGCGAGGCCAAGGCCGGTGTGCGAGCCCCCCTCGCGCGCGGCGTCGCCCGTGTAGAAGCGCTCGAAGACGCGGTCGCGCTCCTGCAGCAGGATGCCGGGACCCTCGTCGTGTACCTCGAAGCGCACCGCGCCCGCGTCGCTGCCGTCATCGGCGAGGGCGGCGAGCGTGATACGCGAGCCGGGCGGGCTGAGCCGCAGGGCGTTGTCGAGGAGGTTCGCGAGGACCTCGCCCGCACGCGCCGGGTTCGCGCTCACCGGGTCGGTCGCCGAAGGTTCCACCTCGATGCGCACGTCCTGGCGGCCCGCGACGGGGCCGAAGCGCTCTGCTGCGGCCTCCAGCAGCGAGGCCGGGGAGACGGCCTCGAGCTCCAGCGGCTCCAGCTCCGACTCAAGCTGCGCGAGGCGCAGCATACGCTGCACCAGGTCGCCCATCCGCTCCAGCTCCTCGTTGAGCAGGCCGAGGAAGCGCTCGCGCCCTGAGGGGTCCTCGGACGCTGACTGCAGCGTCTCGGCGATGGCGCGCGCTCCGGAGATCGGGGTGCGCAGCTCGTGCGAGAGGTTCGCGACGAGGTCGGTGCGGGCACGCTGCGCGTCGTGGAGCGCGGTCACGTCCTCGATGCAGAGCATGAGCGTGGCCCGACCGGCGAGCAGAGGAGGGTCCAGCGGAGCAAGCTGGACGCGGACATGCCTCCCACCGGTGAGCCGCACTTCCACAGGCTCGGCGGGTCGATCACGCACTGCTGCGTTCAGGTCGTACTCGCGTGTCGCGCGAATGAGCGACACGTCGATCATGCTGTTGATCGGGTGACCGACCAGCCGCGCGAACGCCGGGTTCGCGTCAAGGACCGTTAGCTCCTCGTCCAGCAGCGCGATGCCGAGCGGGAGCATGTCGACGACTTCGCGCCAGGCGTGGGCAGGGGCGGGCTCGACAGCCTCGAGGGGCTCCGGCTCCGGCGCGAATCGCTCGGCGAGAGGCGGCGGGCGACCCGAGCGCAACGCAACCCCAAGCAGTGCGAGCACGGCGACGAGGGCGACCAGCGCCGCCCATCCCTGTGGCAGCGCGACCGTGCCCACGACGGCCACCGTGGCGAAGGTCAGGGCGAGCCAGCGCGCGGTGCTCACGCGACGAACTTATATCCGACCCCCCGCACGGTCTGGAGCAGCACCGGACTGGAGGGGTCGTCCTCGATCTTCTCGCGCAACCAGCGGATATGAACGTCGACGGTGCGAGTGCCGCCGCTGAACTCGTAGCCCCAGACGCGCTCGAGGATGGTGTCCCGCGATAGCGCCTGGCCGGGGTGTCGCATGAGGTATTCCAGCAGCTCGAACTCCTTGGGGCGGAGCGCGACCGCTTCGCCGGCGCGCGTCACCTCCCGTGCGTCAGAGCGCAGCTCGATGCCGCCGCCGCTCAGCACGGCGCCCCGAACTGGGCCGCCGCCGGCCGCCCTCGACAGCTCGTCGCGGCGCAGCACGGCGCCGACGCGGGCGAGCAGCTCGCGCATGGAGAACGGCTTGGTGATGTAGTCGTCGGCGCCGAGGTCGAGCCCGGCCACTGTGTCCGCCTCGGTGTCGCGGGCCGTGAGCACGACGATCGGCACGGGGCGCTCCTCGCGCACCACGCGACAGACATCGAGGCCCGACATGCGCGGCAGCATGAGGTCCAGCACGATCAGGTCCGGCTCGATCGACCGCGACAGTTCGAGCGCCGAGACGCCGTCCTCGGCGCGCACGACCTCGTGCCCCTGACGTTCGAGGTTGTAAGAGACCGCTTCGAGGATCGCGGCGTCGTCCTCGACTACCAGCAGTCGCGCCATATCGCCAGTGTGGGCGCGGCACAGCCGCGTCGCAAGGTCGAGAAGCCCTACGGACCCTCACCCCCCCCTCTCCCGCAGTGCGGGA
Source organism: Chloroflexota bacterium (assembly GCA_009837285.1). Lineage (GTDB taxonomy): Bacteria > Chloroflexota > Dehalococcoidia > UBA2979 > UBA2979 > VXMT01. The sequence continues at coordinate 14,845 of VXTU01000037.1, read as the reverse complement.
GAGGGGGCCGGAGCTAGACCACCTCGATCTGCGCGAGGCGGAGGATCTCCGCGTCGCTCAGGCCGAGCTCGGTCACGTACACCTCGCGGTTGTGCTCGCCGAGCATGGGCGCGCGGCGGCGCACTTGCCGCGTGACGCCGTCGAAGCGATACGGGGCGGTGGGCACGCGGACGGGCTCGGGGTGGCCGGGCACCTCGACCTCCGCGAATGTGCCGCGGTCGGTCCAGTGAGGATCGTCGAGGTTCTCCTCGGGCGCGCGGACGATGGCCCACGGCTGGTGCAGGCCCTGCGCGCCGCGGTAGCTGTCCTCGGCGTCGAGGGTGCCGATGAAGTGCTGGATCGCCTCCGCAAAGTGGCGGCGGTCCGCGTTCGGCGACATCGGCGAGGCGTGGATCGCCTCGGTATACTTCGGGTCGCGCAGGTCGCCGACCTGACCGAGCGACTCCATCCAGTCGAGCACGTCGGCGAGCCCCTGCTCGGAGCGAGGCAGCCCGCCGCCGATGACGTTCATGTAGTGGCCGTCGGCACTGGGGAACTGCCACGCGGGCGTCGGGTCCGGCGAGGAGTGCCGCCCGGTCTGGCGCTGCACCAGTCGGCCGTCGTACTCCCAGTTCGGGAACGCGCCCTCCACGGTGCAGCTCACGCACTCGTGGATCGAGAGGTCGACGAGCTCCGGGCCGTCGGCGAGGCCGGCCTCGAAGCCGGCGGTCGCGCCGAGGATGGAGATCGCGGCGTACTCGCCGCCCATCCACAGCGAGTGGTCGTAGCCGCCGCGGATCGGCGGCAGCTCGTGGTCGTCATAGCCGGTGCTCATCATCGGGCCGCCGAGCGCGATCTGGATCAGGTCGTTAGAGGCCCAGTCCGCCCACGGCCCCTCGCGGCCGAACGGCGTGACCGAGCACCAGGTGAGCGACTTGCCGTCGTAGCGCCGCGCCGCCTCGTCCCAGCCGGCGCCCGCGGCGTCGAGCACGCCGTGACCGGCGGCGTCGATGACCGCATCGGCGCCGTCGACCAGCCGCCACCACAGCGCGAGGCCGTCGGCGGTCTCGATGTCGAGCGTGATGCCGCGCTTACTCGTGTTGAAGTGGGCCCAGTGCAGCGAGCTGTTCGTGTCCGGGCGGTCGCCCGGGAACGGGCCGATGCGGCGGGCGGGCGCGCCGTTCGGCGGCTCGACGCGGATGACGTCGGCTCCGGCGTCGGCCAGCAGCTTCCCGGCGACCTCGCCGAGGTCGCCGATCTCAATGATGCGGAGTCCTTCAGCGCCGGTGCTCATATCGCCAGCTCCTCGCGCAGCCGCGCGATCTCGTCCTCGTCGCAGCCCAACTCGGCGAGCACGTCGTCGCTGTGCTCGCCGAGCAGCGGCGCCCCGCGGCGCAGGTGCCAGCCGAAGCGCGAGAGCTGGAACGGGAGCGACTCGAAGCGGTGCTCGCCGAGGATCGGGTGGTCGGCGCGGGGATAGAAGCCGCGCGCAGCGAGCTGCGGGTCCAGCTCCATCTTGTCCTCGGTGGTCTGCGCGACGCCGGCCGGCACGCCGCGCGCCTGCAGGGCGTACATCAGCTCGCGGGTGTCCCAGCCGCGCGTGAGCGCGTCGATCGCCGCGTCCAGCTCCTCGCGCGCCTCGACGCGCCCGCTGTTGGTGCCGAACCGCGGGTCGGAGGCGAGCGCGTCGGCGCCGAGCACGTCGCAGAGCGCCGCCCAGTGGTCGTCGGTCTCGACGGCGAGGGCGATCCAGCGGTCCTCGCCCGCGCAGCGGTAGGTGTTGTGCGGGGCGATCTCGGGGTACGGCAGCAGGTTGCCGGAGCGCTGCGAGGGCCGGTTGTTGACCTGCGCGTCCAGCATCTGCGCGCCGGTCATCACCATCCCCGTCTCGGCCTGCGAGAGGTCGACGCGGAGCGGGCCCCCCTCGCGCGACCGCTTGCGCAGCGCGAGCATCAGGCCGATCGCGCCGTAGTAGCCCGCGGAGTGGTCGAGGTAGGAGTAGCCCCACCCGGCCGGCGGCTGATCCGGCAGGCCGGACAGGTACGTCAGCCCGGAGATCGCCTGCGCCGTGGGGCCCCACGTCACGTACGACGAGTCACGCCCGAGGTGCCCGAAGCCCGAGAGCGACATGTAGATGATGTTCGGGTTGAGCTCGCGCAGGCGGTCCCAGCCGAATCCCATGCGCTCGAAGGCGCCGGGGCTGAAGTTCTCCGTGACCGCGTCGGCGCCCGCGATCAGCTCCTCCAGGAGCTCGCGGCCGCGCGGGTGGAAGAGGTTGATGGTCAGGCTGCGCTTGTTGCGGTTGAGGTTGTTGAAGAGGCCGGAGCTGTTGAAGCGCGCCGCGTCGTCCGCCGGCGAGCCGCCCATCCGCACGGAGTCCAGGTGGCTCTCGTTCTCCACCTTGATCACGTCTGCGCCGAAGTCCGCGAGGATCCGCGTCGCCTGCGGCCCGGCGACGATCCACGTGAAGTCGACCACACGCACGCCGGCAAGCGGCAGCGGCCGTCCGTCCGGTGTGGCCGTCGGGAGTGCCGAGGTTCGCTCGGTCGAGATCGTCATGTGGCCCCTCCTCGTGCGCAGGACCGCGCCCTCGCGGAGCCTCAACTGCGAGGCGGGGCGTGTCAAGCCGAAAGTCGGGATTCGCGCGAGGGAGACGAGGAGCCTACTCGTCCTCCTCCTCGAACTCCTCGGCATCCTCCTCGCCGGTGTCCTGCTCGCCCAGACGATCGAGGATGTGCTCCGGGAGTTCGGCGAAGAAGTCGCGCCGGGCGCGCTGGTCGGCCTTGTGCTCGTTCACGACCAGCACGGCGTGCAGCACGCCGGGCAGCCAGCCGGCAAGGGTGAGCGGGATGTTCAGGATCGCGGCCGCCTTGCGGCCGGTGAAGAGCACGGCCAGCGGCGGCAAGACCATCGCAAGGAAGTAGAGCACCGAACACTCCTCGTCCGGGGCGAGATCGTACCACCGCGCGCTCCGGGGACGGCTAGGTGACGCGGCTCCCGTAGCCCACCACGCGGAACGCCAGCGCCCGCGACACGGCCGCCCTACGGCGGCGCGGCAGCCGACCGAGGTACGCCCCGTAGTCGGCTTCGATACGTTGCGCGATGCCCGCCTCGGCGGCCGCGCCGAGCGCGAGGTACAGCTCGAGGATGACCTGCGTCGAGGGCATCTCCTCGGCCCCGGTCTCCGCGTCGCCGTCCTCCGCGCGCTCGCGGTATCCGAACGCGAGCGCCGTGCCGGTGCGATTCACTGGTAGCGCCTGCTCGACGCTCGCGACGAGCTGCTCCAGCGCGGCCCAGCCGCCCTGCACCTCGAAGAGCAGGTCGACGGCGCGCGGGTCGGCGGGGATCTCGAGGCTCGGGGGCGCGGCGATGCGGCGGTCCTCCATGTACCACCGCCGGAACAGCGCGCCGAGCGCGGCGACGACCATGAGGCTGCCGATGACCCACAGCACGAACCCCGCGGCGTGCTGGTCCTGCATCGCCGACACGTCGTCGAAGACGCGCGGCGCGGTGGTGTAGACCTTGTAGAGCGGCTCGTCGGCGAAGACGAAGAAGGCGCCGGCGATCTTGGGGAACACGAACGGCACCGCGAGGAAGATGAGCGCGCCGAAGTACGGCAGCCGGTGCCGCCCGGCCAGCGGCCCCGTCAGCGGGGACCACAGCACGACCGCCGAGACCAGCCAGGTGGTGGTGATCGCCGCCGACCCCAGCATGTGGGGCCGCAGCGCATCCACGACGCTCGGCAGGTGCGTGACCATGAGCGCCACGCCGAAGATGACCGCGGCGATGATCGGTTGCCCGAGGATGCCGCGCGCGCGGCCCAGCAGGCTGAGTGGCTGGCGCTGGCGGTCTCTCGACGGCGGCAGGCCGACCAGCATCAGCGGCGCCGCGCCGAGCGTGACGAGCAGGTCCTGCGCCGCATTCGCGGTCGCCAGGTAGCCCGCCGCCATCGGCCCGAGCGGCCAGTCGAGCGAGGCCCACAGCAGCGCGAGGCCACCGGCGAAGCACGCGACGCGCCAGCCCTCGAAGCCCGCTTCCCCGCGCCGGCGCAGGCGCGCCTGCTCGGCGCGGACGAGCAGGACGTAGATGGCTCCGATGGCGGCGATGAAGAGCCAGACGCCGGGGTAGGCGCGCCACGCCCAGCTCCACGCCTCGCCACCCGCGACCGGCCACCACTCCACGCTCGTGTCTCCCTTGTGGTGTGCGAGGGCTAGGGTAGCCGGGATCGGTCCTCGTCGACGGCAACGTCGTCGGCTGTCCACCACGTACGGGCTCGTGATGCTCGCGTGCGCGTCAGAGTTGTGATGGCGTGCCGTGCGCACCATACTTGCCGCATCGGGGCCGCATTCGCCTCGTTCCCCAGGGCGAGGAGTCAGGGAGGACGATCATGGGAGTGCTCCAGTCGGTAGGTCGGGCGCTGGGAGGGCACGGCTGGAAGGTGGCCGATCAGGCCGCCGCGCAGGCCGCGCAGAAGCTCGAGTATCCCGCCGTACTGAACCTCGACGGCACCGAGATCACGCTGCGCCTCTTCGAGTCAGGCGACCGGGACGCGATGGTCACGTTTGCGCGGGCCCAGCCCGTGCATGACCTGCTCTTCCTGCGCCGCGACATCACCCAGCCGGCCGTCGTGAGTGCCTGGCTGCAGGACATCGAGGAGGGCTTCAACACCACCGTCATCGCGACCCACGACGACGCGATCGTCGGCTACGCGGGCGTCAACTCGGACCGCATGAGCTGGACCCGGCATGTCGCCGAGCTGCGCGTGCTGGTCGACGCGTCGATGCGCTCGAAGCGGTTGGGACGGCTGCTCGTCGAGCAGGCGTTCGCGATCGCACGGGAGCGCGACGTGAAGAAGATGGTGGCGCAGATGACCACGGACCAGGGCGGCGCGATCCGCGTGTTCACGCGCATGGGCTTCCAGCGTGAGGCCCGGCTGCGCAACCAGGTCATGGACCGCGACTCGGTCCTGCACGACCTCCAGATCATGAGCCTGGACGTGGACGAGTTCCAGGCGAAGATCGACGTGATGATGCTGAGCGCGCAAAGCGAGTTCATGGGCATCTAGCCCGCAACCATCGGCGAACCGCCTCCGGCTGCGGCCGGGGCCACCACCGTGGAGCCGCTGCCATCTGGCAGCGGCTCTGTGTTGGGGCTTCGAGGGGTCCGGATGGCTCGCTAGTTCACGGTAGCGCGATTACGCGCGACATGCAGACTGCCGGACTCGTCGACCTCGAAAAGGGGCAGGAATTCGTACCCGTCGCGCAGCCAGTCGGCATCCGGGTCCATGCGGTCGACGATGACGCTGATGGCGGCCACGGAGGCGCCTCGATCTTCGATCACATTGAGCGCCTGCTTGAGCGAGTTGCCGGTTGTGATGACATCGTCGACCAGCAGGACGCGTGTGCCGGGCTGCAGCACTTCGGTGTCGTCGGCGCGAATCGCCTGGTACGTGCTCTCCCCGGTCCCCCAGGTCTTGCGCTCGTCTCGCACGTAGAACGTGTCGATTCGCCGCCCGTCGCGGAGGGACGACAGCACCGACATGGGCTCGGAGATCAGCAGCGACCCAATCGCGATTCCCCCGATGATGTCGTAGGGCGTCTCTGCCGCCCGGTCGAGCATCGCCGCAGCGATGTCGACCTTCAGGTCCGCGGCCAGGAGCGCGCGCTTGCCGTCGTAGAAGTACTTGCTCTTTTTTCCCGAGTTCAGGGTGAAGTCGCCCCTGAGGATGCAGCGCTGCTCCAGCCTGCGCGCGAGGTCATCCATGTCAGACGGCATACGAGTCCTCACTCAGTGGGGGGAGTAGGCGCATCCTATCACCGTCCCGGCCGCCTCACGGCGTCGAGGGCGTCTCACGACCGACAACGCCGGCGCGGTCCACCGGCCAGTAGCGCAGCTCGACGCGGCCAATGATGAACTGCTGGTTCAGCATCCCCCACGAGTGCGAGTCGTAGGAGTTGTTCCGCGCGTCGCCCAGGACGAACACGTGGTTCGGTGGCACGGTCTCCGGCCCGTACCTGTAGCGCGGCAGGTCGATCAGGTAGGGCTCGACCAGGGCGACACCGTCGAGGAGCACCTGCCCGTTGGTGACCTCCACGGTCTGGCCGGGCAGGCCGATCACCCGCTTCACGAAGTCGCGCTCCTGCCCGTGCGGGAACTCGAAGACGATCACGTCGCCGAGCTCGAGCTCGCCGAAGGGGCGCCAGTCGTCGGAGCCGACCGCGGGCACCCAGCCGAGGTCCCACTCGGAGTACGCGAGCTTGTTGACGATCAGCATCTGGCCGCTGCTGAACGTCGGCTCCATCGAGCCGCCGTCGACGACGAAGTTCTGGGCAACGCCGCGCACGAGGATGAACATGAGCAGCGCCAGCGCGGCGACCTCGAGCGTGTCGGCGAGCCCGCGCAGCCCCCACGGCCACAGTGCGCCGGCCACGGAAGGAGGGCGCGAGACGGCGGGCGGCTCCGGGATCCAGGGGTCGAACTCCTCGATGCCGACGTGGGAGAGGTCGAGGAGCGGGGGTACGAGGCGTCTGGCCGCCGGGGGGACCCCGGCGGCGCGATCGCGTTCCGACGCGTCGGCGTAGCCGCGCTGGGATCCGTCCGAACTGGCCATCCCATCGAGTATAGCCGCGCGTCCCGGTGCCGGAAGCCGCGCCGGGAACGCCTCAGGCCCGCAGCGCCGACCCCAGCGCGTCGATGCGGAGCGAGGCCGCCGCGGCCACCGCGTTGCGCGCCTCGCGCAGCGCCGGACGCGGGTCGGAGCCGCTCGCGCCGGCCACCGCCTGCGTGAACGCAGCGTGGATCTCGGTGCTCACATTGAGCTTCCGGATCCCCGCCCGCACGCAGTCGCGCAGGGCGTTGGGCGCAACGCCCGATCCGCCGTGCAACACGAGCGGCAAGCCTCGCGTGGCCGCCCGTAGCTCGCGCACCAGCGCCACGTCGACGTCGCCTGCCAGGCCGTGCGCCGTCCCCACGGAGATGGCGAGCGAGTCGACTTGCGTCTCGTCGACGAAGCGCCGGGCCGCGGCGGGATCGGTCAGGACCGACTCGGAGGTCGCGACCCCCGGCTCGCGCCCGCCGACGTGGCCGAGCTCGGCCTCGAGCGCCACTCCGTACTCGATCGCCAGCGCGCCGGCGAGGCGCGAGTCCTGGATGTTGCGGTCGATGGGGGTGGTGGAGCCGTCGAACATCAGCGACGTGAAGCCGGCCTGGCAGGCGGCGCGCAGCAGCGTGATGTCCGGGCCGTGGTCGAGGTGGACGGCGACGGGCGCGTCGGACGCCTGCGCGAGCGCCCGCGCCGTCGCGCCCGCAATCTCGATCCCGCCGAAGTGCTCGATGTTCGAGGGGTTGAACTGGAGCAGGATGGGCGCACGACGCGCCTCGGCGGCGTCGATGACGCCGAGCGCGAGCTCGATGTTGGAGACGTTGAAGCCCGCCACGGCGTAGCCGCCGCGCTCGGCGCGATCGAGCAGCTCCTTGCCTCCAACGAGCGGCATGCGGCGATCCTCGCACGGGGTGCGCGGGAACGGCGAGCCTCGGGGCGCGGGGCAGCAGGATCAAGAAGGCCCCGGCTGCGTCGTCCCAGGTGCTTTGGAGTCGCGCAGACTTGGCACCAGGATTGTTGTACAGTTCCCGATGCATTTCGAGATTGAGGTACGTCCCTGGACCGGAAGTGTTGTGGAGGCATGCGCAGACCTGGCATTTGCTAGCCGTGGGCACGAAGCCTGCCGGTCCACCAGGCAAGGGCAACCATGATTCAAGAGACATCGACGCCCGACTACACGATGGGCTACAGCGAGGAGATCCTGAAGACCCAGCTGCGCGCTACGGCCGAGACCAGTGCTGCGTTTCTGCTTCCCCACCTCCGACCCGGCCAGCGCCTGCTGGACTTCGGCTGTGGACCGGGCACCATCTCGGTGGGCCTGGCCAGAGCCGTAGCGCCCGGCGAGATGCATGGCATCGACATGGACGAGGCCCAGATTGAACGGGCTGTGTCCGTGGCCGCGTCGCAGGGTCAGGAGAACGCCGTATTCCACGTTGGAGACGTGATCGATCTTCCGTTTGAGGACAGCCTGTTCGACGTCGCCCACTGCCGCAGCGTGCTGATGCACGTACCGGACACGGCGGCCGTCCTGTCCGAGGTCAGACGCGTCCTGAAGCCCGGCGGCATCATCGCCTGCCGCGAAATGATCTGCGAGTCGGCCTTCACGCATCCGGACTCCGGCATCATGCGAAGGTCGTGGGAGATGTTCGAAGACCTGGTCGAGTCGGACGACGGGCATCCCCAGATGGGCAAGGAGCTCAAGGGCCACATCCTGCAGGCCGGTTTTACCGACATCCGAATGAGCGGCTCCCTCAGCATCTACAGCTCCGAGGAGGAAATCGCCAGCATCTATCGCCTGATCAGCCAGTGGCTCCTGTCGGACGAGACCTCGACCGCGGCTATCAAGTATGGGGCGACGACGGAACAGATGGTCGACGAGTTCAAGGTTGCCTATGACGAATGGAAGGAACAGCCGGGAGCCCTGTTCGCCTTCGCCTACGGAGAAGTCATAGCCCGAAAGCCGGCCTCCTGACCTGACGGGCTCACTCCAGCGGCGGGCGAGGAACCGCCCGCACAGCTTGCCCGTCATCGCCAGCCACCTGCACGGCAAGTACGGAGGCGCCGGCGGCACCCGGGACGCCCCGATCCCCGGCCAGGACGCCGAACGCGCCGCCGAGCCGTGCACAGCACGGGAGGCAGTCCGCCATACTGTACGAGCAGGCCCCACCAGACGGATCTCGCAGGCTTTATCCATCGAACCGCGAGCAGGGTGATCGCAATGGCAGGCAAGACAACCCGGAAGTCGGGGAATGCTGGCAGCGGCGAAGTCCGGCTGCTCTCGGGCGGCAACCCGCAGATCCCCAAGGGCGACGGCGACGCGCCGGTGCAGGCGTACATCGCGGCGATGCCGGAATGGAAGAGCGACGTGGGGCGTCGCCTCGACGATCTCATCGTTCGCACGGTTCCCGAGGTCCGTAAGGCCGTGCGGTGGAACTCGCCGTGGTACGGCATCGAGGGCGCGGGCTGGTTCGCGAGCTACCACGTCTTCACCCGCTACGTGAAAGTGACCTTCCTCAACGGCGCGTCGCTGGACCCGCCACCCCCCGGCTCCGGCAAGGACCCCGACTCGCGCTGGGTCGACATCCACGAGGGCGAACTCGACGAGGAGCAGATGGCCGAGTGGGTCCGGCAGGCCGCCGACCTGCCCGGCTGGGACGGCTTCGACACGCTGTAGCGCCCGGCGCCACGGGATCCCCCCGCCTACTCGGGGCCGAGGAACGTCGCGCCTCAGGCTCCCCTCGCTGCCCAGCCCCCGAACCGGCACCGAGCCGTCGCGCGGTATCCTCGCTTGCGAGGGGGACCAGGCCCCGCGGACCCGGGCGGCGCTGGTCTTCGCGATTCTCGTTAAGGGTTGTCTCAGCTCTTCGACTGATGGGGCGGCGATTCAATGGATGATCGCGTGACGGGCCTGCTCAGAAGCGAACTGGGCATGACCGACTTCACAACTTCGGCGAACCACGGTGCAGCATGCGGCGGAAGCACGATTTCCTTGATCAGGAGTTCAAGGTCTACAGGAATGTATCGGCCTCTCTGCTCCGCGACATCCGGATCAAGCGCAACATCTGATACTTCGCCAGAGTGCTTCCCCAGCCATCCATCGGCGGGCGGCCCGGGCAAAACTGCGCGTACCTCGCTTTCCCCAAGGTACTCCGTCCGCTTATGGAAGAGCGGCGCCCAGCCGAACCTCGGCACCTCTCCTGAGCGGTATTCAACATACTCCACTTGCCCGAATGTGACTGGCAGCTCACCAACTGAGAGAATCGAGTCCTGCAAATCCTTGAAGGTGGTTCGAATCGCTATTCCTTCTGAGCCAGCGTAGGATTTCCACATCAGGCTTGACTCGTGGCTCGACTCCGTCCAGCAACTTACTAACGCGCTCCGTGTGATCTTGCGTAGCACGCCGTGGCCGACGCGCTCAGCGTGTTCCAGACGATCTCCTAGCTCGCGCGGCGCTGGGGGGAAGATGAACCCTTCGTACCTGTCCTCCATGTCTCCGACCAGAGAGAAGAACAGTGATTCGCGTTCCAGCAAGGAGCAGAACTTAGCAACGCTCATGTAGCGCCATAGAGCGGCGGCTCCGTCCGGTAAGGACGGCTCCCAACGATCTTCCCAACGGGCGTCGACACCACCAAATAACCGTTGATCGCCCAAAGCTATGCCGACTAGCGGCCTTCCATATTCGTGCGTCAATTGTTGCGTCCCCTTGAGTGCGATGCCCTATTCAGGTTTGAGTAAGACACCAGAGCCATCGTCGTTCGTTGCGCCAGATGCTCCGCGCAGTACCCCATGAGTGTGCTTCGGTCCGGCAGCAGCAGTCGAAGGGGCTTAGGCCACTCCCCTCGTCCAGACAATCTACGACAACGCTGCCTCCACTGCTGCATGCGGCGCCGTTTGCAACTGGGCTCGCAGTCTCGTTGAGCACGGTGAAGGTCACGAGGTCGCGCGGTATCCTCGCCTCCGAGGGGGACCGACGTGCCGGCATCCGACTTCATGACGGCCGCGCTCGCCGAGGCTCGGACCGCGCTGGGCTGGACATCGCCGAACCCCGCCGTCGGCGCAGTCGTGGTGCGGGATGGGCAGATCGTGGGAGCAGGCCACACGCAGCCGCCCGGCGGGAACCACGCCGAGGTCGAGGCGCTCGCAGCCGCGGGCGAACAGGCGCGGGGCGCCACCGTCTACGTCACGCTCGAACCGTGCTCCCATCACGGCCGCACACCCCCCTGCACGGACGCGCTCATCGAGGCCGGCGTCGCGGCCGTCCGCTACGCGATCGCCGACCCCGACCTCAACGTTTCGGGCGCCGGGCGACAGGCGCTGGAAGAGGCAGGCATCGACGTGGAGACGGGCGACGGAGCCGAGGAGGCCTCGGCGGTGATGGAGGGCTACCTGCACCACCGCCGCACCGGGCGGCCGTTCGTGGTCGTGAAGTACGCCGCCTCGCTCGATGGGCGCATCGCGGCCGCCTCGGGCGACTCACGCTGGGTGTCGGGGCCAGAGACGCTGGAGTGGGCGCACCGCCATCGCCCGCACCTCGACGCCATCGTGGTGGGGTCCAACACCGTCGTCGTGGACGACCCGCAGCTCACGGCCCGACCGGGCGGGACGACCGAGGGGGCGCCGCAACCGCTGCGCGTCGTGGTCGACTCGCGCGGGCGTGTTCCGGACACCGCTCGCATCCTCGAGGGCCCCTCCCCCACGTTGATCGCCACCACCGAGGCGTCCGACGCGGCCTGGCGCGAGCGCATGGTGGGGCGCGGGGCGGAGGTGGCTGAGCTGCCCGCCGACGACGGCCGCGTCGACCTCTCCGCCCTGCTTGAGGCGCTTGAAGCGCGCGGCGCGCTGACGGTGCTGTTCGAGGGTGGCGGGGTGCTGCTCGGCTCGCTGTTCGACCGGCGTCTTGTCGACAAGGTGCACGCCGTGATCGCCCCGCTCGTCATCGGCGCGTTCGATGCACCGTCGGCCGTCGCGGGCCGCGGGGTGGACCGCATGGCGCAGGCGCCGCGCCTGCGCGACGTGACGGTGGAGCGGCTGGGCGAGGACACCCTGATTACCGGGTACCCGGTGTGGCCGGGAGACTGAGCCGCGCACAACCGGGCCCACGCGCAGTACCCTGAGCGGCACGGCGGCGGAGGGGCGTGCATGTTCACGGGAATCATCGAAGAGGTCGGCACCGTGCGCTCGCGCGTGGGCGGCGAGCTCGTCATCGAGTGCGCCGAGATCAACGAGGACACGCAGCTCGGCGACTCCATCGCCATCAACGGCGTCGACCTCACCGTGCGGTCGATGGACGACCAGTCGATGACGTTCGACGTGATGCCGGAGACGTTCCGGCGCTCCAACCTCGGCAACTGCGAGGCCGGCGACCGCGTCAACCTCGAACGCTCCGTGAGGCCGATGGACCGGCTCTCCGGGCACATCGTGCGCGGCGTCGTGGAGACGACCTGCGAGGTCGTCAGCCTGACGCCCGAAGAGGACGCGGTCATCGTGCGCTACCGGCCCGACCCCGACTACATGCAGTACGTGCTGATGAAGGGGCCGGTGTGCCTGGACGGCGCGTCGCTGACCGTGATGGCGAAGGACGAGGACACGTTCTCCGTCTCGCTCGTGCAGTACACACAGGAGCACACGAACCTGACGAGCCGGAAGCCGGGTGATAGCATCAACCTCGAGACCGACATCGTCGCCCGGTACATCGAGCAACTCCTGGATGCCCGCTCGGCCGGGGACACCGGGAGCACCGCGTGAGCGACCAGCTAGCCGCCACGGCAAACGAAATCACCGACGCCGCCAACCTCGGCGAGCGCGACGTGGTCGAGGTGCCCGAGGCGATCGAGGAGTTCCGCCGCGGGCGCGCGATCATCATCGTCGACGACGAGGACCGCGAGAACGAAGGCGACGTCTGCTACCCGGCCGACGTCGTCGACGCCGACGCGATCAACTTCATGGCGATGCACGCGCGCGGCCTGATCTGCATGGCGATGACGGGCGAGCGCCTGGACGCGCTCGGCATCCCGCAGATGACCTCGCAGAACACCGCGCCGCTCGGCACGGCGTTCACCGTCAGCGTCGAGGCGGCCACGGGCGTGACGACCGGCATCTCGGCGGCCGACCGCGCGCGCACCGTGCAGGTCCTCGCCGACCCCAACTCGCGACCCGAGGACCTCACCCAGCCGGGCCACATGTTCCCGCTGCGCGCGCGAGAGGGCGGCGTGCTGGTGCGCGCCGGCCAGACCGAGGCGTCGGTCGACCTCGCGAAGCTCGCGGGCCGGATACCGGCGTCCGTGATCTGCGAGGTCATGAGCGACGACGGCACGATGGCGCGCATGCCCGACCTCGTCGAGTTCGCCGCCGAGCACAACCTCAAGATCGTCACTGTCAACGACCTCATCAAGTACCGCCTGAGCGTCGACTCGCTCATCGAGCGCGCCAGCGAGACCGAGCTGCCCACCGCGCACGGGGTCTTCAACGCCATCCACTTCAGCACGCTGATCGACGAGAAGGTGCATGTCGCGATCGTGATGGGTGACGTGTCGACCGACGAGCCGGTGCTCGTGCGCGTCCACGACCAGTGCGTCACCGGCGACGTCTTCGGCTCGCAGCGCTGCGACTGCGGCGAGCAGCTCGACGAGGCGATCCGCCGCGTCGCCGTCGAGGGCCGCGGGATCGTGCTCTACATGGATCAGGAGGGCCGCGGGATCGGCCTCCACAACAAGATCCGCGCCTACCAGCTGCAGGACAGCGGCATGGACACCGTCGAGGCGAACGAGGCGCTGGGACTGCCCGCCGACAACCGGGAGTACGGCATCGGGATGCAGATCCTGGTCAACCTCGGCGTGAAGCAGATGCGCCTGATGACGAACAACCCGGTGAAGCGCTCCGGCCTGGAGGGCTTCGGACTGGAGATCGTCGAGCGCGTACCGATCGAGATGGCGCCCAACCCGCACAACGAGGGCTACCTGCGCACCAAGCGCGAGCGGATGGGGCACCTGCTCGAATCCGAGGAGCTGGAGTAGCGTGCCGGAGACCACGGGCGGCCTCGACGGATCCGGCCTGCGCGTCGCCGTCGCGGTTTCACGCTTCAATGAGATCGTGACGGAGCCGCTGCTCAACGGCGCGCGGGCCACCGCGAAAGACCTGGGCGTGGCCGACGACGCCCTCGACGTGGTGCGCGTGCCGGGGGCGTTCGAGCTGCCACAGGCGGCGCGCCGGCTCGCCGGCAACGGGGGCTACGACGCCATCGTTTTGCTCGGCGCGGTGGTGCGAGGCGAGACGCCGCACTTTGATTACGTCTGCAGTGAGGCAGCTCGTGGCGCTACACTGGTGGCGCAGGAGTTCAACCTCCCGGTAGCCTTTGGAGTCCTCACCTGCGACACCATGGCGCAGGCGCGGGCCCGTTCCGGCGGCTCTGCCGGCAACAAAGGTGACGAAGCGATGCGAGCCGCCATCGAGATGGCGAACCTGTTCCGCGCGCTCGGAGAGCGCGCCTAAGGGAAGGCCCTCCCAGCCGGGCCGCAGCAGGGGCAACACCGTGAATCTCATACCCGACGACCTCAAGCACCCCAGCGGTGGCGAACGCGTCACGCACACCGCGGGCGACGCGATCCGGGGCGCCCACAAGGCCCTGGAGCGCTTCCCGGACGTGGTGCGCCGCCACAAGTTCATCGCCGGCGGCGCCGCGATCTCCACCTCGCTCGTCGCACTCGCAGGCGTCGCCATCGCGCGGCGCATGCGCAGCGGCCAGACCGAGGAGGAGGCGATCGCCTCGCTCACCGAGGACGAGCTGCACGGCCGCCGCGTCGAGCTCCCCGAGGATATGCCCGTGAATGGCTCGGGCCCGCTGGACGATGAGATGGCCGAGGACGAGACCGGCGTCACCGTCGAGGCGGTCGCCCCGGCGGGCGACGAGCCCACGCGCGCAGCGTCCGACGGCGAGCCCTCGGACGGCAACGGAACGGTTCCGTCGGAGTCAGGCCAGTAGCGGGGCGCGCGCAATGGTGAGCATCACAGAGATCCAGAAGGCCATTCTCGATCTGCCCGAGACCCAGTACGCCGAGCTCAGGAAGTGGCTGAGCGAACTCGACTGGGAGCGGTGGGACAAGCAGATTGAGGCTGACTCCGAGGCCGGCCGGCTCGACTCGCTCCTCGACGAGGCTCTCAACGGGGGCGTCCGGCCCCCCTCCCGCAGTGCGGGAGAGGGCGGGGGTGAGGGTCCGGCGGCCTCTTCGACGGCGCGTCTCACCCAGCAGACCCCCCTCACCCTAACCC
>VXTU01000133.1 GCA_009837285.1 Chloroflexota bacterium | reverse complement strand
GCGTCTTCCAGATCGAGTCGCGCGCGCAGATCGCGATGCTGCCGCGCACGCAGCCCCGCAGCCCCGAGGACCTCACCGTGCAGGTCTCGATCGTGCGGCCGGGGCCGATCGTCGGTGGCGCGGTGAACCCCTACGTGCGGCGTCGCGAGCAGCAGCGCCGCAACCCGCGCTACCGCCCCCCGCCGCCGCACGAGTGCGTGCGCGAGGTGCTGGACGAGACGCTCGGCGTGGTGATTTTCCAGGAGCAGGTGCTACAGGTCGCCCGCCACATGGGCGGCTTCACCGCCGGCGAAGCCGACCGTTTCCGCCGCTCGCTCGGCCGCCGACGCGCGCACGAGGAGCTCGACGCGTGGCAGCAGCGCTTCCTCGACGGCGCCGGGGAGCGCGGCGTGGGGCGCGCGGTGGCGGAGCGCGTCTTCGGCAACCTCGCCGGGTTCGCCGAGTTCGGCTTCCCGAAGAGCCACGGTGCGGCGTTCGGCCTGCTCGCCTACCAGTCGACGTGGCTCAAGCAGTACTACGCGCCCGAGTTCATGTGCGCGCTGTTCAACCAGCAGCCGATGGGCTTCTACCCGCCGCACGTGCTCACCAACGACGCCAAGCGCCACGGCGTCCCCGTCGAACGGCCCGACATCAACGCCAGCGCCGCCCGCTGCACCGTCGAGCTGCCCGAAGGCGCGGTCCGCGTCGGGCTCGGCTACGTGCGCGGCGTCGGCGAGGCGCTCGCCGAGCGCGTCGAGGCGGAGCGTGCTCGCGGCGGCCCGTACCAGTCGCTGTTCGGCTTCGTGCAGCGCACGGGGCTCGGCCGCCGGGCCACCTCGCGCCTAATCCGCGCCGGCGCCTTCGACAGCCTCGGGCTGCGACGCCGCGAGCTGCTGTGGCAGCTCGGGCTGTTCACCGGCAATCCCACCGGTCAGGCGGCAGTCACCCCAACGCCCGAGGCGACCGACGGACGTCAGCTCCGCCTCGAACTGCCTACTGGACAGGACATGGTCACGCTGCCAGATCTCGGCGAGCGCGAGCGCATGGCCGCCGACTACGACCTGCTCGGCCTCTCGCCCGACCGCCACCCAATGCA
Organism: Chloroflexota bacterium; assembly: GCA_009837285.1. Taxonomy (GTDB): domain Bacteria; phylum Chloroflexota; class Dehalococcoidia; order UBA2979; family UBA2979; genus VXMT01. The sequence continues at coordinate 10,127 of VXTU01000133.1, read as the reverse complement.
GTTCCTGCGCCGCGCGCTGGGCGAGGGTGTCGCGTCCAGCCGCCACCTGCACACGCTGCCGGCCGGCCGCACCGTCGAGGTGGCCGGGCTGGTCGTCTGTCGCCAGCGTCCGCTCACCGCGCGCGGCATCATCTTCCTGCTACTCGAAGACGAGTACGGCCTGATGAACATCCTGATCCCGCGCGAGCTCACCGAGTCGCGCCGCGACGTGGTGCGCATGGCCCCCTTCGTGCGCGCCCGCGGCACCCTCGATGAGCGCACCGGCGTGCAGCGCACGCTCGTCGCCGAGGGCGTCGAGGAGGTGTCGCCTGCGGAGCCGTGGCGGATGCCGTCGGGGAAGTCCTGGGCGTGAGCCGGGCCCTTGATTGGTTGCTCCGTCATTCGATTACCGCAGCATGTTGTGCCTGCTGTAAGCTTGCCGCCTTCATGGCAGTACTCCATGCTTCTGGGCCGATGCTATGCGTGTTCGAGCCGTGAGGCCCGTCCTCCTCGTAGCCCTCGCAATGCTCGTGCTGTGCGCCGGGCTTGTGGCCCCTCGCGCGGTGACGTCGGATGACTCTGCCGACGGGTCCGGGATCCCCACGATCACAACGATGCTGCACCCCGGCTGGAACATGGTTGGCTGGGTCGGGTCGCCGACGCATGTGGCTGACCTCTACGACTCCATACCGACACTCAAACAAGCGTGGCGGTGGGACGCTGAACTCCAGGAATACCAACTCTTGCCTCAGACCAGCTCACGGTCGCTCGAACCCTTGCTAGCCGGCAATGGGCTGTGGCTGAACGTGAGCGGCAATGCGCCGGTCGAGTGGAAGCGGTCAGTGGCAGACGATGGCGCGCTCCTTGAGCTCCGCGCCGGGAGGAACCTCGTGGGCTGGACGGGCCGCGACGGGATGCCGATCGAGGATGCCGTCGCTCGGTTCGGCGACGACGCCATCGAGCAGTTGTGGAGCTGGAACGCCGAGGCGCAGCAGTACCGGCTGTATCACCCGGGCGCCATCACCAACTCGCTCACCGAACTGAACCGCGGCGACGCGATTCTGGCCACGCTGTCTCGGGACGGGAGATGGTGGCAGCCGGGGACAGGGAGACCGGAGTTCGTCTTCAAGGGCGACATCCCGACAGCATTTCAGGAGAGGTTCACCTGGGAAATGGAAAGGATCATCACGTTCTTCGCTGAGCGTTACGGTGTCGAACCCCCCGAGTTCTCGATACTGTTGGATCCCGACTCCCCGTGGTCAGCCGCGTCCAGTGCGGACACCATCTGGCTGAATGTCGTCTCGGCAAGCTCCCGGTACACCCTCGTCCGTTGGTACTTCTCCATGCTGAGGTCCCACTTCGACCAGGTCAGGACCCCCTTCGAAGATCGCATTGGTTCGCCATTCTGGCTGTCCGTGGGCGTCCCTGAGTACGCCGCCGGGGTGTACCGGCAGCACATAGAGCGGAGGACGTACGATGACATCAGGGCCACACGGCTGGCGGGTGTGTCGCAGGTCGTTCCTGAGACCGTTGACCTGCGAGAGTGGGCTCCGGCGTGGGCTCGTGATGTGGGCGCTCTGGCGGTTGAGTGGTTGGTTGGCCGGGTTGCTGCTTCCGCAAGCGGAACCAACTTCGCGCCCCTGGAGCCCGGCGGGCTCGACCTGCAGGAAGGGAGCGACGCGTTCATCGAGTACTTCCGTCCTCAGCGGACCGCCGTGACCTGGGAAGACGCGTTCGAGATTGTGTTCGGGATGACTGTTACGGACTTCTACGACGCGTTCCGCAAGTACTTCGCGGCACTGCGTGAGCAACCCTGACCCCGGCGCGCGAACGATCGCCCCACGGCCGTCGTCGTTTACGGCGCGCGTTGACACCCTCACACCCCACACGTAGCCTCGATCCGACCGCTGGCGTAGAGACGCACAGACGGAGATCGGGAGGAGTAGGCCGCACCGCGGGGCTCAGAGAGCCGGGGCAAGGTGGAAGCCCGGCGCCTGCCAGCAGCGGCCGAATGGACCCGTGAGTCTCGGCCCGAACGCCCTCCATCGACTCGATCGAGGGGGTCAGTAGGCACCGACGGTGTGGGCGCCGTTATCCATGCCCAGGGCATCGCCCCGCCCCGCGCGGGCCGGCGGCCGTGCCCCGAACGAGCGTGCACCGCCGTGTCCCGTCCGCGGGTCCGGGGCGGCGCGCGGAACTGGGTGGCACCGCGAGGACCATCGCCCCGGGCGATGGTCTTTTCTTTTGGGCACGCGCCTGGGAGAGACGCGGAGAAGCCACGCGCTGCGGACCGGGCGGACCGGGCGGACCGGCCGCGAGGAGGGACTGACGTGCATCGCCAATACAACGCGTCGACGCGCCGTGATTCGACGACGGGCCGCGCGTGGTGGTGGCGCACCACCTCGCACCGCCTGACCGCCGCACGTAGCACGGGAGCCGCCCGATGACCTCAGCCACTGCCAGCATCACCACGCCCAGCCTCGACGAAGTGCGCGCCCTCGCCGCGTCGGGCGAGGGGAACATCGTCCCGATCTACCGCGAGGTCCGCGCCGACCTCGAGACGCCCGTCTCGGCGTACCTCAAGGTCGCGCGCGGGCCGTACTCCTTCCTGCTCGAGTCCGTCGAGGGCGGCGAGCAGGTCGGGCGCTACTCGTTCATCGGCACCGAGCCGTACCGTGTCGAGGCTCTGGCCCACGAGGACGGCGACCCGCTGCTCGTCATCGAGGAGGAGCTGGGGCGTTACCAGTCGATCCCCGTGCCGGGTCTGCCGCTGTTCCACGGCGGCGCCGTCGGGTACCTCGGCTACGAGTCGGTCGCGCACTTCGAGCGCCTGCCGACCGTCGACCACGACGACCTCGGGCTCCCCGAGACGTGGCTGATGTTCGCCGACACACTGCTCGTCTTCGACCACGTCCGCCACGACATCAAGGTGGTCTCCCATGTCCGCCTCGACGGCGACGACCTGGAGGCCGAGTACGCGCGCGCCGCCGAGCGCATCGAGATGCTGGTGCACCGGCTGGAGGCGCCGCTGGCCGCGCTGCCGTACGTGACCCTCGACGGCCCCGTGGGGCGCTCGGTCGAGTCGAACTGGCCGCGCGAGGACTACCTGCTGGCGGTCGAGCGCACGAAGCAGTACATCGTCGACGGCGACATCATCCAGGCGGTGATCTCGCAGCGCTTCGGGCGCGAGACGGGGGCGCACCCGTTCGAGGTGTACCGGTCGCTGCGCGCCATCAACCCCTCGCCGTATATGTACTACCTCCAGTACGACGACCTCACCCTCGTCGGCGCGTCGCCCGAGCTGCTCGTGAAGGTCGAGGACGGCAAGGTGGACGTCCATCCCATCGCCGGCACGCGGCCGCGCACCGGCGACGCCGAGGAGGATGCGCGCCTCGCCGAGGACCTGGAGACCGACCCCAAGGAGATCGCCGAGCACGTCATGCTGCTGGACCTCGGCCGCAACGACGTCGGGCGCGTCTCCGCCGCGGGGACGGTCGACGTGACGCAGCGGCTGGACCTCGAGTTCTACTCGCACGTGATGCACCTGGTGAGCCACGTGCAGGGCGCGCTGCGCGACGGGATGACCGCCTACGACGCGCTGCGCTCGGCGTTCCCGGCCGGGACCGTCTCGGGCGCGCCCAAGATTCGGGCAATGGAGATCATCACGGAACTCGAGCCGACCCGCCGGGGGCCGTACGCCGGCGCCGTCGGGTTCTTCGACCTCTCCGGCAACGTCGAGACGTGCATCACGATCCGCACGCTGATCATGCGCGACGGCATGGCGTACGTGCAGGCCGGCGGCGGCATCGTCTACGACTCCGACCCCGTGCGGGAGTTCGAGGAGACCCAGCACAAGTCGCGGGCCCTCCTCGCCGCCATCGACGACGCCGAGGAGCGCGGCATTCGCACCAGCGTCCCCGGCAGCCTGGGCTACTGATGGTCGCCGACGGCACCGAGCTGCCCATCGTCGCGGCCGTCGCGCTGCGGCGCACCGACGGCCGCGTGCTGCTCGTGCGCCACGCCGACGCGTCCCACCCCGGCGCCGCCGAGGGCCGCTGGACACTCCCCGCCGAGCCCGTGACCGACGACGAGGTCGTCGAGACTGCGCTCGCGCGGCTGCTGGAGCAGCGGCTCCACCTGGCCTCGGACCAGGTCGAGTTCAGTGAGAGCGTCGGGCTGCCGGGCGCGATCGCCAACGTCTTCGCGTGCGCCAAGTGGACCGGCGACCCGGCGTACTCAGCGGACGACTACGCCGACGCGGCGTGGGCCGCGCCCCACGCACCGGGCGCGGTCGACCTCGTCGAGGGCGTGCGGACGTACCTCGCGAGCGCCTTCCCGGCGCCCGCGCCTCCGCCACAACCCGCTGTTCCAGCGGTCGCCATGCCACACAGCGGCGAGCCGAAGAACCTGATCCGCCGCGAGGCCACACCGGCCCCGCCTCCCGCCGTGTGGTCGATGACCCCGGACGATCTCGTCGCGGAGATCGAGGAGGCGCGCGACGCGCTGACGGCCGCGTACGCGCGATTCGATGAGGCATGGCTCGACGTCACGCTCGACGGTGAGTGGGCGCCGGTCGACCTGCTCGCGCACTGCGCGACGGTGGAGGCGTACTACGTGTCGGAGTCGCGCCGGCTGGCTGAGGAGCCCGGCCACACGTGGCGCGGCTTCAACCCCGACCAGGCTGAGGCTGAACGGGCGGGCCTCGCCCGGCCCGAGTACCGCGTCGTACGTGCGCGCCTGCAGGCGATCCGCGTCGACACGCTCTCGTGGATCGAGAGCCTCGACGTGAACGCCCTCGCCGCCTACGGCAACCACGCCGAGCGCGGCGCCGTGCGCATCGGCGAACGCATCCAGCAGATCGCGAACCACGACCGCGCGCACGCCGAACAACTGGCGGCGATGCTCGTCGCCACCGAAGCCGACGACGAGGATGCGGAGTGAGCGCCGAGGCCACTCGACCGCGTCGACGAGGAGAAGCCCATGTTGCTGCTGATCGATAACTACGACTCGTTCACCTACAACCTCTACCAGTACCTGAGCGAGCTCGGCGCGGACGTCGAGGTCGTGCGCAACGACGAGATCACGGCGAAGGACTGCCTGGCGATGGAGCCGGAGCGCATCGTCGTCTCGCCGGGGCCGTGTACTCCGGCGGAGGCGGGCGTCTCGGTGGACCTCATCCGGGAGGCGGCGGGCAAGGTGCCGCTCCTCGGCGTGTGCCTGGGACACCAGAGCATCGGCGCGGCGTTCGGCGCGCGGGTCGAGTCGGCGGGCGAGATCATGCACGGCAAGCTCTCGACCATCTCGCACGACGGCCAGGGGGTCTTCGCCGGGCTGCCCGAGCCGTTCGAGGCGATTCGATATCATTCCCTCGCGATCGCGCCGGACTCGCTGCCCGACGAGCTCGAGGTGACGGCGCGGGCGGAGAGCGGCGTGATCATGGGCGTGCGCCACAAGACGCTGGCGGTCGAGGGCGTGCAGTTCCACCCGGAGTCGATCATGACCACCGAGGGCCACGACCTGCTGCGCAACTTCCTCGCGATGGACGCGCCGCAGCGCGCGGCCTCTAGCGAGTAGGAAGGGCTGAGCGAGTGGGTACGTTCAACGTCACCATCGAGGTTGCGGCCGGGCCGGATGGGCCGTTCGAACCCATCGACGCCATTGCGGGTACCGGACAGATGTACAGCTTCGTGCCGTCCTCGATCCTTCGTGGCCTCGGCGTGGAGCCGACTGACCGACGCACATTCGTGACCCCGGACGGGGAACGCGTGGGACGCGACATCGGATGGCCCATGGTCCGCGTCGAGGGCATTGAGCGAGCGCACCCGTCTCTTGTCGTATTCGGCGACGATGACTCGGAGCCTCTGCTCGGGAGACTGACGCTGACGATGTGCGGTCTCGAAGTCGACCCTGAACGAGACGAACTCGTGCCGCTCACCGCCTACCTGCCTGGGATTCAAGTGGAGGCCTCGGCATGATCCGCGAAGCCATCGCCGCACTTGTCGACGAGGGGCGCGACCTCAGCGAGGACGAGGCCGCCGCCGTCATGGACGAGATCATGAACGCGGAGGCGACGCCCGCGCAGTTCGGGGCGTTCGTCGTTGCGCTGCGGTACAAGGGCGAGACCGTCGACGAGGTCGTCGGCATGGCGCGCGTCATGCGCGAGCATTCCCTCCACGTCCCGTTCGAGGGACGCCCCCTGCTCGACACCTGCGGCACGGGCGGCTCGGGCCTCGGCACCTTCAACGTCTCGACCTCGGCCGCGTTCGTGGCGGCGGCGGCCGGGGCAAACGTGGCGAAGCACGGCAACCGCGCGATGACCTCGCAGTCGGGCTCCGCCGACCTGCTCGAAGCGCTCGGTGCGGAGATCGCGCTCGCGCCCGAGCAGGTGGCGCGCTGCATCGAGCGCACCGGCGTGGGCTTCATGTTCGCCCAGTCGTTCCACCCGGCGATGGCGTTCGCGGCCCCGCTGCGGCGCGAGATCGGCGTGCGGACCGTGTTCAACATCCTCGGGCCGCTCACGAACCCCGCCTCGGCCAACTGCCACGTGCTGGGCACGCCGAGCGATGCGGTCGCCGAGTTGCTCGCGGGCGCGCTCAGCCGCCTGGGCGTGCGCCACGCGCTCGTCGTCAGCAGCGACGAGGGCATGGACGAGATCTCGGTCTCGGCCCCCTCGACGCTGTTCGAGGTGCGCGGCGAGGATGTCACTCGCCGGCGCGTCACGGCCCGCGACTTCGGCGTCGACGAACACGCCCTCGACGACGTGCTCGGCGGCGACGCCAAGACGAACGCCGAGGCGCTGCGCGGTGTGCTGCGCGGCGACGGCTCGGCCGCGCTGCGTGACTTCATCGCAGCCAACGCCGGCGCCGGGCTCTACGTCTGCGGCCTCGCGGCGAACATGCAGCAGGGCGCCGAACAGGCGCTCGCGGCGATCGACGACGGCAGCGCCGCCGCCCGCGTGGGCGCATTCGTCGAGGCGACCCGGCGCGGTGACTGACTCCGCGGCCGACGCCGCGCGCGAGACCGGCACGGTCCTCGACCGCATCGTCGCGGACCGGCGGCTCCGGCTCGCCGAGGACCGCCGCGCGCGGCCCGAGGCCGTGCTGACCGACATGGCTGCTGGCCGCTCGGCCCCCGTCGGCTTCACCGAGCGACTCCGCGAGGGCCGCGCCGCCGCTCCACCGGGAGCGCACGTGCGGCTCATCGCAGAGATCAAACGGGCCTCGCCCTCACGAGGGGTGATCGACGCCAACCTCGACGCCGCGGCGCAGGCGCGCGAGTACGCTGAGGCCGGCGCCTCGGCAGTGTCGGTGCTGACGGAGCCGACGTTCTTCGGCGGGAGCATCGAGGATCTTGCGGCCGTCGCCGACGCCTTCGCCGGCGACGCCGACCGCCCGGCAGTGCTCCGCAAGGACTTCGTCTTCGACCCCTACCAGGTGGCGGAGGCGCGGGCGCACGGCGCGGACGCTGTGCTGCTCATCGTGATGATGCTCGAACCCCGCGCGCTGACGGACCTCATCGCCCTCATCGAGGACCACGGCATGGAGGCGCTGGTCGAGGTACACGACGAAGATGAGCTGGGCGCGGCGATCGACGCCGGCGCGCGCGTCCTCGGCGTCAACAACCGCGACCTCCGCACGTTCGACGAGGACCTCGGCACGTTCGAACGGCTCGCGCCACTCGCGCTCGATGCCGCGGCCGGCGCGACGCTGGTTGCCGAGTCGGCCATCGCCCACGCCGCCGACGCGCGCCGCATGGCGGACGCGGGGGCACACGCGCTGCTCGTGGGCGAGGCGCTGGTGCGGACCGGCGACATCCGAGCCAAGGCGCGCGAGTTGATGCTCGTGCCGGCAGCGCAACGGGCGGGCGCTCCGTGACGCGCGTCAAAATCTGCGGGAACCGTCAGCCCGCCGACGTGCTCGCTGCGGCCGAGGCGGGCGCGGACTTCGTCGGCATCATCTTCGCCGACGCACCCCGGCGCGTGGAGGTCGAGACCGCGCAGGCGATGGTACGGGCGCTCGGCGGGCCCCTCGAGGCGCACGAGATCGCGATGCCGCCTCCCGCTCGTAGCCACGCCCGCGAGGACGAGCGCGAGTGGTTCCGGCACGGCTCACGGGTGCTCGATGCCTACCTGGAAGCAAAGCGGCCGCTCACCGTCGGCGTCTTCGCCGACCAGCCGATCGACGAGGTCAACGAGATTGCCCAGGAGACAGGGATCGACCTCGTGCAGCTTTCCGGGGATGAGACCTGGGAGGATTGCCTGCGCGTGATCAAGCAGACGATCCAGGTCGTCCACGTCTCGCCGCTCGACTCCCCCTCGGACCCCCTCGTACGGGTCGAGCCCGGGTTCGCCGTTGCGCTCATGCTGGACTCGGCGCACGGGCCCTATCGCGGCGGGAGCGGGCAGCCGTTCGACTGGGAGGTCGCGCGCGCGGTCTCGGCCGAGCTGCCGATGTTCCTCGCCGGCGGCCTCAACCCGGACAACGTCGCGCAGGCCATCGACCAGGTCCAACCGTGGGCCGTCGACGTCTCGAGCGGCACCGAGCGCGACGGCCTCAAGGACCACGACCTGGTTCGCGCGTTCGTCGAGGCTGTACGGCAGCACGACGTGGCTGGCTGATTCGCAAGCTCGCGCAACCAGGGCGCGCCCCGTGGCTCGTCGTCCAGTGGTCACCTGCACGGGCGCAGGCAGGGACGCAGGCCGAGCGCATGGGAAGCACGAAGGGGGCGCCGCCACGGCGGCGCCCCCTTGTATGCGGGCTCTTTCGGCGCTGATCAGGCGCGGGCCGGATCAGCCCGAGGGTCCCTCCTCATGCTCGTCAGAGCCGTCAATGAATGTGCCCCTCGGTGTCGATGACTCCGACGAACGCCAGGCTCGACGGCGCGCCGCCAACGTGCCACTCCTCCTCGATCTCCATGTGTGCGAGGTGGACCCCGAGGACATGACCGCTACTCGGGTCGGCAGCGTAGAGCCAATCGCCAACGACGACCATCGCCGGGGCGGGACGTCCGAACACGATCTCGAACGGGTCGACCAACTGCATGGTCCCGACCACTTCTCCGTCGTGCGCGTCGAACGCGCGCAGCACACCGTCAGCGGCGAGCATGTAGAAGGTCTCGCCGTCGCTTGAGAACGCAGCCGCGGCACTGGGCTCCGGGAAGACCTCTCGCATTTCCCCGTCGACCACGTCAACCAGCCAGACGCCGCCGAGGGCGCAGCACTGACCGTCCGGGAAGAGGGTCGCCGGGGCGAAGAAGTTGTCGCTGTGAGGATGTCCGTAGTACTGGCCGAGCGCGAACTCTCCCTCTTCACCCACCTCCGGTGGATAGGGGATGACTTCATGCTCGTAGTGCCCGTCGTGCGCGTGTACGAAGAGCACGCCTTCCCAGCAGCCGAAGACGGCGCCGTGTTCGTTGTGCGCCTCGCCGTGCAGGTTCGTGCAGGAGCGGTTGGCTGCGTCGTAGACGACTTCGTCGTCGAACGTGCGCACTTCAACGCCGAGCGGCAGGCATTCCCACGTGCCCGGGATGAACTCGGTGCAGGCCGGGTTGTTGGTACTGAGGATGACGTGGTCATCGTCAATGACGAACGCCGCGCCGTGCTGGATTCCGGCCTCGATCACAATCGGTTCGTAGTCGCCGCGCGAACGGGTCAGGTCGCGCTCGTTGATCAGGATCACGTGACCGCTGGTGTCGGCGAAGATCGTGGTCCACCCGTGGCTGTTGACGTAGTGGACCGGCCATTCTTCGGCGATCTCGAGCGCGTGGCGACGGACCGCCCGCCGGATCAGGTCGTAGTGGTCGCCGTGCGCGACGAGGTAGACACGGCCGTCGAAGACGTGAATGCGGTCGTCACCGGCCTCCGGCCCGCGGGCCAGCACGATGGCGTACCGATGCGTCGGACTGGCGTACACGGTCGCGCCGGGTGCGGCGACCTCGAACGCTCCGCTGTCCACTTCGTCGGTTCTGAGGTCGATGACGGAGAGGTGCGCTTCTAGCGCATCCGCAACGAGCAGGCGCCCCACGATCGTGACGTCATGGTGGCCGTCATCGTCGTCCCCATGGTCATGGGCGTGGTCGTCGGCGTCGTCGTCCCCGTGGTCATGGGCGTGGTCGTCGGCGTCGTCGTCGTCCTCGTGGTCATGGGCGTG
>VXTU01000130.1 GCA_009837285.1 Chloroflexota bacterium | reverse complement strand
GCCCCGCCCCGTCCCGGTCGCATCCCACCCGCCTCGATGCGGTCGACGTGGGCTCGCAACTCCTCGGCCTCCACGCCGATACGCTCGGTCTCGGCGCGGAGCGTGAGCAGCCACAGCGTGAGGAGCGTGACGGCCGCCATGCCCAGCATCAGCACCAGCAACATCGAGGTCGGCAGCGCCTGGTTGCCGGGCAGCGTCGTGACGATCGGGTCGGGGTGGAGGGTGCGCCACCAGCGGACGGACATGTTGATGATGGGAATGTCGACGAAGCCGATGATCGCGAACACCGCCGCGTAGCGCGCGGCGCGGACGTCGGTCGAGTCGGAGAGGCTGCGCGCGAGCAGGTAGCCGCTGTAGATGAGCAGCAGCACCAGCGTGCTCGTGAGGCGCGCGTCCCACGCCCACCACGTGCCCCAGATCGGCTTGCCCCAGATCGCGCCCGTCGCCAGCGTCAGCGCCGTGAAGAGCACCCCAACGGTCGCAGCCGCTCGCGCGACCGCGTCGAACCGCAGGTCGCCGCGCAGCAGCACGAGGATCGAGGCGACGACGACGACGAAGAACGCGATGTAGGCCGCGATCGCCGACGGCACGTGGATGTAGAAGATGCGCTGCACCTCGCCCTCGATCGCCTCGCGCGGCGCGACCACGACCGCGCCGACGAGCATCGCGAGCATCGCGGCGCCGGTGAGCGGCGGCAGCAGCGTCCAGCGCGCGTCGTAGACCGGACGCACGAGCACCCACAGGCCCTTGACGGCGCTCATTGCTCGGCCATCAGCAGGAACAGTTGCGCGGCTCATTGCTCTGCCACCAGCGGGAACAGCAGCGCGCTGCTCACCGCGCTCCAGATGGTGAACGCCGCCAGCAGCAGCAGCCACGGCGACCCGCCCGTGGGCAGGTCGAGCGCGCCGCCTGTGGCGCGCACCGCGGCGATCAGCAGCGGTACGAGGAGCGGCAGCGCCAGCACCGGCATGAGCACCTCGCGCGAACGCACGCGGCTGCCGAGCGTGGAGAGCAGCGTGGTGAGGCTGACGTAGCCGACAGTGCCGAGGGCCATGATCGCGATCAACTCCGGGGTGAGCAGCGCGGTATTGAAGAGGATAGTCGCCAGCAGCAGTACGGCCAGTTCGATCAGCAGCAGCGCCAGCAAGTTGCTCGCCACCTTCGCCACGTAGAGGGCCGTGCGCGACACTGGCGCGACCATGAGCGCGTCGAGCGTCCCCTGCTCGACCTCGGCGGCGAACGAGCGGCCGCTGGCGATGATCCCGGCGAACAGGAACGTCACCCACAGCACGCCCGGCAGCAGCGGCCTCACCTCGCCCGTGGCGAGGTCGAGGGCGAACGAGTAGGTCAGCACGCTGATCGCGGCGAAGACCGCGGCCGAGAGCCAGCCGGCGCGCTGCCGCCACAGCAGGCGCAGGTCCTTGCCGAGCACGGCCGCCGCGGCACTCACGCGCCCACCTCCGCAGGTTCGGTGGCGGCTTCCACGACGCGCCCGCGGTCCAGCTCGATCACCAGCTCCGCCCAGCCCTCGGCGCGCTCGCGCTGGTGTGTGGCCGCGAGAACGGTCACGCCCGGGGCGCGCAGCACCAGCTCGTCGAGCAGCGCCAGCCCGTCGCGGTCGAGGCCGGTCTCGGGCTCATCGAGCAGCAGCACCGCCGGGCGGTGCAGCACGGCGCGGGCGATCGCGAGCCGCTGGTGGAAGCCGTGCGAGAGCACGGCGGTCTGCTCGTCGCGACGCGTCCAGAGCCCCACCCGCCGCAACAGCTCCTCGACCCGTGTGTCGGCGTCATCGACGCCGTAGAGGCGGGCGAAGAACTCGAGGTTCTCGCGCGGCGTCAGCTCCTCGTACAGCATCGGGCGGTGCGTCAGCACGCCGATCGAGGCGCGCACGTCGCCCGCCGCCTCGCGCAGGCCGTGGCCCGCGACGGTCGCGTCTCCCTCGGTGGGCGCGAGGAGCGTGGAGAGGATGTTGAGGAGCGTGGTCTTGCCCGCCCCGTTCGCCCCGAGGAGCGCGGCCTTCGCGCCGTCGGGCACCTCGAAGCTCACGCGGTCCAGCGCGACGGCGCCGCCGAAGCGCCGGGTGAGCCCGCGCGCCTCGATCACGCCCCGCTCCGGCGGCCGGCGAGGTGCAGTACCGCGGCCCCGCCCGCGATGACCGCGAGCGCCAGCACGACGGCGATCGTGGCGCCTCCGGTGCCCGTGAGCGAGTTCGGCGCGTTGCGGCCCGCGAGGCCGTCCAGGAGCACGCTCACCGACTCGCCCGGCCCGGCCGCGCCGTCGTGCGCGACGACCGTGCTGAGCTCGCCCGCCTCGTCGCGCGTCCCCGCGTCGATGGAGCCTGCGAGCGGGCGGATGGCGTCCGCGAATCGCGTCGGCACGGAGACCTCCATGTGTTCGGTGGGCAGCGGCGCGGTGACGCGCAGCGCGTAGGCGTCGCGCGCCTGATCGTAGCCGACGACGTACCGGCTGACGACCGTCGTCACGCCCGGCCGCAGGCCGGCGGCGACGGCCAGCGTGCCGCCCTCGACGCGTGAGTCGCCCTCTCCCCCCGCCTCGGCGACGACCGTGCCGTCGGGCAGCGGGATGCGCAGTGTCACGCCGTCCTCGCCGCCAATGAAGACGCGGTCGCCGGGGTTGAGCACGTCGTCCTCGCGCAGGAACACGATCTGTGCGTTTGCGCGGTCGAGCCGCAGCACGGTGACGACAGTGCGGTCGACGGTGAGCGGGGGCGGCTCGGTCGTCGTCGCGTACACCACGAGCTCCACCTCGGCGGTCGGCAGCTCGGGCGCGAGCAGCACCGGTGGCGCGAGGTACTGCACGCCGTCGTAGACCGTCCGTGCGACGTACGACAGGTCGGCGTCCGGCTCGACATCGAATGCGAACCGGCCAGCCTCGGTCACGGTCTCCTGTGCGGCCTGCACCCCGCTCTGGCCGAGCACGATGAGCTGCACGGTCAGGGGCTCGGTCAGGGGCTCGGAGCCGCCGAGCAGCACGACCCCGGTGATTCGTCCCTGTGGCTGCTGCGCCGACGCGGCCGCAACGCCCAGCGCGAGCGCGGCGAGGGCGCACGCAACGAGGAGGCGGACGAGCGCGGTCACGCCACGCCGCGCGGGTCGAGGCCGGCGTCCCGCAGCGCCTCGGTCACCGCACGTAGTCGCGGCGCGAGTGCCCGCCGCCCGTCGCGGCGCTCATCGGCGGAGATACGGCCGCTCGCCGCGTCGTCGTCGAGCTCGCGCAGCTCGGCGAGGAGCGTGCGGCGCTCCTCGACCAACTCGGAGCCGTCGCCGCCGTCGAGGGCGGTCCCGCGCTCGCGCAGCAGCGGCGCGCCGATGACCGCCGCGGCGAGGCCCGCGAACAGCACGAGCACGAGCCACTCCATCACTCGCGGCCCTCCCGGGCGCGGATCTGCTCGTCCAGCCAGCGCTCCTCGGACGCGTCGAGCGCGCCGCCCGCGCCCGCCGGTACGAGGGCCGCGCCGCGGCGCATCCGCCACAGCGCCGTCGCGCCGATGGCGACAACGAACAGGATGGAGCCGCCGACCCAGCCAAAGAGCCAGAGGTTGAAGCCCTCGCGCGGCAGCTCGGCGAGCACCGCATCGCCGAAGCGGTCGGAGAAGAAGAGCAGGATGTCGTCGCCGCTGCGGCCGGCCGCGAGCTGGTCTCGGATCTCGGCGCGCATGTCCTCGCAGATCGTGAGCTCGCAGTGATCCAGGCGCACGTTGATACAGCGCGGGCACATCAGCTGCTGCTCGATCTGCAGCGCCTGCGCCTCGAAGTCCTGCGCGCCGACGGGCCCTGCGGTCGCGCCGAGGTTGCCCGACGCCCACACGCCCGCGACGGCAACCGTTACGGCGGCGCCCGCGATGAGCGCGAGTCGGACCGCGGCGGGCACGCTCACGCCTCCGTCGTCGCGCCGGACGGCGGCACGGCCGGCGCGGGCACGCGCTCGCGCGCCGGCTGCGGCGCGAACACGACGATGCCGCCGAGGACGTAGATGCCCGAGCCGATCCAGAGCCACGCCATCAGCGGGTTCACGAAGGCGTTGATCTCCGCGACCCCGTCGGCGTCCCAGCCCTGCAGGAACACGTAGAGGTCCTCGCGCCAGCCGGTGTCGACGTCAACCATCGCCATCGGCTGCTCCGGGAAGTTGCGGAAGAAGCGCCGCCCCGGCTCCAGCGTGCCGACGGCCTCGCCGCCGCGCAGTACGGTCACCGCCGCGAGTACCTCGGTCTCGATGCCGTTCGCGGTGCCCGCGCGCTCACGCAGCCCCTCGAACGCCAGCGTGTAGCCGCCGACCTCGAAGGACTCGCCCGGCGCGAGGATGCCGCGCGCCTGCGACTGGTAGACGGTCGCGGACACGACCGCGACGGCCATCACGGCCAGCCCGAGATGTACGAGGTACCCGCCGTAGCGGCGTCGGTCGCGCTCGAACAGCGCGAGGAGCGCGGCCGGCCAGCTTTGCCCGCCGGCCGCGCGCCGCCCTCGCGCGCCGATGACAAACTCGCGCAGCGTGACGTAGGCGAGCGTGATGGACGCTGCGACGGCGGCGAGCGCGAAGCCGTCGCGCATGCCGAGCGCGGCGAGCAGCGCGGCGCTGCCCGCGAGCACGCCGAGCGGGACGCGGAAGCGCCGCACGAGCGTCGCGCTTGCCGCGCGCCGCCACGGCAGCACCGTGCCGACCGCAATCAGCACGAGCAGCACGATCACGAGCGGCCCGACGACGTCGTTGTAGAACGGCGCGGTGACGGTGATGCGGACGTCGCGCACCAGCTCCGAGAAGACCGGGAACAGGGTCGCGCCGAGGATCACGAGCGCCAGGATCGTGAACAGGTAGTTGTTCACGATCAGCGAGCTCTCCCTCGACGCCATCGACTCGAAGTCGTGGTCAGCGCGCAGCCGTCCGCTGCGCCAGCCCAGCAGCACCACCGACACGCCGAGCGTGATGCTGAGCACCGCGAGGAAGTACGGGCCCACGTCGGACAGCGCGAACGCGTGGACGGAGGTCACGAGCCCGCTGCGCACGTTGAACGTCCCGAACACCGCCAGCGCGAACGCCGCGAACACGAGGGCGAGGTTCCAGAGCTTCAGCATCCCTCGGCGCTCCTGGACCATCAGCGAGTGGACGAAGGCGGTCATCGGCAGGAGCGGCAGGATCGCCGAGTTCTCGACCGGGTCCCAGCCCCAGAAGCCGCCCCAGCCGAGCGTCGTGTACGCCCACCACGCCCCGAGGATGTTGCCGACGCTCAGTAGCAGCCACGACCACAGCGCCCACGGCCGCACGGCGCGGATCCAGCGACCGTCGATGCGACCAGAGAGCAGGGCGGCGGCCCCCAGCGCGAACGGCACCGCGGTGCTGACCAGGCCGGCAAGCATGAACGGCGGATGCACGAGCATCGCCGGGTCGACGAGCAGCGGGTTGAGCCCCGTGCCGTCCTCGGGCGTGACGGGGCTGATATCGAACGGTGAGGCGAGGAACACCGCGGGCACGAGGAAGGCGGCGAGGATCGCGCCGCTCGCCGCCGTCGCGTGCGCCGCCCCCCACGGGATGCGCGGCACGGTGAGGAGGGCGAACGCGGCGAGCATCAGCGAGAGCAGCCACGTCCAGAACAGCAGCGAGCCGGGCTGGCCGCTGTAGAGCGCCGCCCACTTCATGTGAGGCAGCATGTCGCGCGACGAGACAGCCAC
The DNA here is from genome assembly GCA_009837285.1 of Chloroflexota bacterium. Taxonomy (GTDB): domain Bacteria; phylum Chloroflexota; class Dehalococcoidia; order UBA2979; family UBA2979; genus VXMT01. Next base: position 5,697 of record VXTU01000130.1, on the reverse strand, counting down.
GACGTGCGCGATCGAGAAGTCGTCCGTGAGGAGCGCGTACCCCACCACGCCGATCGCGAGCGTGGTGAGCGCGGCCGTGACCACAATGGCGCGGCGCGCCGCCTCGATCAGCGCCGGCCGCGCGAGCCGCTGACCTGCGACCGCGGCGCCCACGGCGAACAGCGACGCGGCGAGCGCCGTCAGCAGCGCCGACGCGCCGAGCGTGGCGACGAGGTTCATTGACCCTCGGGGGTCTGGTCGGAGGACTTCGGCGCGGCGATCGAGGCGTCCTCGGGGTCGGTCACGAACTCCGGCTCATGGCGGACGATCACGCTCGACGCCTCCAGGCCGCCCGCGCCGTCGGCGACACCCTCGACGACCACGAAGGCGCGCGGCGTGAACAGGTCGGGGATCGACACGCCCGTGTCGCCGACCGTGATGTCCATCCGGTCGCCCTGCTCGCCCTCGACGACCCATGCGATGGGCCGTCCGCGCTCGTCCTCGACGATCGAGCCGTCAACCACGCGCCCACCGACGCGCCAGCGCCGGCCCTCCGGGTCGAGCTCCTGCGCGAACTCCTCGGGCGTGACGTAGTAGGAGAGCGACGAGTCGGCAGCCTGCACCGCGAGCACGCCGATCACCACCGTCGCGAGCGCGAGCACGGCGAGGAGCCGCGCGCGCGTGCTGCCCAGCAGGCGCCCGAGCGCTGCGCGGTTCACGAGACCGGCCGGATGTCTTCGAGCATGTCGCGGAAGTCCTGCTCGCGGAGCTCGCCGATGTACTTGTGCGTCACCTCGAGGCCCGGCCGCAGGAAGTAGGCCTCGGGGACGCCGTTCACTCCGAAGTCAAAATACACGTCGCCGTCGCCATCGATCAGCATCGGGAAGGTCAGCCCGTGCTGCTCAATGAAGCGCCGCGCACCTGACTCGCTGTCGAGGATGTTGATGCCGATGAAGGTGTAGCCCCGTGGCTCGTACTCGGCCCACAGCCGCTCGATAAGGGGCGCCTCGCTCGCGCAGGGGGCGCACCATGAGGCCCAGAAGTAGACGAACACCGGCCCCTCGGCGTAGTCGGCGATCGCCACCATCTCACCGTCGAAGTTGGGGAGCGTGAACGCTCGCACGCGCTCGATCCCGGGGTCGACGGAGCCGAGGCGCTCCTCGCCGACGTCGCGCGTCATCGCCACGACGAGGACGGCGAGCAGGGCAAACAGACCGGCGCCGGTGCCGATGACGAGCAGGCGGCCCTGTATCGCGCGAAGGATGGTTGCCATGGAACCCGTGATCGAGGCTAGTTGCCGGGGGTGCGGCGATCAACGATCAGGGCCTGTCAGGCGGTCCCCGGACCCCGGATCATGGGGGCTCCGGCCTTGACCACTGATCGGCCCGGTGATAATCGTACCGGGGCGCAGGGGGACTGCGCTGTGCGGAGCCCGCACGTGCACGCTACGATAGCGCGAGCGCAGCGTAGCGAGGCGCGTGCCGAGTGACCGAGGAGGCCCTGTTGCGCATCTCCCAACGTTGGGCGCGTCGACTGCTCATCCTCGCACCGGCGGCGCTGTTCATCTTGCTCACCGCCTGCTCCGACCCACAGACCACGATCGAGCCCGCCTCAGACATGACGGAGGCCATCCAGGGCGTCTACGAGATCGTCTTCTGGCTCTCCATGTTCGTGTTCATCGCGATCATGCTGCTCACGCTCTGGCTCGCCGTGCACTACCGCGAGCAGCCGGGCCGCGAGGCCATCCAGATCCACGGCCACCAGCGCCTCGAGATCCTGTGGACCATCATCCCGGTCGCGATCGTGCTGATCATGCTCGTCCCCACCTGGCAGGTCATCGCCGACACCACCGACACCCCGCCCGAGGACTCGATGGTGATCACCGCCACCGGCAAGCAGTGGTGGTTCGAGTTCACATATGAGGGCCTCGGCCTGCCGGACGACGAGGGCAACCCGACCGACCTGGTCACCGCCAACGAGTTGCACCTGCAGGCCGGCAAGCCGGTCCACGTCTTGCTCCGCGCGGACGACGTGATCCACTCCTTCTGGATCCCGCAGCTCGCCGGCAAGGTCGACATGGTGCCGGGTCACGAGAACGACCTCTGGTTCACACCCTTCGAGGATTCCGTCCGCGAGGAGGCCTACCTGGGTCAGTGCGTCGAGTTCTGCGGCGCCTCGCACGCCAACATGCGCTTCCGCGTCTTCGTCCACGACGAGGAGGGTTTCAACGCCTGGCTGGAGAACGAGCGATCCGACGCCGTGGAGCCGACCTCGGAGCTGGGCAAGCTCGGCGCGACGCTGTTCGTGGTGCGCTGCGCGGAGTGCCACACGGTGCGAGGCACCGCCGCCAGCATCGCCGACTTCGGCCCCGACCTCACCCACGTCGGCAGCCGCACGACCATCGCGGCGGGTATCCTCGACAACAACATCAGCAACCTCGTCGACTGGATCAGCAACCCCGCGGAGATCAAGCCCGGAATCAACCCCGAGAACGACGTCATCGACAAGGAGCGGCCGCTGCGGTTCATGCGGGCGTTCGAGGACGAGATCTCGGCCGAGGACATCCAGGCTATCGCCCAGTACCTGACCGAACTGAAGTAGCAGCGCGCTACCAAGCGGCCTAGCGGAAGGCACCGAAGATGGCGACCGCAGCAGGCACCATTGCCGCCCCCACCACCGAGAGCGTGGTCTGGTCGTGGATCACGACCGTCGACCACAAGCGCATCGGCGCCCTCTACGGAGTAACCGCCTTCATCTTCTTCCTCATCGGCGGTATCGAGGCGCTCCTCATCCGCACGCAGCTCGCCGTTCCCAACGGCAACGTCATCAACGCCGAGCTGTTCAACCAGCTCTTCACGATGCACGCGCTGACGATGATCTTCCTGGCGATCATGCCGCTGGGAGCCGCGTTCTTTAACTACATGGTCCCGCTCATGATCGGCGCACGGGACGTGGCGTTCCCCCGGCTGAACGCCCTCTCGTACTGGATCTTCCTGTTCGGCGGGCTCGTGCTCGTCAGTAGCTTCATCTTCGGCGGCGCGCCCGACACCGGCTGGTTCGCCTACCAGCCCATCAGCAGCAGCCAGTTCTCCGGCTCCGGCATGGACTTCTACGTCATCGGCCTGATGATCCTCGGCATCTCGTCGCTGGCGGCCGCGCTGAACTTCGCGGTGACGATCATCAACCTGCGCGCGCCCGGCATGACGATGATGCGCCTCCCGGTGTTCATCTGGATGACCTTCATCGTCATGTTCCTGCTGATCCTGGCGCTGCCCGTCCTCACCGTGGCGCTGATCCAGATGCTCTTCGACCGGCAGTTCACGACGAGCTTCTTCCTGCCCGAGGGCGGCGGCGACCCGATCCTGTGGCAGCACCTCTTCTGGGTGTTCGGCCACCCCGAGGTCTACATCCTCATCCTCCCCGCCATGGGCGTGGTCTCCGAGGTGCTCCCGACGTTCTCCCGCAAGCCGCTGTTCGGCTACGCGGCCATCGTCTTCGCCGGCATCGCCATCGGATTCCTTGGCTGGGCCGTGTGGAGCCACCACATGTTCACGACGGGCCTCGGCGCGGTGCAGCAGGCCGTCTTCTCGGCCAGCACGATGGCGATCGGCATCCCCACCGGCATCAAGGTCTTCAACTGGCTGGCGACGATGTGGGGCGGCAGCATCCGCTTCACCACCGCGATGTACTTCGCGGTCGCGTTCGTCGCGCTGTTCACCATCGGCGGCATCTCCGGCGTGATGCACGCCTCACCGCCCGTTGACCAGCAGCAGCAGGACACCTACTTCATCGTCGCGCACATCCACTACGTGCTGGTGGGTGGCGCGCTGTTCGGCGTCTTCTCCGGCCTCTACTACTGGTGGCCGAAGATGACCGGCCGACTGCTGAACGAGACGCTCGGCAAGTGGAACTTCTGGCTGATGTTCATCGGCATGAACCTCGCGTTCTTCCCGATGCACTTCCTGGGCGTGAGCGGGATGCCGCGGCGCATCTACACCTACGACTCCGGGCTCGGCTGGGACTTCTGGAACCTCGTCGCCACCGTGGGCGCGTTCATCCTCGCGCTGGGCGTGCTGTTCTTCATCATCAACGTCTTCAAGACGTGGCAGCAGGAGCCGGACGCGGGCGACAACCCGTGGGACGCCCCGACGCTCGAGTGGGCGACGACCTCGCCGCCGCCGGAGCACGACTTCGACGTCATCCCCGAGGTCCACTCGCGCGAGCCAGTCTGGTACATGCGGGACCACAACCTGACGACGCCGGAGCCCGAGCCGGGCACGCACATCCACCTGCCGCCACCGTCGTACTACCCGATCATCATCGCCTTCGGGGTGCTGCTGCTCGGCCTTGGGCCGCTCTCACACCTCGCGCTCACGGCACTGGGCGTGCCGGTCATCATCTACGGGATCTGGGGCTGGACCCTGGAACCCACCGAATAGAACCGGGACGAGGCACTCGTGGCAGCAGCCGAACACCAAGTAGAGCACCACACCACCACCGGCATCGACAGCCGGAAGCTCCTGATGTGGATCTTCCTCGGCTCTGAGTGCCTCTTCTTCGGCTCGCTGATCGCGACCTACCTGATCTTCAAGGGCGAGATCGACCTCCCGCCCTTCCCCAGCGAGACTCACGTCGAGACTGCCTACCTTGAGGAGGCCCTGGCCAGCGGCGAAATCACCGAGGTCCACAAGCACCTCTGCCACGAGTCGGACGAGGCCGGCATCTCGGTCTGTGAAGGCATCTTCGACATCCCGCTGACCTCGCAGAGCACCTTCGTCCTGCTGATGAGCAGTGTCGCCATGGTGCTGGCGGTCTACGGAGCGCAACACAACCGGCCGATGATGATGAAGTCCTGGCTGCTCGCTACGATGCTGCTGGGCCTGATCTTCCTCGGCTACCAGGTCTACGAGTTCCGTACGTTCGGGCAGGAGGGGCTGACGCTCGAAACGAGCCAGTTCGGAGCGTCGTTCTTTGTGCTCACGGGATTCCACGGCACCCACGTCGCCGTGGGCGTGCTGATCCTCGGCTCGCTCCTGCTCGCCTCATTCCGCAGGCGAGGGCTGGGCTCGGAGCCCGGCTTCCAGGTGGAGACCGCGGGACTGTACTGGCACTTCGTCGACATCGTCTGGATCGTGATCTTCACGGTCCTGTACCTCATCCCGGCGTAGGCGCGCCGAGCAGCAGGGACGGGAGCGCACGATGAGCATGCACGAGGACCACAGCGTCGAGGAGGAACATGGCCTCCAGCCGATGCAGTACGTCTGGATCGGCGTCCTCCTCACCGTCATCACCATCGTCGAGCTCGGCGCCTCGCTGTGGGTGGACCTCGGCAACGCGCTGATCCCGATCTTGATCGTCCTGTCGGCGGTGAAGTTCTACATCGTCGTGGCGTTCTACATGCACCTGAGGTTCGAGCACCGTCTGCTGAGCCAGGTATTCACCGGCTCGTTCGTACTCGCGGCAGGTGTCCTCATCGCGCTCATCGCGCTGTTCTGGACGGACATCACCGACATCATTTAGCCCGCTTCGCTCCACGGAGCGGCGGAAGCAACGGCCGAGGCCCGCGCAAGCGGGCCTCTTCTTCTGCCCTCGATGGGCTGTGGTTGAGGTTCTGGCAGGCACACCGAAGGCCAGTCGCACCCGAACCCGCCGTTCCTTCACCCCTCATTCGCGCGCCGTCCGGCTCCCTCTCCCTTGAGGGAGAGGGCTGGGGTGAGG
>VXTU01000058.1 GCA_009837285.1 Chloroflexota bacterium | reverse complement strand
CGGAAGCCCTCGAAGGCCTGCTGGCCCCAGCGCAGGAACTGGTAGCGCTCGCCGTTGCGCTCGAACTCGCGGGTGACGTTGAACAGGAAGGCGGCGTCGCCGCCGAACTCGTCGACCTGGACGGAGTGGTCGATGACGAGGTCGACGGGTTGCTGCGGGTTGATGCGCGACGGGTCGCCGCCCAGCTCGGCCATCGCGTCGCGCATGGCCGCGAGGTCGACGATGGCGGGGACGCCGGTGAAGTCCTGGAGCAGGACGCGCGCGGGGCGGAAGGCGATCTCCTGCGAGGGCGCGGCCTGCGCCTCCCACGCCCCGACGGCCTCGATCTGCTCGCGCGTGACGGCCGTGCCGTCCTCGCCGCGCAGCAGGTTCTCGAGGAGCACGCGGAGCGTGAACGGCAGCCGCGAGAGGTCGCAGCCCAGCGCGTCGGCGGCGTGGTCGAGTCTGTAGATGGTGTGCGTCGCGCCGCCCGCCTCAAGGCTCGCGCGCGCGCCGAGGCTGTCCAGCGACTGGATGGTTGGGGGCATCCGGGGCTCCGATCTGTTCGCTCGCTATGGTAGCGGAAGCGACGATGCAGACACCCCTCGGACGCCCGGCGCGTCGCCGAGGGATTCGTACCTGATCCTGTCGTCCGGAGACTCCGGCCCCCTCTCCCGCACTGCGGGAGAGGGCTGGGGTGAGGGTCCGGCGGGGTCCTCGTCGGCTGCTCGCACCCCGCAGACCCCCTCACCCTAGCCCTCTCCCCCGCAGACGGGGGCGAGGGGATCAGAGCGTTCGCAGACCGTCAGCTCCCCGGCCATCGCCGCACCCGTTCCGCGACAATGGTAGAGGGGGAAACCGAGCACCCCCAAGACGCCCGGCGGAGGCGGACGGTGACCGCGATTGACGTCGAGGAGCGCACGCAGCAGCTCGGGCGCGAGTTGCTGGCGGAGGCCGGGCGGTACCGGCCGGGCGCGACCGAGCGCGTACAGGACTGGCTGCTCGGCCTCACCGCCGCCAACGAGCGCTTCCGTGGCCGCCTGCTGCGCTACCTCGACGTGCTTGCCTCGGCGGACCATGACAGCAGCGGCTCCGAGGCGAAGCGGCTCGCCGCCGAGTACTTTGGCGACGAGTTCCCCGAGCTGCCCCGAGGGCTGCGCTGGCTGCTCCGGCTCGCGCGTGACGAGCGCGTCCCCGCGCGCGTCATGGGCGAGTCCTCGCGCCGCGCCGCCGAGCTGTTCGCGCGGCGCTTCATCACCCCGCCCGGCGCGGACAGGATCGCTCGCACCATCCAGCAACTGCGCGACCACGGGCGATACCCCTCGTTCGACCTGCTCGGCGAGGCGGTGCTCAGCGAGCGCGAAGCCGAGGCGTACCTGGCGCGCTACCTCGAGATCGTCCGGCAGCTCGCACGGTCTCCGGCCGCCGGAGAGGTCACGCCGGGCGGGGTGTTCGCGCTCCAGGTCTCGCTCAAGCTGTCCTCGCTGACCTCGCACTTCAGCCCGGTCGACCCGGGGGGCACGATCGCCCGCGTGCGCCCACCCCTCGAGGCGATCGTGGAGGCCGCCGACCGCGCCGGTGTCGGGGTCACGGTCGACATGGAGCAGTTCGAGTACCGCGACCTGACGTGGGATCTGTTCACACGCACCTTCGCGCGCGGCGAGCGCTTCGGCGGCTGGCCCGGCGCCGGGATCGTGCTGCAGGCCTACCTGCGAGAAGCCGACGCGCACGCCGAGGCGTACGTCGACTTCGCCTGTGAGCGAGGCGTTCCGTTCCAGGTGCGACTCGTGAAGGGCGCCTACTGGGACTACGAGACGATCGTCGCCGACGGGGCGGGCTGGGCGACCCCGGTCTTCACCCGCAAGGCCGCGACGGACGCCACGTTCGAGGCGGTCCTCGCGCGGCTCGACGGCGCGCACCCGGCGTTGCATGTGGCGGTCGGCAGCCACAACGCTCGCGCCCACGCGCTCGCCGAGGCGCTGGCCGAAGCCTCGGGCCTCCCCGACCGGGCGGTCGAGCACCAGACCCTCTTCCGCACGGCCGAGGGCACGAGTCGCGCGCTGGCGCAGCTTGGCTGGTCGGCCCGCGACTACGTGCCGTCCGGCGAGCTGCTGCCGGGCATGGCGTACCTCGTGCGGCGCGTGCTGGAAAACTCCTCGCAGGCCGGCATCCTGCTCGCGGGCCGTACCGGCGCCGCTCCCGAGGAGCTGCTGCGCGCGCCGCCCGCCCTCGAGCCCGCGGCCGCGAGCCCATCTGCGGCGACCGGCGACTTCGTCCGCGCGCCCGAGGCACGGTGGTTCGACTCCGAGTTTCGCGGCGCGTTCGAGGCGGCATTGGCCTCGACCCGCGCGCGGTGGGGCGAGCGCTTCGCGCTCCGCGCCGGCCACGCCGAGTTGCCGGCGGCCGAGACCGTCGAGGTGCGCAGCCCTTCATACCCCGCCCGCGAGCCGGTGGGGTTCGCAGAGTTCGCGGACGCCCGGGGCGCTCGTCGTGCCGTAGAGATTGCCGCGTCGGGCGCCCCGGCATGGGCGGCCACGCCAGTGGCGGAGCGCGCCGCGGTGCTGCGTCGCGCGGCCGACCTGCTCGAGGAGCGCGGGCACGAGTTCGCAGCATGGATCGTCCACGAGGGCGGGCGTGACCGCGCGGGCGCGTGGACCGAGGTCGAGGAGGCCATCGACTACCTCCGCTACTACGCGAAGCAGGCCGAGACGTTGTTCGCGGACTTCGGCGACCGCGTCGCGCCTCGAGGCGTCGTGGCGGTGATCCCGCCCTGGAACTTCCCGCTCGCCATCCCGTGCGGGATGACGGCGGCGGCGCTGGCGTGCGGGAACGCCGCCATCCTCAAGCCCGCCGAGCAGACACCGCTGCTCGGCCACCGCCTCGCCGCGCTGCTGCACGAAGCAGGCGTCCCGTACGACGCGCTGATCGCGCTGCCGGGGCGCGGCGAGACGGCGGGCGCCGCGCTCGCCGAGAACCCCGAGGTGGCCATGATCGCCTTCACTGGCTCGCGCGCCGTCGGGACGCTGCTCCACGAAGTTGTCGCCCGCGTCGAGCCGTCGGGCGACGCGGCCACGAAGACGCTCGTCGCGGAGATGGGCGGTAAGAACGCGGTCATCGTCTTCGCCGATGCCGACCCCGACGAGGTCGTGGACGGCGTGATGCGCTCGGCATTCGGCCACGCCAACCAGAAGTGCTCCGCCGCCTCGCGCGTCCTCGTGGCGGAGTCCGTCTACGAGACGGTCCGCGACCGCATCGTCGAGGCCGCGCGCAGCCTCCACGTCGGACCTGCCGACGCCGCCGAGACGCAGATCAACCCGGTCATCGACGCCGACGCCCGCGACCGGCTCACGCGTGACGCGGCGACCGCCCGCGCCGAGTGCAAGGTGCTCCTCGACCGCTTCGAGGAGCCCTCGGGCGATGGTGAGCCAGGCCTGGGTCCGCTCGTGGTGGAGCTCCCGGCGTCGAGGGCGCCCGAGGCGCGGACGGCGACCGAGGAGCTGTTCGGGCCGATCCTCGCGCTGATCCCGTTCACGACCAAGGAGGAGGCGTACTCCCTGGCGAACGGGACGGAGTACGGGCTCACGGCGGGCATCTTCTCGCGCAGCCCCGCGACCATCGAGCGCGCCACACGGGCGATCGAGGCCGGCAACGTCTACGCCAACCGCGCCATCACCGCCGCGCGCGTCGGCGTCGAGCCGTTCGGCGGGATGAAGATGTCCGGCACCGGCCCAAAGGCCGGCGGCAGCGACTACCTTTGGGCCTTTGTGCGCCGCACCGACGCCCCCTCGGATGCCCCCGGATCGCTCCCGGCGGCGCCTTCGGGCGCCCCGGCGGCGCCGCTCGAACTGGCGGTGGGTGGCTGGGACGCGCTACTGGCGACCCGCGTCGACGTGGTCGAGATGGCGGCCGTGCTGCTCGGCGCCGACGGCCGGTACGACGACGCGGGCGCGCTGCTCGCGGCCGCGCAGGCCGCCCGCCGCGAACTCGCCCGCCCCCAGCCGACGATCCCCGTCGCCGGGCAGCGCACTGAGCTGCGGTATGACACGCCGCGGGGCGTCGGGCTACTGCACGCGAGCGGCCCCGACGCGGCCTGGTGGCTCGCCTCGGCGCTGCTCGCCGGAAACAGCCTCGCCCTCTTCGACTCTCGCGGCCTCTACTCCGTCACGGAGGCACTGCTGCGCGCCGGTCTGCCACCCGACGTCGTGCTACCCGACCCGGGCGGCCTCGACGCGATGCTCGCCGCGGCCCGCCGCCCCGAGGCCGCCTTCGCGGCGACCGATGCCGGGACCGGCCTCGCCCGCGCGCTCCACCGCGAACTAGGAGCGACGGTGGAGGGACAGCGATCGCTGAAGGCGCTGCTCTCGCGCCTCGATGGCCAGCAGGCCGGCGAGCCGGGGTTCGTGCGGCGCTTCGCGTGGCCAAAGGTGGTAGCCGTGCGGACGCTGCGCCACGGCGCGGACCTCGGGCTCGATCCGGTTGAAGCGGCGGGACCGCGTCGGTAGGCTGGAAAGCCGCCGGGCGGTTAGCTCAGTTGGTACGAGCGCTCGCTTCACACGCGAGAGGTCACTGGTTCAAGTCCAGTACCGCCCACCACTCTCAACACGACAACGGACGGTCGGCACGCGGCGACGTGAGCGCCGCGCGGCTCGCGCTGACGCGCGATCAGCTGCGTCGGCTGAGGAGATCAAGCCCCGCTTGATGACGCGCCGTAGCGCTCGTGGATGCCCTCGATCGCGCGGTCGAGGTCCTCCCACTCGCGCTGGACCATCGAACGCAGCCGCATGTTCCGGTAGGCGCCCCAGACGGTCATCGCCGGCGGCACGAGCAGTACGGAGACGATCAGCGAGTACGCGATCGTGATCGCCGCCACGATGCCGAACTGCTGCAACGCGGCCAGCGGCGAGGCCGCCAGCACGCCGATGCCCAACCCGGTCGTCATCGCGGAGCCCAGCAGCGCCGAACCGGTCGCCGCGAGCGTCCGGATCGCCGCCTGTTCCGGGTTCCGCACGCGACTGAACTCTTCCCGGTACCGGTGGATCATGTGGATCGTGTAGTCGACCCCGATCCCAATCGACAGCGCCGTGATGATCGACGTGACGATGGTGTACGGGATGTCCAGCAGCGCCATCGTGCCCAGCACCGAGACGAGCACGAGCGCGGTCGGCGCCACCGCGATCAGCGCGAGCGCCGGCTGACGGACGGTAACCCAGAAGAAGATGGCGAGGACACCGAGGGCCACGGCGATCGTCGTGCTGATCGAGCCTGTCTGCCCGTCCCGGATCGCGTCGGTCACGGCGAACGAGATGATGGTCTCCGACGTTGCCGTGATGGTGGAGTCGTCGCCCTGCCACAGATCCTCGATGTCCTCCTGGAGCCCCCTCGATGCCGAGGGGTCACCGGTGTAGGCAGGGAACTGGATCAGGATGGAGTCGCTGCCGTTCGGGTTGTTGACCAGGCTGCGCGCGAGGGCGGGGTCGCGCGCCCCGAGCTGGTCGAGGAGCTCCTGCATCAGCCCCTGGTCGAGTTCGAGCCCCGCCGAGGCGCGCCGCAGGAGCGCCGCGAGATCGGGATCGTACTTGTCGCCGGGCGCGCCGCTGTCGTGGGCCCAGTCCTGGACGAGGAGCTCGTACGAGGTCTGGATCGGCCCCGCTGCGGCCCGTGGGCGGTCCGTCCCTTCGGCGAAGGAGGTCCGGAGGTCTTGCAGGTTGAGGAGCGTGCGGGTCTCCGTGGCCTCGGCCTTGACGAGTACGTTCGCCACTTCCGTCGAGCCGCCGACTGCCGAGTCCAGGGTGCCGAGGTCGGTCAGCACACTCCCGCCACGGGGCAGGAGGTCGCGGATGCTGTACTCCGACTCCAGGTTCGTCGCCGCGAACCCGAGAGCGATCGTCACCGCGACCACCACCGCGATGTAGGGCCCCGGCCTGCGCGTGAGCTTGCCGCCCAGCAGCTCCGCCACACGCTCCACGCCCGGCAACGCGTTCGAGATCAGTCGGGCCTCTCGCAACGTACCGCGCGCCTCGCGCCGCCGGTCGAGAATCGTCCGGCCGGCAGGAATCAGCGTGAGCATCACGATCAGGCTCATGCCCACCCCGAGCCCCGCGATGACACCAAAGTCGCCGACGATCTCGAGCGGCGAGAACAGACTCACCAGCAGGCTCACGATTGTTGTCACGGCAGCCAGCGAGAGCGGGACGGTGACGATACGCAGCCCTATCCGCACGGCCTCCCGAACGGGCTCACCAGCGACGCGCTGCTCCCGGTAGTGCGAGACCGTCTGGATCGCGTAATCCACCGTGAGGCCGATCATGATGATCGGCACCATCGACGTGAGCGCGTTCGGAGCACCCGTCAGGCCGAGCCCGTTCGGCCCAACCCAGCCCTCCGCTCCGCCGATCCAGATCAGCGCGACGAGCAGGCCCGCGAGCGTGAGCAGCAGGTCGGAGAGGGCGCGCATGAAGAGCAGCAGCAGCCCCGCGATCAGCAGCAAGGCCAGCCCGATCAGGGGCAGTGTGGCCGTTTCCGTTGCGGCGCGGTACTCGTCCTCGATGACCGCAAAGGAGACGCTGCTCGCGAGCAGCGGGCCCTCGTCATCCACGACGAGTTCATGGATCCGTCGTTCGGCGTCCGCCACCCGCTCGTCGGCGGTGTCGCGGAGGCGAATGCTGGCTGTCGCCACGGCGGTGCCGTCCGTGTCCGTTCCGGTCATCAGGGCGAGGAGGTCTCCGACCCCGGGAGCACCCCGTGCCGCCTCGATCTCCTCCTGCGTGACCGCGTCGAGGCTGTCCAGCGAAAGGGCGGCCTGGATGAGCGACGCAGGCGAGAGGATCGGGTTGGCCGGCGTCAGCAGGTCGGCGACTTCCCGGACGCCGACGATCTCATCGAGCAGGGAGTCGATCTGCACGAGCCCCTCGGGCGTCAGCGCGTCGCCACGGAAGAGCAGGGTCACGACCCGGACGTCGCCGGCCTCCCCGAAGAGCTCGTCGATCTCGGCCAGCGCCTCGGCGACCGCGCTCCCACGGGGAAGCGTCGCCTCGGTATCGAGGACGGGCGCGCGCCGCGCCGTCCCCGAGGCGAGCACGACGGTGACGATCATGAGCACGGTGAGCGTGATCCAGGGACGTGCCGTGATCAGCCGGCTCAGGAGGTCGAGTGCTCGGTCCATCGGCTATCCCCAGTGTTTTATTTAGTGGCCGCTCGCCTTACCGTGCCATCATGTATCCCATACTAAAGTTCAGCGCGGTCACAGCGTGCCTCGCCACCATCGCACTCTTCGCCGCCATCGTTGCACGCGGAGTGCCCCCTCCGGCCCTCGCCGAGGAATCGGAGTGCGAGGTACACGCGCTCGGCACGCTCAGCGCCGAGCCGGACACGCCGCTGACGGCGGACGGTCGCTGGACGACCGAGGACTGCGACTCGCGCTTCCGCTCCGGCAGCGACGCCTTCACGTACAGCTTCGAGGTCGCCGAGGCCGGCCGCGTCCGGATCGACCTCGCCTCGACCGAGGCCGACTCGTTCCTCTACCTCATGGCGGAGGACGGCGCCCGCATCACCGATAACGACGACGGGGCGTCCGGCCTCGATGCGCGTATCGAGCTCACGCTCGAGCCCGGCTCCTACCTCGTCGAGGCGACGACCGTCGGGGGGCGCAGCCGAGGACCCGCCGACTTCGCACTGTCAATCGCACGACTGAGTTGCGACCCGATCGACCTCGGGGTGCTCGTTCCGGGGACCGACCTCACAGCAACCGGCACGTGGTCGATCGACACCTGCGGCTCGGCGATCGTCGCCGACCACCCCGCCTACAACTACACCTTTACGCTGGCGGAGCCCGCCCGCGTCCGGATCGAGCTGCTCTCCGAGCACGGCGACCCCGTGCTCTCGCTCGCGTCGCCCACACGCGGGGTCATTGGCGCCAACGACGACGGCGCAGACGGACGCGGCTCGCGCATCGAGCAGTACATGCCGGCCGGCCTCTACGTGATCGAGGCGACGACGTACCTGCAAGGCGACCTGCAGCCCCTGGTGGCGGACTTCGAGCTCACCGTCCATGTCGTGGACGAAGCGGCGAGGCAGGAGGAGTTCCTGCTGAAGGTCGAGGCGACACTCTTCCCCGACCAGGTGATCGTCGGCGAGCCGTTCGAGGTCGATTACCGCGTCGGCAACATCGGTGGCGGCGACCTGCCCGAAGATTCCGAGGTCTGGGTCTACGCCGTTGCGCCACGAGTCTGGGAGCCGATCCGCGGCGTCCCACCGGAGCTCTGGCAGGCCGGTGCGTCCTACCACTCGAGTTCGGTCACCGCGAGCGCCGTGAGCACTTCGACGGGCGAGCTTCCCCCGATCACGGTGACGTTCTCGCGTCCCGGACCGTCATGGGTGTTCGTCGCAGTGATCGCGTTCGATGAGGACGACAAGGAGATTGCCTTCCACGGTCTCTGGCGGACTGTCAGCGTCGTCACCGGCCCGACGTTCGGCCCCGTGAGGGTCAACGTGGACGGCGTCGAGTACGACGTCGTCGCGGCCGATGGCGATGAGGGCATTGTCGAGACGTGGGTCATACCAGTGGCCCGCCCTGCTGCCGAGGTCGCCCCCGGCCCCCGTGCGCAGGCAACCTACGCCGCGGCGGTCCAGGCGCTCGTGCTCGATGGAGTCTTCGAGCGTGAGTCGCTCACCTCGCTCGCAACGACTGCGGAGCCCGCCACGGTCAGCCTGCCGAACGCGTCATCGAGCACTCTGCTGCGCGCGTTCAGCGGACACTACGTCGACGCCATCAACGCGCTGGCCGTCGTGGACTCGTTCGCGGCCGGCGAGGCCATCAACCCGCTCGCGGTCGAGGACCTGACCCTGGATCTCGCGGCCACCGCATCAGCGCAGTACGCCTCCCTCGCGGCCTCGTGGATGGCGCTTCAGGAGCGGATCGCCGGTGGCACGCCCATCTCCTTCGCCGAGGCGCGCGACGTGCAGGTGGGCGTCGCCTACGCCGAGCGCATCCTTGCGCCCGCGATCACGGCCGGTGAGATCGTCACGGCAGCCCGCGCAGCCGAGTCCGGCTGGGCCGACCCGCCGGTCCGGGCCGGCCTCGGAGCCCTGGCGCGGCAGCGCACGTGCGACGTGAGCGAGCCGCAGGGCGCCCTCGAGGCCGCCGCCGTCGAGGACATCGAGAGCTTCGCTGAGCTGCACCAGGAACTGGCTGCCGCGCTGCCCGTGCACGCACTGGCCGTCGACGCCGCCCTCTGCGGCGCGGCCGGCGTCGATGATGCGAACGCGACGTTCCTGTACCGCCTGGGCGTCTTCGACCGGGCTCTCGTGGCGCTCGACGCGCCCGATCCGGTCGAGGCGCCTGAGCCGCCTCCAGCTCCCGAGGTGGTGACGCCGCCTCCACCCTCGCCGGTGAGCCTCCGGATCATCGCGCGGCTCGCCGACGATGGGCGCGTCGAGCACGGCGTGGAGCTTGGCGGTCGACAGGTGCTGCCTCAGCGGCGCTTCCTCGGGGCCGCTGCCGAGGCAGGGCGGTGGTACTCCACCAGCGATGTCGAGGTTGGCGGGAGTGTGCTCGGCCAGATCAGCGCGCGGTCGCTCGCCGACGGACGCGCCGAATGGCGCTTCGTCGAAGCCGACGGCGAGGTGGTCGTGCCCGACGTGCGGTTCCTCCCCGCCGACGCGCCTGCGGGCGTGTGGTTCCGGAGTTCGCAGATTGAAGTAGTGCCGGAGGAGTAGCCGCCGCCTCAAGGATGCAGAACGCGACCGGCCCGCGCTCGATGCGCGGGCCGGTGCTCGTCTGGCGTTGCTCGCGACGCGGCCGCTACCGCGACATCGCTCCGATGGCGATCGCCTGGGAGCGCTCGATCTCGTCCGGCGTCAGGCACAGCCAGGTCTTGATGCCGTCGGTTGCCACCTCGGCGAGCCTCTCGCGATCCGACGAGGCGTCGTACGCCTGCGGGTCCATCAGCGCCGTGTATCGCGGGTGGTCGCGCGCGAACTCCTCGAGGCAGGCCCGCGAGTCGCCGGTGAGTTCGCCCAGCGCGGCGTCGCTCATGCTCATGTAGGCCTGCACGTACGCCTCGTCCGACATGCAGCCGGAGACCGCCTCGGACACCTCGAACGCATCGCCGACGGTCCCCGCGAGGAGCCGTGTGTACTCGCCGTCGCTCACCGCGTCGCGGATGCACGCGACGTCTTTCTGGGGGATTGCGCCGATCAGGTCGCGTCCGGCGCTGCTCAGCGCATCGATCGCCGCGACGAGAGACAGGAGGTAGTCGACCTGGTCCTCGGCGGGGAGGCAGCCGTAGAGCTCGACGATGTAGGGGTTCGCCTCGGCAGCCGCATTCGGGTCCTCGCGCGACGGTAGGCCGAAGCTGCTCAGGATCGCCTCCGGGTTCTTGAGCCCCACCTGCACCGCGCACTCGCGGTGTCGGCGTCCCAGCCACCCAGTGGCACGGCGAGGAACGCGACGCCGGCACGCACGACGCTCTCGACTTCGAGACAGGCGAACAGTGGGGCCGCCTGGCTGGGTTCACTGCCGGCTGCGAGCAGCGGCAGGCCCTGCATCGCGGCGTAGATGAACTCCCCGAACGCCTCCTTGATGCACTCCCGTTCCTTCTCGGAGAGGCGGTCCAGTAGGTCCTTGCCCGTGGTCGTCTGGGTCAGGACGAAGTCCCTGAGCGTGGGCGCTGGGGTCGGCTCGGGCGTGGCGGTCGCCGGCGCGGGCGTCGAGGTAGCTGTGGGAGGCGGCGTCGAGGTCGGCGTGGGTGTTGCGGTCGAGATGGGTGTCGGCGTTGGTGTGGGTGTCGCCGTTGGAGTGGGAGCAGGTGTTTGCGTCGCGGTGGCGACGGAGGGCGCCCGGGTCGCGGTCGGTGTCGGCTCGGCTTCGTCCTCGTCGTCCGAGGTGCAAGCGGCGGCGAGGGCTCCCATCGCGAGCGCCGCGACGGCGACGGCGAGCCAGCCTGCGCGCAGTACGGATGCAACGTTCATGGCCTGCCCCTGTTCCTCGGACTCCAACAACCGTCTGGATTGGGGAAGAGGGTCGTGGAGTATACTAACCGTCGCGTGGAGCGCAGCCGCACGCCCGCGGCGGGCGCGGCCACGTACCGTGCCGAAGTGGCGGAATGGCAGACGCGCTGCGTTCAGGACGCAGTGGGGTTTATCCCCGTGTGAGTTCAAATCTCACCTTCGGCACCAGTCATCTCGACTCGCGCGCCTGTAGCTCAGGGGATAGAGCGCAGCCCTGCGGAGGCTGAGGTCAGAGGTTCAAATCCTCTCAGGCGCGCCATACACACCACTCTCCCGGCGAGACCTCCTGATCTGGCTCCTCTCGGCTGAGCTGGGGTCCGATGGGCTCCTTGCGCGCTCCTCACACCCCGCCCAGACCCCTCACCTTCACCCTCTCCCCCGCTGTGTGGCTGGGTCGGAGAGCCGAGGGAGCCTCGACTCTCCTCGACGCGGGGATACCCCGCTGGCAGGGGCGAGGGGATCGGAATCCGGCTCCCTCTCCCGCACTGCGGGAGAGGGCGGGGGTGAGGGTCCGGCGGGCTCCTCAACGGCTCGTGTC
>VXTU01000105.1 GCA_009837285.1 Chloroflexota bacterium | reverse complement strand
GAGTCGGGGTGGTGGCCGGCGCCGAGGCTGCCTGCGTGGGTGTCGGGGTCGCGACGGGCTCTGGGTCCGAGGTGCAGGCAACGCCCACGACCAGCGCGGCCATCGCCAACGCGATGACCGGCCAACTGCGACGCGATGCCCTGAGCCGGCTCATCTGCTGTCTCCGTGACGCCTCGGTGGGCAGGGACTCGCCATCTCGCGGGCGAACAGCCTTCGGCTCACAGGTCGCGCGCGTGCCGTTCCGCTGCAAATGCTCGTATCCGCAACAATTCCACGCACCTGCCGGCCGATTCGCGGATGCCGAGCGGCTGCTCTGGCCGCACACGACCATACGGCCGCTCCTGATATGCCGGGCATTGTATACCGAGGCTCACCTGACGCAGACGCGCGCCGGGGCCGGGCGAGGCGATCCGCGACGCCTCGAGCGGGGTAGAGTGCGCGGGCGACGCGTGTACGCGGCTCACCGGCGACGGGCCGCCGGGAGGACCATCATGGCGAAGAGGCCACTCGAAGGCGTCCGGGTGCTGGACTTCACCTGGGTGCGCGCCGGGCCGTGGGCCACGCGCTGGCTCGCCGTCCTCGGCGCCGAGGTGATCAAGGTCGAGTGGCCGGACCCGCGCCTCGCGTTCACCGGCCGCACCGGCAGCCTCGGCGACGCGAGCGCCGGACCCAACTCCAACGGCCACTTCAACGACCAGAACGCCCGGAAGCTCAGCATCACAGTCAACGTGCGCAGCCCGAAGGGCCTGCAGATCATCAAGGACCTGCTGCGCTCCACCGACATCGTGATCGAGAACTTCAGCGCCGGCGTGCTGCGTGACTGGGGCCTCTCGTACGACGAGATGTGCGAGGTCAAGCCGGACATCATCTACGTCTCGATGGCAGGCTTCGGGCAGACCGGGCCGCACGCCCACTACACGACCTTCGGACCCTCGGCGCAGGCGCTGTCGGGCCTCACGTTCCTGTCGGGGCTGCCGGACGCGCCACCGGCCGGGTGGGGCTGGTCCTACATGGACGACACCGGCGGCATGCACGGCGCGATCGGCGCGCTCACGGCGCTGCACCACAAGCAACTCACCGGTGAGGGCCAGCACGTCGACCTGTCCCAGGTCGGGACGGGCATGACGCTCACCGGCCCGGGGCTCCTCGACCTCAGCGCGAACGGGCGCGGGTCGAGGCGGCCCGGCTACCCGCCGGGCAACCGCACCCACTGGCCGGGCACCGAGCTGCTCAACAACTACCGGGGCCGCCACGCCGCGCCCCACAACGCGTACCGCACGCTCGGCGACGGCCACCACGACTGGGCGGTGATCGCCTGCTTCTCCGACCAGGAGTGGCGCAACCTCGTCGCGCTCATGGGCTCGCCCGCCTGGGCGGCCGATCCGAAGCTCGGCACCCTTCGGGGCCGCCTCGCGCACCAGGAGGAGATAGACGAGGGCATCGCCGCATGGGCCGCTGCGATCGAGAAGTACGAGTTGGCAGACCGCTGCCAGGCCGTGGGCGTGCGCGCGGCGCCGGTGCAGAGCAACCGGGACCGCGTGGAGCACGACCCGCAGCTGCGGCACCGCGGGATGTTCACGCCCGTCGTCCACCCGGTCATCGGCGAGCACCCGATGCAGCAGGCGCCGTTCAAGCTCTCGGCCACGCCGGTGCCGGTAGAGACGGGCGGGCCGCTCCTCGGCGCGGACAACGTCCCGATCCTCGGCGGCATGCTCGGCATGAGCTGGGACGAGATTGCGCACGGCTACGAGGACGGCACGCTCTGGCCCGCGGGTCAGCCGGTCGAGGGCTACCTGCTGGAGCCCCCGGAGCAGATGCCGCCGCCGCACGAGGAGGAGCCGCTCCCGGCGGTGAGCGTCGAGCGCCGGCACTCGGACGGCGCCCTCGGCGACCTGCGCGTGGTCGAGATCGGCGGCGAGATCGGCCAGTGGTGCGCGAAGCTCATGGCCGACCAGGGCGCCGACGTGATCAAGGTCGAGCCACCCCTCGGCGCTCCCGAGCGCGAGATCGGCCCCTTCTACGAGGACGTGCCGAACGCCGAGCGTAGCCTCCACTTCTGGCACTACAACACCAGCAAGCGCGGGGTCACCCTCGACGTGACGACCGAGGACGGCCGCGACCTCTTCCGCCGCCTCGTCGCCAGCGCCCACGTGCTGGTCGACTCGCTGCCGCTCGGCGAGCTGGACTCGCTCGGGCTGGGGTACGAGGCGCTCCGCGACGGCAACCCGGGCCTCGTGATGTGCTCGATCACGCCGTTCGGGCAGGACGGGCCGTGGACGGACTGGACCACGTCGGACCTCATCCACCTCGCCGTCGGCGGCCAGATGGGCGAGTCGGGCTACTCCGAGGAGGACGTGCCGGAGCGCACGCCGATCGCGCCCGGCGGCGGCAACGCCTGGCACATGGGCGGCCACTACGCCTATATCGCGGTCATGGGCGCGGTCTTCCACCGCGGCGTGACCGGCGAGGGCCAGTTCATCGACGCCTCGGTCCACGACGCCTGCGCCCTCACCACCGAGGGCGGCACGACGACGTGGATCTACGGCCGCCAGGTGCGGGAGCGCCAGACCGGCCGCCACGCCTCGCCGACGCCCACGCCGCCCTCGCAGTACCGCTGCAGCGACGGCATCTACATCAACACGCTGGCGTTCCCGCTACTGATGAACCCCGCGGGCATCCGTCGCCTCGCCGAGTGGTTCGACATGCACGGCCTGGCGCAGGACCTGCTGGACGAGCAGTACCAGGACCCCGAGGTCATCGCGGTCAACGAGCAGCACGTGAAGGACGTGCTGCGCGACTTCATCGCCGCCCTGCCCTCGGAGACCGTCTACCACGAGGGCCAGAACCGCGGTTTCTCGATGGGCCCGGTGCGCGCGCCCGAGGAGGTGATGGCGGACCAGCACTTCCACGAGCGCGGCTTCTTCGTCGAGGTCGAGCACCCGGACATCGGCCGCACGCTGACGTACCCCGGCGCACAGGCCGTCTACAGCGCCTCGCCGTGGCGCATCCAGCGCCGCGCGCCGCACATCGGGGAGCACAACGCCCAGGTCTACGGTGAGCTTGGCCTCACGACGCTGGAGCTGGCCGTGCTGCGTGAGGGCGGCGTGCTGTAGCGTCGATCCGCCGCTGCATCACCGCGCGAGGAACGCCAACTCCTCCTCGACCAGCGAGACGACCAGGTCGTCGAGTTGCTGCACGGTGTAGCGGCTCACGTTGTGGGGCGTCGTGCCGCCCTCGCCGTAGACGATGAAGATGAAGCGACCCATCGTGTGCTGGGCGATCTGGCGGAAGATGTACTCGCCCGGCGGCTCCAGACCGCTCGACGCGATCGAGAAGATCTTGATGCCCCGCTGGTGCGCCTCGATCATCTCGACGGCGTAGCTGTAGTCGTCCGGGTAGTCCAGGTGCGGCCGGGCATCCGCGATGAGGAACATCAGCCGGATCGCGTCCCCGTGCCGCCACTCTGGCTGGTGCACAGCCACGTGCAGCGCCTCGTTGAGTGACTCGGGCCAGTCGTCGCCGCCATCGGCGACCACGCCGCGGATGGTCTCGAGGAAGCGCTCCGCGTCCGGCTCGAAGTCGTAGAGGCGGGTCACGAACTCATCCCCACGGTCGCGGTACGCGACCATCCCGAAGCGCAGGTCGGGCTGGGACGGCAGCGCGCTGATCCGCGATGAGATGGACAGCAGACTGTCCTTGATCTGCCCAATCTCGTCGGCCATGCTCCCGGTCGCGTCGAGCAGGAACAGGATATCGAGGGGCACGCCCTCGACGACTGCGGCCTGCTCCATGTCGAGCGTCACGGCCCAGTTGCGCTCGCCTCCGCGGACGAACTCGAGTTGGCTGCTCGACTCGTCCTTCTCGACGAAGAGGACGAACGACTCGGCGCGCTCGCTGGCCTCGAACGCCAGCGGGAAGAAGAGCGTCTGGCCGTTTGCGTAGGTACGGCCCTCGAAGAGCGTGACGTCTGCCGCCGAGACCCGGACGCGCGCATTGTGCACTGGCCGGCCCGCCGGGTCGGTGACTGTGATGATGTATCGCTCGGAGACGTCGACCTCGTGGACGGGTCCGGCCGAGTACTCGCGCACGTACAGCAGGTACTCGTCCCAGCGCTCGTTGTCGTTGACTTCCCCGGCTGACAGCGCGGGCCGGGCGGCGTCATCGCCACCGCCGGAGCTCGAGGAGACCCTCGCGGACGCCTCGTCCCCGGCATCGTCCGACGCCATGGAGTCATAGTCGCCGTCGCCGCCCCGTCCGCCGCCGTCGTCCATCGCGTCTTCCATGGCGTCGTGGTCGGCATCGTCGCCACCGAGGGCCATGCCGTCGTCCACGGATTCGGGGACCGCCTCTGCGTCGGCCTCGGTGTCGGCCACCGAGGCAGCGCTGGAACTGGGTGTCGCGGCGGGCGCTGCGGTGGGTGTCGCGGCGGGCGCTGCGGTGGGCGTCGTGGTCGCAGTGGGCGTCGACGTAGCAGTGGGCGTGGACGTAGCGGTGGGCGTCGACGTTGGGGCCCGGGTGGCCGTCGCTGTTGGTGTCGCGGTCATCGTTGCCGTTGGAGTCGGGGTTGCGGTCGCGGTCGGCGTCTCAAGCGCCGACGTGGGCGTAGTGGTGGGCTCCGGCTGGGGTGGCCCGTCAGCGACCCGGGGCGTAGCGGTGGGAGCGACCGGGGTCGCGGCGATGTCACCGTCCTCTTCGTCGCCGAAGCACGCGAACGCGAGCACGGCCAGCAGCGCGCACCCCACGACCAATGCCGGCGCACGCCAGGGCTTCAGCGACACCCGCATCCGTCACTCCTTCGCCGAACGGTTCCGCGCGCGGTCTCGTGAACAGATACGCGTCACGCCGTCCGAGGGTTCCCTCGGTCAGCCACGGCCGCCGCGCTCTACGCGTCGAGGAAGTCGAGGAGGATGCGGGCGAAGCGTTCGGGGTCGTCGTTGATGTTGAGCAGGGTCTCGCTCGCAGGGCGCATCCCGGTCGCGTCCGGGATGCCCTCGACGAATCGGGCGTGCTGTTCGGCCAGCGGGGAGCCCGAGCCGTGCAGGATGAGCGTGCGCGCGGTGATGCGCGGCAGCGCCGCCCAGTAGTCGAAGCGCAGCATCCCGTATGGCGCCGCGCCCTCCCAGCCAGTGTCGCCGTACAACTCCTGCACGCCCTCGTCCGAGTTGAGCTTGAGGTGCTCGATCACCGCGTCCATCACGCGATACAGGTTGGCGCCCGGCTCCTCGCCGCCGTGGCGTCGCCAGATCTCGAGCAGGTGCCCGCCGTCAGCCTGTAGTGGCGCGAAGTGGTGCGCGCGGTGCAGCCGCTCGTGGCCCGCCTCGGTCGCGCCGTAGTTGAAGGGTTCCTGCACCACCATCGAGCCGACGCGGTCGGGGTGGTTCGAGGCGAGCGCGATCGCGACCGCGGAGCCGGTGTGCGTCGCGAAGAGGTCGGTGCGCTCGATGCCGAGGCCGTCGAGGAGCCAGACGGCCGCCTGCGCGAACTCGTCGAGCGAGGTGTACGGCGTCGGCGGACGGTCGGAGTCGCCGCAGCCCGGCATCGTCCACGCGACGGTGCGGCGCTCCCCCGACAGCCGCTCGAAGTGCGGGAGGTACATCCGCGAGGACTGCGGGAGGGCGTGCAGCAGCAATAGCGGGGGCTTGCCCGTCTCCCGCTGCGGTCCGGCCTCGCGGTACTCGATGTGCCCATCGGGGCCCAGTACAAAGCCGCGTCGCATCTGCACGTCCGTCGTCGACATCTCGCCCGCCCTCGCTCGCCCCGTTGACGGCCGCGATAAGACCCGGCGCCCACGAAGCGAATCCCAGTCTACCCGTCGCGTCCGCACCATCGGCCTCGCGAGGGTGCGCAGGGGCGGGGTCTCCCTGAGCGCGCGAAAAGAATTCGCGGAGCAAGGAAACCATCGGGCTATTACGCGCGTATCTGTCTGCAAGGAGCGACGCGGGGCGCGACCGCGCTCTCGACGCACAGCCCAGGGAGGCTCACATGCACCTGCCAACCGGGATATATCGAACCCTCACCACGATCGCCGCGGTCGTGCTGCTCACCGTGGCAATGGCGGCCTGCAGTGGCGACGACGATGACGACGACACCGCTGCGACGGTCATCTCGAGCGGGTCATCGACGACGTCCACCACGAGCACGACCACACATGCAACCCAGAGTTCATCGGGCGGCACCACCGGGACGTACGCCACCTCGGACGATGACGCATCGGACAGTGGCGGGTGGTCCGGTAGCGCGACCCAGTCGTACAGCAACGCCTCCTCGGCGGATGAGGACGACAGCGCTGACTATGCCCCTGCGTCGCCGGCGCCGAGGGCGACAGTGGTCGCCCAGCAGCGTGCGACGCCTGCCGCACGGCCACCGACCCCGGCTTCCCCGTCGACCCCACAGCGGTCCGGGCCATCCGCCACGACGTTCAAGAACTACGGGCGCACCCCGTTCGTCGACGCCTCCTCGGACGCCGTCTCGACGTTCAGCCTGGACACGGACCGCACGTCGTACTTCCTCGCGCTGAACTGGGTGCGCAACGGCTACGCGGTGGAGCCCGACTCCGTGCGCGCCGAGGAGTGGGTGAACGCCTTCGCGTACCACTACGAGCAGCCGCGCGACGACCTCAGCTTCTCGATCCGCAGCGACGTGGTCGCACATCCACTCGGCGGCGGCCGGCACCTCGCGCGCGTCGCCCTGCAGGCGCCCGAGCTCCGTGACGACACGCCGGTGAACGTCACGCTCGTGCTCGACGCCTCCGGCTCCATGGCGGGCGGTAATCGCGTCGACATCGCGCGGACGGCGGCGGAGACGATCCGCCAGAGCCTGGGCTCGCGCGACCGCATCGGCGTCGTGCACTTCACGACCGACGTCCTCGAGCAGTACACCGTCCACCACAGGCCGCCCGGCAACCGCGACATCGTGCGGTCCATCGAGCGGCTCGCACCGCACGGCAGCACGAACGTGCAGGCGGGGCTGAATCGGGGCGTGCAACTCGCCGAGCAGGCGCGACGGGAGCGGCCCGACGCGTTCAACTACATCATCCTGATGTCGGACGGGGTCGCGAACGTCGATGCGACGAACCCCTTCGCCATCCTCGACTCCGCGCCGGACCGCGACCACCTCAACCCGCTGCGGCTGATCACTGTCGGCGTCGGGATCGCCAACTACAACGACTACCTGCTGGAGCAGCTGGCGCAGCACGGCAACGGCTGGTACCGCTACCTGGACGACACGGCGCAGGCGCGCTC
The DNA here is from genome assembly GCA_009837285.1 of Chloroflexota bacterium. Classification (GTDB taxonomy): domain Bacteria; phylum Chloroflexota; class Dehalococcoidia; order UBA2979; family UBA2979; genus VXMT01. The sequence continues at coordinate 4,483 of VXTU01000105.1, read as the reverse complement.
GACGTTCAGCCGCGAGAACTGGCTCGCGCTCTCCCGTCCGTTCGCGGACCAGGCGCGCGCGCAGGTCACGTGGGACCCGTGGTTCGTGCAGTCGTGGCGCATCGTCGGGTACGAGAACCGCGTCACGCCGGACCACACGTTCGAGCAGAACCGCAAGGAGTTCGCGGAGCTGCCGTCCGGGGCCGCCACGACCGTGTTCTACGAGCTGGTGCTGCGCGACGAGGCTCGCAGCCGCTCGGCGACCCTCGCGGACATCGAGGTGCGCTGGGTTCACCCGGTCACCGGCGACACGTACGCCCAGACCGCCACCGTTCAGGGCAGCACGGGCGCGCCGTTCGATGCAGGTGACCGCTACCTGCGCTTCGGGGCGATCGTCGCGCTGGCCGCGGACCGCTACAGCGCGCTCACGCCGCAGGTGGCGAACGCCGCGGTCGACGCAGGCGGCATCCACTCAGACCTCGAGGCGCTGCTGGCCGAGCTGGGCCTGCTGCACGAGCGCCTCGGCTCGGCCGAGGCGTACCGGGACTTCCGCCAGGTGCTCGACTCCCTCACGGTCGCGGCAGCGGAGCTGGCGCCGTCCACGGGGTACAGCCAGTAGCGTCGCTTCGCGCGCAACCCGCCGCCGCGAAGCGACGCCGGGCCGCCCCCCCCCCGGTAAACCCGGGGCCGGGGGGTGAGGGTGGGCGGGGCCCCCCCCGCGCCCAACCCCCCCCCCCCCCCCCCCCCGCCGGGCCGCCCGCGCCGGGATCTCCCGGTCGCGGGCGGTTCCGTGTGCGCGGGCAGCGCCGAGCGCCATCCCCGGCCATCGGCGATTCACAAGTCTTAATGGATTCACAAGTCTTAACGATAGTCTTACGATCAGGAAGACTATCGCAGTCCACTATTCGCTTAGAATGACCTCTGGCGGGAGGAACCACGGCGCGCGTAACGAGTGAGGCGGGTACGTTGAACCAGGCAGCAGCACGCGACTGATGGAGCCGACTGCGCTCCGCGGCTTCGCCACCTGGAGCGCCCGGTTCGGAGCAGCCCGGCCGAGCTACACGGCCTCGGTGCTCGCATAAACTGGACGGGATCACATGACCGCAGAAGCCATCTTCGCAGCGTTGCAGGACGCGGATGTCGGCGCGTACGCCGTCACGCTGGATCAGGAGATCGTGTTCTGGAACCGCGGAGCCGAGCGAATCCTGGGCCACAGCTCCGACGAGGTCCTGGGCCGCCGCTGCTACGAGGTGCTGGCCGGCACACGGGGCGATTCCCTGGTCCCCGCCTGCATCAACGGCTGCCCGTCGATGGGCGCCATCCGCGCACGGGAGATTCCGCAGACGATCCAGGCGAACCTGCTGCGGGCCTCGGGCGAGCGTACGGCCGCGTCGGTGACGCCGATGATCGTCGCCGGCGATGACGAGCACCCACCCGTACTCGTCCACCTCTTCCAGAGCGCGCCTGCAGCGATGCCGGCCGAGGGCGCCTCGGACCGCCCGGCTGAGCCGCGACGACGGGGGCGTGGCCGGCTTGCCCCGCGAGAGCTGGAAGTGCTGCGGCTGGTAGCCCGCGGACGTTCGACCCAGCAGATAGCGGACGAGCTCGAGATCAGCCCGCACACGGTCCGCAACCACGTCCGCCACTTCCGCCGGAAGCTCGAGGCGAGGACCAAGCTGGACGCGGTGCTCACCGCCATGCGCCTCGGGATTCTCGACCAGGTCTAACAGCCGGACCCCCAACTCCGACCGTCCGCTGGCGCGGCGCCGCACGCGCTGTCCTCCCCGCCCGCTGGCAGGCAAGTAGAAGCCCCGGTGGCGACGCCACCGGGGCTTGCGGCGGGCACAAGGCTCGGTACGTTTCAGGTGCGGGCCCCGGCTAGTTGAAGCCGAAGTACCGGTACGGCACCACGGAGCCGATGCGCACCAGCGCGAGCTGCAGGTCCGTGGGTGAAAGCTGCTGAGGCTGTGCCGACCCGTCCGCCCGGCGTACCGCCTCGATGAAGGTATGGATGTCCACTGGGGCCTCCTCCCGTTCCGTCCGTCGTTCCGGTGCGTCCGACAACGCTCCGGACCGCCTGCTCGATCGGTTCGATGTGGAGGCGTGGTGGCTGGCTGCACCACGTCCTCCATATCCAGCGTCGCGCGAGTCCGTTAAGCGCCGGTAACGGCGCGGTTAAGGGTCGAGGAAACAGTCGCGGCAACGACGGGAGCAGGACCGGGGCCGGGGGATCAGGGGTGTCAGCCCGCCCTGCGCAGCTCCGGCGAAGACGCCGTAACCATCAGCGTCAGCGCGCCGAGCAGCACGCCGGAAACGGCCGTCGTCGCTACCACGCCGATCGCGGAGGCGACCGCCCCCTGCACGAGCATCGCGCCAGGCAGGACGCCGATCGACAGCATGAGCACACCAAGCACGCGTCCCCTCGAGTCAGGCGGTGCGAGGAGCATCGTGACTGTGCTCTGCATCACTCCGAACCCAGCGCTGCCCGCGCCCGCGATGAAGATCAGCACGAGCGCCAGCGCGAACAGCCCGCTCACCGCGAAGGCCGTGAGCGCGACGCCGAAGAGCACCGTCGCCAGCAGGTAGAGCATGCCCTTGCGCCGGAAGTCGCCGAGCGACGCGATCCCGAGGGCGCCCAGCAGCGCGCCCAGCCCGTTGACGCCCACGATGAGCCCCAGCCCTGCCGCGCCCACGTCGAAGACCTCCTCGGCGAAGACGGGGAGGAAGCCGAGGATCACGGGCCACGCGAACGTGTTCGCCAACACCGTCACCACCAGCAGCGCGCGCAGAGCGCGGTTCGCGAGCGCGTACCGGAACCCCTGCACGATCTCCCCCAGCGCGGCACCCGGCGCCGCCGAGTGACCGCCTCGTTCGTCGCGGATCCCGATCAGGGGCCACGACGCGGGGATGTACCATGCCGCGCTGAACCACAGCGCGACGTCCACGCCGAAGGTCGCGATGAGCGCCCCCGCGACGGCCGGGACGACCATGCGACTGCCGAGCATCCCGACGGCGTTGACGGCATTCGCGCTCGACACCCGCCGCTCGCCGACAAGGTCGATGGTCAGGGTGAACCGCATTGGCATCAGCGGCGCCATCGACATGCCGACGAGCCACGCGGCGACGAGCACATGCCAGTACTCGGCGCGGTCGAGCGTCACGAGCAGCGCGATGACCGAACCCGCGCCGAGCGCGAGCAACTGCGCTCCGATCAGCAGCCGCGGGCGGTGCACGCGGTCGGCGAGCAGGCCGCCGAGCGGTCCGAGCAGCATCGGCGCGAACCCGGCGGCGGCTGCCGCTGAGACCGCGAGCTCGGAGCCGGTCAGGTCAAACGCCAGCCAGGCGAGCACGACGTTCTGCGCCCACCACGCGCTGGACGCGTAGAGGGTGCTCCACCACAGCGAGCGGAAGTCCGGGAAGTCCCGCAGCGGCGTCAGCGCGTTCGCGAGCAACGAGGAGCCCTGCGGAGCGATCGCTACGCGCATGCGGCGGGCCTCCGCCGTCGGTGTCGTCTCGCCGTCGCGTCGTCGTAGCGCACGACGGCCAGTATGCGATGCTTCCGGGTGGGTGTCCGATCCGGGCGGGCCGGACCGCGAGCAGTGGATGGGAGCGGAGCGAACGATGGAACACGGCTTCACCGAGGTACAGGGCCTGCGCATGCACTACCGCGAGTGGGGCGACCCCGCCCATCCCGACCTGCTGCTCGTCCACGGCTGGACCGGCCACGGCGGCACGTGGGAGACCGTCGTCGCCGGCTTCGAGGACCGCTACCACATCATCGCGCCTGACAACCGCGGCCATGGCGAGACCGACAAGCCGCAGACCGGCTACCACCTCCGCGACTTCGTCACCGACCTCGCCGAGCTGATCGACAACCTCGGGCTCGACCGCCCGGCGTACGTGGGCCACTCGTGGGGCGGGAACATCGGCACGATGATGGCGGCGACCCACCCCGAGTCGATCTCGCGCGCGTTCCTGGAGGACCCGGTCTACTGGAAGATGGTCAACGCCTTCGTGACAAGCCTACGCCAGGCGATGGCGCGCCACGAGCGCCCCGAGGCCGAGATCCGCGCCGAGGGCGAGGCCGATGGCCTCAGCGCCGAGGAGATCGACGCCGCCGTCTACGCCCACCACCACTTCTCGCCGCACGCCGTCACGCGGCTGCTCACCGACAACCGCGACTGGGCGTTCCAGTGCGAGGACCACATGCGCCGCGTCGCCGTGCCGACGCTCGTGCTCGTCGGGGACATCGAGGCGGGCGGCTACATGCTGCCCGAGGAGCTGGACTACTACCGCACGATCGCCTCGCCGGACCTCTCGTTCCGGCTGTGGCCTGACGTCGGCCACGCGATGCGCGCGACCCTGCCCGAGCAGTACAACGAGGAGCTTGCGGCGTTCCTGGCGGAGTAGCGGGCTGAGCAGCAGAGGGGGCGAGGTCGGCTGAGCCGTGCGGCGGGGCTCCGGCTCAGCCGTGCTCTCCCTGTAGATACGAAATGTAGCGCTC
>VXTU01000085.1:53178-55858 GCA_009837285.1 Chloroflexota bacterium | reverse complement strand
ATCTCGCAGCGGATGATGAACCAGCGCCTGGTCCCGAACGCGATGGAGCCTCGCGGCATCGTCGCGCACTACGAGCCGGGCAAGGAGGAGCTGACCGCCTGGTCGACGACCCAGAACCCGCACATCGCGCGCACGCTGCTGGCCGCGATCCTCGGGATGGGTCAGCACGAGGTGCGCGTCATCGCCCCGGACGTGGGCGGTGGCTTCGGCAGCAAGATCAACGTCTACGGCGAGGACTTCGCCGCAGCCGCGATCTCGCGCGACATCGGCCGCCCCGTGAAGTGGATCGAGGACCGCTCCGAGGCGTTCATGACCACGATCCACGGCCGCGACGTGATCGGCTACATCGACCTCGCCGCAACGGGCGAGGGCAAGGTGACGGCCGTCAAGATGCGGCTCATCGCCGACATCGGCGCCTACGAGATGGTTCTGACGGCGGCGATCCCGACGCTGGTGGCCTTCATGATCAGCGGCGTCTACGACATCCCCGTCGTGCGCGCCGAGCTGACCGAGGTGTTCACCAACAAGATGCCGACCGATGCCTACCGCGGCGCCGGACGGCCCGAGGGCATCTACTTCCTCGAGCGCGCCATGGACATGCTGGCGTCGGAGCTGGGCATGGACCCGGCCGACGTGCGGCGCGTGAACTTCATCCAGCCGGACCAGTTCCCGTACACCACCGCCGGAGGCATGGTGTACGACTCTGGTGAGTACGAGCGCCTGTTGGACCAGACCCTTGAGAACGCCGGCTGGGAGCAGATGAAGGCCGACCGCGACGCCGCGCGCGCCGAGGGTCGGATCGTCGGGCTCGGCATGTCGTTCTACACGGAGATCTGCGGCTTCGGCCCCTCGGCGGCGATGCCGACCGTCGGGCTCTGGGAGCACGCGAGCGTGAGCGTGGAGCGCGACGGCAAGGTGCGAGCGTCCTCCGGGGCGTCCTCGCACGGCCAGGGCCACGAGACGACGTTCGCGCAGATGCTCGCCGACGACCTCGGGATCCCGATGGATGACATCTCGATCATCCACGGCGACACCGGGCAGGTCCGCGAGGGCACCGGCACCTTCGGCAGCCGCTCACAGGTGGTGGGCGGCACGGCGCTGCTCATGGCGAGCGGCAAGGTCAAGGACAAGATGCGCGTCTTCGCCGCGCAGATGCTCGAGACCCAGCCCGGGGACCTCTCGTTCAGCGACGGGATGATCGGGCCGACCGGGCAGGAGGACACCGGCGTCGCCTTCGCCGAGGTCGCCGGCTTCGCCTACATCCCCATCCCGCTCCCGCCGGACACCGAGCCCGGCCTGAGCGAAGAGGCGTTCTGGGAGCCCGAGGGCTTCACGTGGCCCTTCGGCTGCTACATCACGCAGGTCGAGATCGACCGCGACACCGGCGAGCTGGAGCTCCAGCGCTTCGTCGGCGTCGACGACTGCGGCAACGTGATCAACCCGCTCATCGTGGCGGGTCAGATCCACGGCGGCATCGCGCAGGGCGTCGGCCAGGCGCTCACGGAGGAGGCCGTCTACGACGAAGGCAGCGGCCAGCTGCTGACCGCATCGTTCATGGACTACCAGATCCCGCGGGCCCGCGACTTCCCGCGCTTCGAGCTCGATCACACCGTGACCCCCTCGCCCCTCAACCCGATGGGCGTGAAGGGCATCGGTGAGGCGGGGACGATCGGCTCGACGCCGAGCCTCGTCAACGCCGCCACGGACGCGCTGAGCGAGTTCGGCGTGCGGCACGTCGACATGATGCTGCGGCCCGAGAAGCTCTGGCAGATCATCCACGGAGGCGACGCATGATTCCGGCATCGTTCGACTACCAGCGCGCCGGCTCCGTCCAGGAGGCGATCGCGCTCAAGCAGGGGCACGACGGCGACGCCCGCTTCATCGCGGGCGGGCACAGCCTCGTGCCGCTCATGAAGCTGCGCCTGGCCGAGCCCTCGCTGCTGATCGACATCAGCGGCATCGACGGGCTCTCCGGGGTCAGCGAGGACGGCGGGCGCGTCAGCATCGGCGCGCTCACCACGCACGCCGAGCTCGAGTCCAACGACGTGCTCATGGCGTCTGCGCCCGTCGTCGCCGAGGCGGCAGGCGAGATCGGCGACCAGCAGGTCCGCAACCGCGGCACCATCGGTGGCAGCCTCGCTCACGCCGACCCGGCGTCCGACCTGCCGGCCGTGGTCGTGGCGCTCGACGCGACGATCCACATCTCCGGCAGTGGCGGCGACCGCTCGGTCGCCGCGGGCGACTTCTTCCAGGGCCTCTTCGAGGTCGACCTGGCGGAAGACGAGATGATCACGTCGGTCAGCTTCGACGCACCCGCGAACGCGGCGTACGCGAAGCTGCGGCACCCTGCATCGCACTTCGCGATTGTGGGCGTGGCGGCCTCGCTCAGCGTCGAGGGTGGCGTGTGCACGGGCGCGCGTGTCGCCGTCACTGGCGCCTCGACGCACGCGCAGCGTCTCGGCGCCGTGGAGGACGCGCTCGCGGGCTCCTCACTCGACGACGACGCGATCGCTGCCGCGGCGGGCGCCGCGAGCATCGACGACGTCAACGCGGACCTCGCGGGCTCGGAGGCGTACCGGCGGGCGATGACGCAGGTCTTCGCCGGCCGTGCGATCACCGCGGCCGCGCGCCGCTAGCACTTCCCGCGCCGCGGGCCGGGGGTACCCGGCCCGCGAGCCCG
>VXTU01000085.1:0-53168 GCA_009837285.1 Chloroflexota bacterium | reverse complement strand
GGGCGGGGGGGGGGGGTCGCCCCGGGGGGCGGGGGGCGTCTCCCCCTCCCCGCGCGGGGGGGTGGTTTGCGGGGGCGGGGGCCCGCGACCACTCCCCCACCAGCCCGCCAGGAACGACCGAGGATGGGACGACCTCGCCCATGACGTACCGGCTCGCGCTCAACATCGGGTGGCAGGACGACCTCGGTGCGGGCCGCGAGGCCACGCTCGCAATGGTCGAGGCGGCCGACCGCGCGGGCGTCCACTCCGTATGGGTCGAGGAGGCGTGGGCACGCGACGCGTTCACGACCCTGGTGCTGATCGCGACGCGCACGGAGCAGATCCAGCTCGGAACGGCGATCGTGAACGTCTTCTCGCGGACCCCCGCGGCGCTCGCGCAACACTTCGCCACGCTCGACGAGATTTCGGGCGGGCGCGCCATCGTCGGCCTCGGCACCAGCGCGGCGGGAGTCGTCGAGACGCTCCACGGCACGCCGTTCCGCCGCCCCGTGGCCCGCACCGCCGACTACGTGCGGATCATGCGCGCACTCCTCGCGGGCGAACCGCTGGACTACGAGGGCTCCGAGGTAAGCGCCGGGGGCGGCATGACCCTCGCTGTGCGGCCGCCACGCGCCGACGTGCCGATCTACATCGCGTCGCTGCTGCCTCGGAGCCTCCGGCAGACTGCCGAGCTCGCCGACGGGTGGCTGCCGCTATGGACGCCGCTGGAGGCGATGCCGGATCTCACACGGTTCGTGCACGACCACCGCCCCCAGGACGCCAGGGCGTCCGGCCGCGAGTTCAATATCCGCTCCCCCGGCGCGCTCATCGTCACCGACGAGGTGGAGGCGACCCGCGCGACGGTCCGCGGCCAGCTCGCCTTCTACATCGCGCGCATGGGCGACTTCTATGCGCGGCACTTCACCCGGCTCGGCCACGAGGACCTGGTGCAGTCGGTGCGTGCGGCGTGGAACGAGGGCGGCCGCCGCGCGGCAGCCGAGGCCGTGCCCGGCGAGATGCAGCAGTCATGCTGGTTCGTGACTTCGGACACTGCAGAGGCGCGCGACCGGCTGGCGCAGCAGGTCGGGGCCGGGATCACGATCCACCGCGTCGAGGTTGACCACGACGACCCCGCTGAGCAAGAGCGTGTCCTCGCCGCGCTCGGCGCGTAGGGCCCCGCCCTACCGCGAGGCGGTCCGGCGCGACGCGGCGCGAGCGCGCTTCGTGCCGTCGAGCATGACCTTGCGCGGGCGTAGCGATCGCGGCGTCACCTCGAGGCACTCGTCGGGGCGCAACAGCTCGATCGCCATCTCCAGGGAGAGTGTGCGCGGCGGCGCGAGCTTCTCGGTCTGATCGGCCGCTGCGGCGCGGATGTTGGTGAGCTTCTTCTCACGCGTGGGGTTCACGTCGAGGTCCCCGGCGCGCGAGTGCTCACCGATGACCATGCCCTCGTAGACCTCGACGCCCGGAGCGAAGAACAGCGACCCGCGCTCCTGCAGGTTAAGCAGCGCGTATGTCGTCGTTGCTCCCCGGCGGTCCGCGACAAGGCTGCCCGTCGGCCGGTGGCGGAGCTCGCCGTGCCAGGGCTCGTACGCGTGGAACACGTGGTGCGCGATGCCCGTCCCGCGCGTCTCCGTCAGGAACTCCGTGTGGAACCCGATCAACCCGCGCGACGGCACCAGGTAGTCGATGCGAATGCGGCCGCTGCCGTGGTTCACCGTCTGGGTCACGCGCCCGCGTCTCAGGGCGAGCAGCTGCGTGACGATGCCGAGGTACTCCTCGGGGATGTCCACGCTCAGCGCCTCGACGGGCTCGTGCAGTCGGCCGTCGACCTCGCGCGTCACCACCTCGGGCCGTCCGACGGTGAGCTCGAAGCCCTCGCGGCGGAGCGTCTCGACGAGGATCGCGAGCTGCAGCTCGCCGCGTCCCTGCACGATCCACGCGTCGGGGCGGTCGGAGTCCCGTACCCGCAGCGCCACATTGCCGACCAGCTCGGCGTCGAGGCGGTTCTTGAGCACGCGCGCCGTGAGCTCGGTCCCCTCGCGCCCTGCCAGGGGCGAGGTGTTCGTGCCGATGAGCATCGACAGGCTCGGCTCATCAACCGTGATGAGCGGGAGCGCCTCCGGGCGTGCGAGGTCGGCCAGCGTCTCACCGATGGTGATCTCCTCGATGCCCGCGACCGCCGCGATCTCGCCTGGCCCCGCCTCGTCCGCCTCGACGCGCTCAAGGCCCTCGGTAACGTAGAGCCGACCGATCGTGGTGCGCTCGACCGAACCATCGCGACGGCACCACGCGACCTGCTCACCGCGCCGCAAGGTGCCCTGCACCACGCGGCACAGCGCGAGCCGTCCCACGTACGGCGACGCGTCGAGGTTCGTGACGAGTGCCTGCAGCGCGTGCCCGGGCTCGTACGTCGGCGCGGGGACATGCGAGAGCACGAGGTCCACGAGCGGACGCAGGTCCGCGCCTCGCACGCTCGGGTCGAGCGAGGCCGTCCCGCCGCGCGCGACGCAGTAGACGATCGGGAAGTCGATCTGCGCCTCGGTCGCATCGAGGTCGAGGAACAGCTCGTAGACCTCGTCCACCACCTCGGCGACGCGGGCGTCGGAGCGGTCGACCTTGTTGACGACGAGGATGATCGGCAGGTCGCGTTCGAGCGCCTTACGGAGCACGAAACGCGTCTGCGGCAGCGGCCCCTCGCTCGCGTCGACGAGCAGGAGCGCACCGTCGGCCATCGTGAGGCCACGCTCCACCTCGCCGCCGAAGTCGGCGTGGCCGGGCGTGTCAATGATGTTCACCTTCACGTCGCCCACGCGCACGGCGGTGTTCTTCGCGAGGATCGTGATGCCTTTCTCGCGCTCCAGCTCGTTCGAGTCCATGACGCGCTCGGGCGGGTCGGCGTGCGCGCCAAGCTCGCCCGACTGCTGGAGTAGCGCGTCGATCAGCGTCGTCTTGCCATGGTCGACATGCGCGATGATCGCGACGTTGCGGATGTCGTCCCGCGTGGCGATCACGCCCGGATCGGCTGGCTCGAGGGCCACTGAAGCGTCGATGGTGGGGCTCCTGATCGCGTCGCGGCACCGCGGCGGCGACGCGATCCAGTGGAACACGCCCTGCGCCGTACTGTCCCGCACGCGGCCCCGATCCGCTTCGCTCGACGCTCCGAGGGCGGCTCGGTACCGTGGCGCGGCGCACGAGGAGGACGCATGCCCGTAGCCAACTCGTCCCACGAGGTCTCGGTCGAGGTCGACGGCCATATCGCCACCGTCGAGATGCACCGGCCGCCGCACAACTTCTTCGACGTCGACCTCGTGCGCGCCATCGCCGACGCCTATCACGCCCTCGACGCGGAGCCCGACGTGCGGGCGATCATCCTCGCGGCGGAGGGGCGCTCGTTCTGCGCCGGTGCCGCGCTCGGCGGCGACCCCGCGCCCGAGGACGACGGGGAGACGCCTCGCCCCACCGGCAACCCGCACCTCTACGCGCAGGGCGCGCGGTTGATGGAGGCCGGGACGCCCGTCGTCGCGGCGGTGCAAGGCGCGGCGATCGGGGGCGGGCTCGGCCTCGCGCTCACCGCCGACTTCCGCGTCGCCGCGCCCGAGGCGCGCTTCGCGGCCAACTTCGCACGGCTCGGCTTCCACCACGGCTTCGGCCTCACCGTCACGCTCCCGCGACTCGTCGGCGAGCAGCAGGCGCTCGACCTGCTCTACACCGGCCGCCGCGTGCGCGCCGAGGAGGCGCTGGAGATCGGGCTGTGCGACGCGGTCGTGCCGCTCGCGGATCTGCGCGACAAGGCCCGGGAGATGGCGCAGGAGATCGCCGCGTCGGCGCCGCTCGCGGTGCGGTCGATCCGCAAGACCATGCGCCGCGGCCTCGCCGACGCCTTCCGCCTGGCCACTGACCACGAGCAGGTGGAACAGGACTGGCTGCGCCAGACGAACGACTTCCGCGAAGGCGTCCGGGCGATGGCCGAGCGGACCACGCCGAACTTCACGGCGACGTAGCCACTCGCGGGGCGCGGTACCATGGATCCCGACCCACCCGGCCGACGCGACGGGAGGAGCGCCGCATGCCAGACCAGCCATCCGAACTGACCGTCCTCGACGCCCTGCCGGTGCACCCCGGCGATGCGCCCGACCCGTCGACGTGGCGGCTGCGCGTCGACGGCCTCGTCGGCGAGCCGCTCGACCTCGCTATCGACGACCTGCTCGCCATGACGCAGCAGCTCATGGTCGACGACTTCGCCTGCCTCGAGGGCTGGACGGTACCGGGTATCCGCTGGCGAGGCGTGGCCGTCGCGGACCTGCTCGATCGTGCGTCCGTGCCGTCCGAGGCGTCCTGGGTTCAGGTCACCGCCGACGACTTCAGCATCCCGCTCCCGCTCGCCGAGGCGCGCACCGCGATCCTCGCGGTCGAGGCGAACGACGAGCCGCTGGCGGGCCCGCACGGCGGCCCGGCCCGCCTCGTCGTGCCCGGCGGTGAGTGCTTCACCAGCATCAAGTGGACCGACCACATCGAGGTGCGCTCGGAGCCGGGCGACAACAGCGCCCGCCGTATCGCCCTCGACCGCCTCGGGAGTGCGGACGAGTAGTCCCGCGCTACTCTGGCTCCTCGACGAACTCGGCTGCCTCGGGGTCCAGCAGCCCGCCCGCGTCGACGCGCTCGCGCGCCTCGTCGAGTGCGGCATCGAGGTCGGCGCGAGGGGGTTGGACGAGCTCGCCGCTGCGCAGGAACAGCAGCCCGGCTGCCGAATCCTCGCCGACTACCGCCTCGACCGCTCGCTGATACAGGCCGATCTGCACGAGGTAGCGGCGCGCGACTGCCTCGGCCGTCGTGCCCTCGAGGCTGTCGGTCTTGAAGTCGATGACGTGCCAGCCCTCGGCGTCGCGGTAGACGAGGTCGATCGCGCCGTGCACGGGCAGGCCGTCCCAGTCCCACGCAAACGGCAGCTCGAACCACCGCTCGACGGCGGGATCGGTGAGCGCCTCGGCAACGCTCGTCCGTGCGAACTCCGCCAGCATCTCGCCGGCTTCGCGCGCCAGCGCATCCACCGCCGCGCCGTCGAGCGCTCGCTCGCTCTCCTCGCGCACGAGCGTCGCGAGGGCGGACGCGTCCAGCGAGGCGACATCGCCCGCGGACTCCTCGATGGCGCGGTGGACGACGCTGCCGCGTAGCGCCCCGTGGCCGTCACTGCGCCGGGCGAGCGTGGGCGCGCCGGTGGGCTCGCGCAGCGCGGTGACCGGCGTGCTCGCGCGCACGGGGATCACCCGCGGGCGCTCCAGCAGCGGCGCGATGTAGTCCTGTTCGTCGGCCTCGGCGGCGAGACGCAGGTCGCGCGGGGCGGCGCGCCGCGCGACGCCCTCGACGTCCACCACGAGCGGCTCGCGCACCTCGGCGCTCTCGACGGCGTCCGTCTCGCACGCGGCGAGGGCGAGCTGTAGCCAGCCGCCCCGGTTCGCGTCGTCGCCGGAGACGTAGAGGTAGTCCGCTGCGCGCGTGGCGGCGACGTAAAAGAGCCGCCGGTGCTCGGCCGCGTCCTCGGCCTGGTCGCGGAGCAGGAGGTGGGCGTAGAACCCGGGGCGAGGGCGCGTTGTGTCCTCCTCGCCGGGCTGCAGCGTGGCGGACACTCCGTCGTCACGGTGCCAGCGGATCGGCTCGTATGACGGCCACGACGGGAGATGCGCCTCCGGGATCCAGACGATCGGGAACTCCAGCCCCTTCGAGGCGTGCACCGTCATGATCTGCACGGCCTCCGGGCGGTCCAGCACTGCCGGGCCCTCGCGCACATCGAGCTCCTCGCGGCGCTGGTCGAGGTACTCGACCACGTCGGGAAGCGTGTACCCCGCGAGGGTGCGGACGATCCGGACCAGCTTGCGGATGTTGGCGACGGCCTGCTCACCGCCCTCGATCGGCCTCCATGCGGCCTCGACGCCCGAGGTCTCGAGCGCGCGCTCCAACAGCGCATCGGCAGGCAACGTGCCGGCGAGGCCGCGCAGCTCACCGAGCAGGCGCGCCGCGTGCGCGCACCGCTCCCGTTCGCGGCCCTCGACAGCGTCAGGCGGGTCACCGAGGCCATCGAAGAACGACCGACGGTGCTCACGAAGCGTGAGCAGCGTGTCATCACGCAGCATGAAGAACGGCGACCGTAGCAGGCCGGCGAGGGCGATCTCGCCGTGGGGCTCGGCGAGCCAGCGCAGGAGGTGGGCGCAGTCGAGCACCTCCTGGCGCGTGAAGAAGCCCATGCCGCTCGGCGTCGTGTACGGGACCCCGTGCGCCTCGAGCGCTTGCTCAAAGGCATGCACCTTGCTGAACCGGCGCAGCAGCACGGCGATGTCGCCGGGCTGCGCCGGGCGCATCGTCCCCTCCCGTCGGTCCCACACCTCGCGGCCCTCGCGCAGCAGCGCGGCGATCTCGGCCGCGCCCGCGTCCGCCTCGACGCCACGGCGCTCCTCATCGACCGCGCTCGCGCCGTCGGGCTTCGTCTTGCCGACGGGCATCAGCGCGAGGTGCGGCCCGTCGCCGGGTGCCGGGTCGGGACGGCCCGACATCCGCTCCATCGACACCTCGAACGGCTCGGAAGCGTCGGCGAAGACCTCGGTGAAGATGCCGTTGGCGGCCTCTACCAGCGGCCCGTGAGTGCGGAACGAGCGGCTCAGAGGGAGGGTGGGACCGCCCCGGTCCGCCACGAGCCGCCGGAGGTCGGCGAAGCGCGCCACGTCGGCGCCGCGGAACCGGTAGATGGACTGCTTGGCGTCGCCGACGAGGAACAGGTGCGGCCGCGGTCCGGCGGGCGCGGGCCCGGCGATGAGGCGGATGAGGTCGGCCTGCGTCGGGTTGATGTCCTGCGCCTCGTCCACCATGAGGTGGCGGAACCCCGCGCGCACCTCGGCCGCCACGCCCGGGTGGTCGCGCAGCAGCGCCACCGCGCCGACTTCGAGGTCGAGGAAGTCGAGAGCGTGCTGCTCACGTTTGGCCGCGGCGTACCCATCCGCGGCGGCGCGGAAGAGGGCGCGGACACCGACGAGGGCGGGCAAGACTCGCTCATCGGCGTCATTCCACGCGGGGAGCCCCGCTGCATCCTTGCCCAGTGCGCGCAGCTTGTGGAACGCTTCCCTGACGTCTGAGTCCGGCGGACTTCTGCGCCCGACCTGCAGATTGACGCGTCCGGATGCCTCGGCGAGCGCGGCGCTGAACACCTCCCAGTCGGCCGCCTCGGGCGAAGCCTGGAGCGACGCGAGTACGTCGTCCGCAACTTCGCGCTGGCGCTCGTTCACTCCGGGCGCGTTGCGCTCAATGTCGGTAGCAAGGGCGGCGACCTCGCGCCGGATGACGCCTTGCTCTGCCCCGTACGCGGCACCGAGAACCGTACTCGCGTGGTCGTGCCAGTCGGCAGGATCGTCGCCCATGGCATTGAAGGCGGCGTCCACGTCGTCGCGGTCGGCGAGCATACGGGGGAGGAGCTGGCCAACCCAGTACACGCCGATCTCGCGGAGAGCCGTCGTGCGGTCGTCGCCTGCCTCGGCGGCGTCATCGATGGCCTCGACTGCGGCTGTGCGTCGGAGCAGCTCGGCCTCGTCCTCGCCGAGCACGCCCGCCGAGGGGTCGATGGCGGCGTCGAACGGGTGCTCGCGGAGCAGCCGCAGCGCAAGCGAGTGGACGGTGCCGATCACGGCGTCGTCGAGTTCGGCCCGGTGGTGCGCAAGTCCCGCGTCGTCCATCACGGCGCGGCGGACGCGCTCCCGCATCTCGGTCGCCGCCGCCTCGGTGAAGGTGACCGCGGCGATCTCCGGGATCGACGAGGTACGCAGCAGGCGCAGGTAGCGCTCGACCAGCACGTGGGTCTTGCCGCTGCCCGCGCCGGCGGTCACGGCGAGGTCTGTGGCCTCCGCCTCGATGACGGCGATCTGTTCGTCGGTCGGCTTCATCGCTTGAACCGGCTGAACCGGTTGACGCGGCAGATGTGCCGGAAGTCGCAGTACGACGGACACGTCGGGACCTGCGGGTTGACCCGGAAGTCGCCGCGCCCGACGGCGTCACGCGCAGCCTCGGCGTGCATCGCGACCGCCTCGACGAGCGCGGCGTCGGCCGGGTCAGCGGTGTCCAGCGACCACTCACTCGCTGGCGGCCGCAAGTAGGCGTACCGCGCGACAAGGCGTTCCGCGCCGTACTGCTCCCGGGCGGCGATGGCGTAGAGCTGCAGCTGGATGCGGCGACCCTCGTCCACATCCTTCCTGCTGATGTCTCGTCCGGTCTTGTAGTCGACGATCTGGATGAGGCCGGGGCCCGCATCGACACGGTCGATGTTGCCGCGCAGCGCAATCGCCCGCTCGATCCCCGGCACCGTGGTCCCGTCGATGGCGGACTCCAGCCCAGCGATGCGTTCGATGCCGAGGCGTTCGTTCTCCTCGGCCTCGCGGCGGAGCAGCCGCTCCATCTCGTCGGCTGTGGCGTCCCACTCGTACTGCCAGAGCGCCGCGCGGCCGAACGACCACTTCACGGGCGCTGCGTCCCACAGCTCGTGCCCCTGCTCGCGCATGCGCGCGACGGCCTCGTCGACGGTGTCCGGAAGCAGTGCGCGCCCCTCGTCGGCGAGCGGCTGCAGCGCCTCCTCGAGGATGTCGTGCACGACGCTCCCGCGGATCGCGGCATCCGCCTCGGTGTGCTCGTCCTCGACCTCCCGCAACCGGAGGGCGTAGCCGCCGAAGAACTGGAACGCGCACGTCCGGTACGACTCGAGGCGGCTCGCGCTCCACCGCGCGGTCGCGCCCGTCAGGCGCTCGACGGCCGAGGGGGCGGCGATGCCCGCGAGATCGCCCTCGTACGCGCCCGCGGCGGCGAACGAGCGCCGTCGTTGCTCGACCGGAGCCGCCGTGCGCACGACGAGCGGCCAGGCGTCGAGGCCCCTCGGCCGGCGTCGTTCCCCGTCGCGCCAGCGGGACGAGAGCGACACGGCCAGCTCGCGCAGCGAAGCCGAGGCCTCGGGCACGACGGATGCGGGCTCGTCTGCCTGCCGTGCACCGGTCGTTGCGGCATCGTGCCAGTACCACGAGGCGGCGCGCGGCCGTCCGCCCGCGTCGAAGCGCGGCCGCCAGAGCGACAGACCCGTGCCTGCGCGAGAGGAGGCGGTCGCCCACAGCTCGTCTTCGGTGGCGCGGCGCTCCGGGGGCAGATCGAGCCCGCCCGCCTGCAGGAGGTCGCGACCGCGCCGGTCGAGGAACCCGCCGCTGCGGCGGGGCGCGGGGAACTCGCCTTCGGCCAGCCCGCCGACGAAGACGTGCGCGAAGCGCAGGCCGTGCAGCGTGTGCATCGGGGCCAGCAGCACGCCACCCGCCTCGCGCAGGAGCATCGCCGGGCGCTGCATGCGCGCCTCGAGCTCATCGGCGAACTCGTCGAGCTCGATCGCCGGGCCGCCAAGTTCCTCGTCGATGGCGCGCATGGCGTCGAGGTCCGCGCGCAGCGCCGACGTCTCCACGTCGAGGCTGTCGTACTCCTCGACCGACGGGCGCACGAGGCCGTCGGCTCCGAACAGCGTGTCGTCCAGCGCGACGGCCCACGCCCCGGCCGTGCGTGACTCGCCGTCGAGCACCGCCGCCAGGCCCTCGGTGACGCGCTCGATCGCCGCCGACGCGACCCGGAGGCGTCGCGCGTACCCCTCGCGGCCCTCGGCGGCGTCGTCCGCTCGCGCGGCCAGCGCGCGCGTCAAGCGCCTGAGCGCGTCCATGCCGGTGAACAGCTTGAGGTCGCGACCGACGCGCAGTGCCTGGTCGACGGTGTCACCCTCGATGCTCCATGCGCCGCGGTCGAGGAACGCCGAGCGCAGCAACACCGCCAGGCGCGTCAACCGCCAGTCGTGCTGCGGCAGCCGCAGCAGCTGCAGCACCCACGCCCCGAACGGCCTCGACGCCAGCCGCTCGCCGGCTGCCGGGTCGAACGGCAGGTCGTACTCCGCGAAGATGCGCCGGGCGAGCGTGAGATGCGGCGCGACCTGCCGGAAGACCACCGCGAAATCCGAGGGCCGCAGTGACGCGTCCTCGCCGAGCGTCTGCTTGATCGCTCGCGCGATCTCGCGGAGCTGCGCCTCGTTGTCGAACGCCGAGCGCACGGTCACCGTCGCCGACCCGGGACGCGGCGCGACCTCCTCCCCGACAGCGTCGGGAACGAGCGCGGCGAGGCGTTCCGCCGTCCATTGCGCGCGCTCGCTACCCTCCCGGTCGAGCGCGATGGCAACGTCGGTGCGGCGCGCGAGCGCCGTGACCAGGGCGAGCTCACGCGGGTTCAGGAACTCGAACGCGTCGACGAGCACCAGCCCCGGCAACGGGGCGCCGTCGTCGATCGCCTCGGTGGCGAGCGAGGGCGTCTCGCGCGGATCGCGCCATCCGTGCTCGTCCAGGAGCGCGCGGTACGCGTGGTAGACGGCTGCGAACGCCTCATGGTCCGTGCTCGCCGCGCGGCCTGCCGCCTCGCGGAGGTCCGAGGGCTCCACGTCCGCGCCGACCAGTTCCGACACGGCGCCGGTGAGCAGTGCGTGCAGCCCGGGCATCTCGGCGATGGGCTCGAAGCGACCGGCGGCGCCCGCGTCAACGCGCTCGTGCGTGGCTCGCCGAAGCAGCTCGGCGGCTACGTCGATGGAAGGGACCGCGCTCGTGTCGGCGATCCGCCGGGCGAAGAAGTGGAGCGTCGTGACCTCGAGGTTGAGCGCGACGCCACAGCGGTCGACGACGCGCCGCCGAAACTGGTCGCCATGGCGTGCCGTTGGGACAAGCACGAGCGTCGCAGCGAAGCGGTCCGCCTCGACCCGCTGCGCGGCGAGCGCGACGAGGCGCTCCGTCTTCCCCGACCCCGGTGGCCCGCCAACAATCGTCAAGCCGCTCACGCGGCGCAGCGTATCGTGCTTTCGTCTTGTAATGGCGCTAGTCGCCGCGGATCGGAGGAAGTGGTCGGGGCTACGCCTTGCGGCTCGGCGCGTGCGTCATGCGCATGTAGACACCGCCCCGTTCCAGCTCGTCGAGCATCTGCGCGAGCCGGCGGGCGCGCGTATCCGCGCGCTTCGCACGTCGCATCCACGCGAGGTAGTCGTTGCGCTGGTACCAGGGCCGGGCGTCGTAATCCGCCCGCACGCCGCGCTCCTCGAGCGCGAGGCGCACGTCCTCCGGCATCGGCTCGGGCGGGCGCGTGGCCATCGTCTGCCCTCGACGCTACTGCCCGCGCGCGAAGCGCGAGAGCCGGTCGAGCGCCTCCTCGAGGCGGTCATCGCCGAGGGTGAGTGAGATGCGGATGTAGCCCTCGCCCGCGTCGCCGTAGCTCACGCCCGGCGTCACCACGACCCCGGTCTCCTCGACCAGCCGCCCGGCGTAGTCCGCCGAGGAGCGCTCACCCTCCGGCAGCCGCGCCCACACGTACAGCGACGCGCTCGGCGGATCGACATGGAGGCCGAGCTCCCGAAGCACCTCGACGGCTCGGTCACGGCGACGCTGGTAGATGGCGTTATGTCCGTCGATGGCGTCCCGCGGGCCATCGAGGGCGGCAATCGCCATCTGCTGCACCGCCTGCGCCACGCCGCTGTCGAGGTTCGACTTCACGCGGCGCAGCACGCCGACGAGGTCGGCGTTGCCCACTGCCATCGCGATCCGCCAGCCGGTCATGTTGAACGTCTTCGAGAGCGAGTTGAACTCGATCGCCACGTCGCGCGCGCCGTCGACCTCGAGGATCGAGGGCGCCTCGTAGCCGTCGAAGCACACGTCGGAGTACGCGAGGTCGTGGGCGATCGCGACGTCGTGCTGCTTCGCCCACGCCACCGCGCGCTCGAAGAACGCGTGGTCGGCGATGGCGCCCGTGGGGTTGTTCGGGTAGTTGAGCCACAGCAGCTGCGCGCGGTCGGCATCTGCGTCCGAGACCTCATCGAGGCGGGGCAGCCAGCCGTCCTCCTCGCGCAGCGGGAGCGCCAGCGTCTCGCCGCCGGCGAACATCGTCGCCACCTCGTACACCGGGTAGCCGGGCGAGGTGCTGATCGCGAGGTCGCCGGGGTCGATCAGGCACAGCGGCAGATGGCCGATGCCTTCCTTCGAGCCGATCAGCGAGACCACCTCGGTCTCCGGGTCGAGCGAGACGCCGTGGCGACGCTCGTACCAGCGCGCGACCGCCTCGCGGAACTCCGGCAGTCCCTCGGTCTCGGGGTAGCGGTGGTTGGCCGGGTCTTCGGCGGCGCGCTGCAGCGCCTCGATCACGTGCGGCGGCGTCGGCAGGTCCGGGTCGCCGATGCCGAGCGAGATGACGTCGACGCCCTCGGCGCGCTTCTCCGCGATGAGTTCGGAGATACGGGCGAAGAGGTACGGCGGGAGCTGCTGGACGCGCGTCGCTAGCCTCATGCCGTGTTCCCCCGCCTCCGCGTTATCGCCAGCCGCCGAAGCGGACGCGCATGTTGCGGATGCGCTGGTCGTCGCGCCGCTCCGCAAGGATTTCTTCGTCGCTGTCGCGCCGCAGCTCGATGCCGCGCCGTCCGACTCGGTACCCGACGGCCTGCGCGATGCGTGCGCCCCTCGGGATCTCCGGCCAGACGCGCAGCGAGGCCGTGCGCGCCCCGGCGCTGGCCAGCTGGTACGTGGCCGCGCCGAGGATCACCTTGCCGATCCCGCGGTTCTGCTCGCGTGGCTGGACGGCGCACGAGAGCACCGTCCCGTGCCGCTGCTCGACGCCGCTGTTCAGCGCGTAGGCGATGAGGTCTCCGTCGCGCTCGAGGACGCCGAGCCAGGCCGCCTCGGCGAGGCGGGAACGCGTCGCGGTGGCGCCGTCGCGGAAGTCGCCGTAAGCAGCGCCCTCCAGGGCGATCACCGACTCGTGGTCGTCCTCGCCGCCCCGCCGCATCGTGAACCCGTCGGGGATCTCGGGCGGGTCGAGGTCGCGGATGTCGTTGTGCGTGAACTCCAGCCAGTCGCCCAGCTCCTCGAAGTCGTTCTCGTCCAGCAGCCCCTCGATCCAGCGCCGGTTCGGGTGCTCGATGAGGTCGATCACGAGGTAGGGGTACCCGAGCTCGTTAATGCGGGGCCGCAGCACGTCGAACATCGAGTGCCACACCTGCTTCATCGCCTCGAGGCTGTCGAACGCGTAGTGCAGGTGCAGCTGTCCGCCGTCCTCGACGAAGGCCATCTCGCCCAGGTCGGTCTCGACGGCGTGCGTGCCGTCGGCGTCGAGCAGCTCCTCCCACTCATCGACCGTGCGAGGGATGTTGCGGGTCTGGAGCGCGTCGTCGAGCGTCCTCGGTTGCGTCATGCCACTACCTCCGGCTTGCGTTGGGGTGCGGGCGGCGGATGCCCGGAAGGGTCGGGTTCACGCGGGATCCTCCCACGTCGAGGTGAAGACGAGCGTCGCGGGGCCCTCGAGTGAGACCTCGCCGGCTCCATCCCAGCCGATGCCGAGCGTGCCGCCCGGCACGTGGACGTCGACGCGGTCGCCGACGAAGCCATGCAGCCGCGACGCGACGGCGGCGGCGCAGGCGCCCGAGCCGCAGGCGAGGGTCTCGCCCGCGCCGCGCTCCCACACCCGCATGTCGATCGCGCCCTCGTCGCGCACGCGCACGACCTCGAAGTTCGTGCGGTTCGCGAAGACGGGGTGATGCTCGACCGCCGGTCCGATGCGTTCAAGCTCGAACGAGTCGACAGGGGTATCGATAAACGTGACGGCGTGCGGATTACCCATCGAGACGAGCGTCACGCTCTGCTCGGTCCCCGCCGCCTCCAGCGGCAAGCCAAGCACCGGGGCCGCCTGCTCTACGAGTGCGCCGAGGTCTTCCGGCGCGAAGTGCGGTTCGCCCATGCTCACCTGCACGCGCGCGACCGTGCCGTCCTCGCCCGGCGTCGCTACGGCGTCGAGCACACCCGCGAGCGTGTCGACGCTCAGCGTCCCGCGGGCGCGCAGGTCGTCGTCCTGGTCGAGCACGAACTTGACGAGGCAGCGGATGCCGTTGCCGCACATCTCGGACTCGGAGCCGTCGGGATTGAACATGCGCATGCGCCGGTCGGCCACGTCGGACGGCAGCACGGCGATGAGCCCGTCGGCGCCGACGCCAAAGTGCCGGTCACACACGCGCTCGGCGAGCGCGCTCCACTCCGCGTCGGAGCGCCCGGCGTGCGCGGGGTCGCCTCCGTCGGTGACGACGAAGTCGTTGCCGGCGCCGTGCATCTTCCAGAAGGCCCACGCGCTCATGCCGATCATCGTACGTGCGCGCGAGCGGCAGCCTCAACCGACATGGTCGGTCGGCGGACCGGTTCCCGTCATGCCCGGTGCCCCGTACCCTCGGCGTCACGGCTCCCACCGTATCCCCGATGCCCGTGCGACGGCGCGATGAGCCGAGGAGCGGCCGTGGAGCCAATACTGCCACCGGGTGGCGTGGTCGCCTATGAGCCGCATGCACTCGACCGAATGGTGGAGCTCGGCATCACCAGGGATGACATTCGAGCGACACTGGAGCGGCCAGACCACGTCCGGCCCGCGCGCGACCGCCCTCCGACCGACCCGTGTAACATTTACCTGCGGTCGATAGGCCTCCGCCGCTGCAAGGTCTACGTCCGGATCGATTCCGAGCCGATGATGGTCGCGACCGTCGCGTGGCACGGTGAGTAGAGGGACTGACGACATGCCCGGCGCCATCGAAGTCCGAATCAACGAAGTCGGCGACATCCTGTACTTGCGGTTCCTACGGGCGAAGATCGCGACGTGCCGTGAGTTTGGCGACTGGAGAAACCTCGACTACGACGGCGAGGGACGCCTGATCGGCGTCGAACTCATCGGGCTGCCACGAGGGGTGAGCCTGCTGGGGCTTCCCGAAGCCGATCGCATCCGTGACGCGCTGATCGCGCATGGCCCGCCCGAGCTACGCGTCGAGGGGTACGAGGTCTTCCACCCGCTCAACGAACCCGCGCCAACGGCCTGACGGCGCTACGACCGCAGCCCGTCCGCAGCCGCCTCAACCGCGGCCACGACACGGTCCACGTCCGCCCCCGCCACCCACTCGATCCGAGGGTCGACGGGACGGAACCACGCCGCCTGGCGGCGTATCAGGCGGCGTGTTGCGGCCTGCGTGCGCTTGACCGCCTCCGCCTCGTGCCACTGGCCTCTCAGCACCCCCAGCGCCTCCGCGTAGCCAATCGAGGTCAGCGCCTCGAAGTCGTCGCCGTGGCCCTCGACGATGGCGCGCGTCTCCTCGACGAGCCCGGCCTCGTACATCGCTGCCGCTCGGCGGTCAGCGCGGCGGCTGAGCGCCGACCGCGACCACTGCAGGCCGACGACGCGCCACGGCCAGGGCGGCGGCACGCGCGGGAGTGGGGCGATCGGCTCGCCGGTTGCGTCGACGATCTCGAGTGCGCGGATCAGGCGTCGCTCGTTCCTTGTGCCGATGCGCTCCGCGGACGCGGGGTCGAGGGCCGCGAGTCGGGCATGCACGGCTTCGACGCCCTGCGCCCGCGCCTCGGCCTCGAGGCGCGCCCGCAGCTCGGGGTTGGGCGGGACGGCGGGTGGCTCCCAGCCTTCGAGGAGCGCCCACACGTACTGCCCGGCGCCCCCGACGAGCAGCGGCAGGCACCCGCGCGCGTGGATCGCGTCGATGGCCTCGTGCGCGCGTTCGAGGAAGTCCGCGAGCGTCCACGGCTCGTTGGGCTCGACGATGCCGACGAGGTGGTGCGGGACGGCCGCAAGCTCCTCGTCGGTGGGGGCGGCGGTGCCGATGCGCATGCCTCGCCGGATCTGGCGCGAGTCGGCCGAGACCACTTCGATCGGTAGACGCTGAGCGACGGCGATCGCCGCGGCGGTCTTGCCCGACGCAGTCGGGCCAACGAGCGCGACGACGCCCGGCCCGCTCAGCTCGCGCCCCCTGCTCCCGCCACGGCGCGGCAGATGGTCGCGAAGGCCGACGCGTCGAGTGACGCTCCACCAACGAGCGCACCGTCGATGTCGGGCTGCGCGGCGAGGTCGCCGACGTTGTCGGCGTTGACCGACCCCCCGTACTGGATACGGCACGACTCGGCGGTCGCCTCGCCGAAGCGGTCGGCGACCATCGCGCGCACATCGGCGATGGTCGACTGTGCGATCTCAGGCGTCGCGGTCAGGCCAGTGCCGATCGCCCACACCGGCTCGTACGCAATGACAAAGCCCTCGGGCAGTCGGTCGACGTCGGACAACGCAGCGTCGACTTGCTCGCGGAGCACCTCGCGTGTCGTGCCCGCCTCGCGCTCGGCCTGCAGCTCGCCGACCGCGAGGATTGGCAGCAGACCAAGCTCCAGCACTGCCGAGAGCTTGCGGCCCGTGTCCTCGTTCGTCTCGCCGAAGACGTGGCGCCGCTCGGAGTGGCCGACGAGGACGTACCGGGCGGTGCCGATGAGCATCGCCGCGCCCACTTCGCCCGTGTAGGCGCCGTGCGGCAGCCAGTACGCGTTCTGCGCGCCGACATGGAGCGATGTGCCATCGAGCGCGTCGGCGGCGTCGCCGAGCCACGGCGCGGGCGGGCAGATGACCACCTCGACGCCTTCGACGCCATCGAGTTCGGCCCGCAGCTCTCGCAGCAGGTCGCGCGCGCCCGCTCGGTCGAGGTGCATCTTCCAGTTGCCGCCGACGATGGGGGTGCGCGCAGCCATCAGGCGCCGAACTTCGCGAGCCGCCCCGCGTGCGCGAACGCGATCGGCAGCAGTTCCTTCGCGGGGATGGTGCCCATCCCGCCGTGCGCGCACTCGCGCTCGCCGAAGCGGTGCGAGTCGTCGGGGCGCACGTAGTCGCCCCAGACCAGTGCCGGGACGGGGTGCCACGAGTGCGCCGCCATCCCGGCGGGTGTCGAGTGGTCGCCGGTCACGACCACCACGTTCGGATCGAGGGCGAGCAGCCCCGGCATGCAGTCGTCGAACGCCGCGATCGCCTGCTGCTTGCGTGCGAAGTCGCCGTCCTCGCCCGCCGCGTCGGTGGGCTTGAAGTGGACGAAGAAGAAGTCGTAGTCGTCCCAGTGCTCCCGCACGGTCGCGACCTGCGTGGCAAGCGAGTCGCCGGCATCGAGCACGTCCATGCCGACGAGGCGCGAGAGGCCGCGGTACATCGGGTACGTGGCGACGGCTGCGGCCCGCAGCTTCCACAGCTCCGGCAGCTGCGGCAGGTCGGGTAGTCTCGACCACCCTCGCAGCAGCACCTGGTTCGCCGTCTCACGCTCCCCGATGCGTATCCGTGCCTCCGCGGCGAAGCGATTGGCCACGTCCGCAGCCGACGCCCCGGCCGGCGCGAGCGCTTCCGCGACAAGCGCCGGAGCCCCCTCGCGCTGCGGGTCGGTCTCGGAGAGCGCCTCGCTCAGCGGAGCGTTGCCGTCGAGCGGCCTCAGCACCAGCACGAAGCGGTGCTCACGCACCTCCTGCACAAGCGCCTCGTACCCGGGCAACTCGATGCCGGAGAGTTGTTCGGCGATCTCGCCGGTGATCTCGGTCGCCACTCGCCCGGCGCGGCGGTCGGTGATGTTCCCGTCGGCGTCGACGGTGCAGAGGTTGCCGCGCGCCACCAGGTCGTCCCGGCCGAGCGGGAAGTCGATCCCGGTCGCCTCGAGCACCCCACGGCCGACCTCGACCTCGAGCGGGTCATAGCCGAAGAGGCCGAGGTGGCCGGGCCCTGAGCCTGGCGTGATGCCGTGCCCGACGGGAAGCGTCTGGCCGATCATGCCCTCCTCGGCCAGCCGGTCGAGGTGGAGGCAGTCGGCAGCTTCGAGCTCGGTGCGGCCGCGCGGGCCGGGCAGCCCGCCGAGGCCGTCGAGGACGCACAACACGACCTTGGTGTCGGCGGGGATCGAGAGCCGCCGGATCAGTTCGGGGTCCATGGCCTACATGCTATAGCGAGCGCGGCTCGTAGCGCCCGCATGCACGGCGCAGAGGCCTCGATGACTGCGGCCGAGGCAGTTTACGCGAGCCAGTTCTCGACGGTGAGGCCGGGGACGCGCTCGAAGTGACGGACGTTCCCGGTGACGACTGTCAGGTCGTTCGCCAGTGCGATCGCCGCGATCTGCGTGTCTGCCTGCCCTATCGGCGTGCCCTGAGATTCCAGGTGCGCTCGCAGCCGTCCGTACTCCTCCGCTGCCGCATCGTCGAACGGGATCAGTGAGGAGCGTGGCAGCGCGGCGCGAATCCGCGTCAGGAGTTCCGTCGATCGTGCGCCGGCCTTGTGTGCTCCAAACAGCAGTTCGGAGAGCGTGATGCTCGAAGTGGTTCTGTCCTCGCGAGCGGTGGTCGCCATGCGGAGGAGGAGGGTTTCAGACGGCCTTCGCCTCGTCAGGCCGCTCACCGTGTCGGTATCGAGCAGGTATTTCACGCGAACCAGTCGCTCGAATCGACCTCGCGGAGCTCGTCTCGTGCGCGGTCCTCGTAGATGGCATCGACCATGTCATCGATCTCGTCATCGGACATGAGGTCCCCGAAGAGACCGATGAGGCCGGTCAGCCCGTCGTTGCCCTCGGAGGGATCGCGCCGCGCAGCTTCGACAAGTTCAAGTTCGTCGACGCTCACGAGGGCCGCCGCGGGCTTGCCGTGACGCTCGATCACGTAGTGCTCGCCGCGGTGCTGTACCCCTTCGACCAGTGCGGAGAACTTGCCCTTCGCCTCGGCCACCCCGACGCGAAACGCGTCCGATACGTCGCCTTCCGCATGGCTCTCGTACCGCCCCGTGGTTTCCGACATCGTCAGACCCTCACCTCCGTGGATGCGCTTCGAGGCTCGGTTGGTTGGGCACGATCCAACTGGCGGTGACTATTTTGACCAATCTGGTCGGACTAGTCAAAGAACCAACTCGGACCTCAGGCGTCGTCGAGGGCGTCCACCGCGGGGAGGGCGTGGCCCTGCAGCATCGCCAGCGAGGCGCCACCACCGGTCGAGATGTGCGCGATGCGGTCCTCGATGCCCGCGCGCTGCACGGCCGCGGCCGTCTCGCCCCCGCCGATCACCACCTGACCGTCGAGGTCCGCGAGCATCTCCGCCATCGCCAGCGAGCCGTAGTCGAACGGCTCGCGCTCGAACAGGCCCAGCGGGCCGTTCCACACCACGGTGCGCATCGGGTGGAGCGCCGTACGGAACAGCTCGACCGTCGCGGGGCCGATGTCGAGGATGCGCCAGTCCGGCGGCACGCTGTCCACCGGCACCTTGCGAATGTGCCCGGCGTCGGCCGCGCCGAAGCCAACGACGGCGTCGACCGGCAGGTAGAGCCGCAGGTCGCGGCGTGCGGCTGCCTGCGCGAGCACGTCCCGCGCGGAGTCGAGCCCGTCGCGGTCCCAGAGCGAGTCGGCCACGTCGAAGCCCTGCTCGGCGAGGAACGTGTTGGCCACGCCGCCGCCAACGCAGACCACGTCGGCCTTGGCGGCGAGGTGGCGGAGGATCGCGATCTTGTCGGAGACCTTCGCCCCGCCGAGTACGATCCCGAACGGCCGCTCCGGCTCCGTGAGCCCACCCAGCGCGGCGATCTCGCGTTCCAGGAGGAGACCTGCCACCGCGGGCAGGTACTTCGGCACACCGACGATCGAGGCGTGCGCGCGATGAGCCGTGCCGAACGCGTCGCTCACGTACACGTCGGCGAGGCGGGCGAGTTGTTGCGCGAACGCCGGGTCGTTCTCCTCCTCGCCGGCGTGGAAGCGGACGTTCTCCAGCATGAGCAGCTCACCGGGCTCCAGCCCGGCCGCCGCGGCCTCTGCCTCGGGGCCGACGCAGTCTCCTACCGACCGCACGGGCGTCTCGATGAGCCGGGAGAGGTGCGTGGCCACGGGCACGTTGCGCAGGTTCTCGACCACCTGCCCGCGCGGCCGCCCGCGGTGCGAGCAGAGGATGACGCTGGCCCCGGCCTCGCGCAGGTACGCGATGGTCGGGAGCGACTCGCGCAGCCGCATGTCGTCGATGACGCGTCCGTCGTCGACCTGCACGTTGTAGTCGACGCGCAGGAAGACGCGCCGGCCGGCGAGGTCGATATCGCGGATGCTGCGCTTGTTGGGGGCGCCGTTCACGAGGCGATCATATGCACGTCGCCACGCCGCGTGCTACGCCTCGCGCGCGGTGGCGAGGTCCGCGTACTCCTCGAACGGCAGGCGCGCCTCGTCGCCGAGTCCCGACGCCGCCAGCGCCTCGTCGGCGAGTGCCCGGTGCTCGCGCACCAGAGCCTCGGTCGTCGCGCGCGCGCCGGACGCCTCGATCTCCGCGGTCAGCGCGGCGATGTCCGGGGCGGCGACGACCGGCTCGCCGTCCTCGTTTCGCCGGTACGCGGCCTCGAGCTGCGGCGCACCGCCGGACGCGAGCGCGGCGATCACCGGGAAGGTCTGCTTGCGCACGGCGACGTCGTCTCCCACGGGCTTGCCGGTCACCGCCGGGTCGCCCCAGATACCGAGGAGGTCGTCGACGGCCTGGAAGGCAAGTCCGATCTGGCGGCCCCACTCCCGGAGCGCGTCCACGCGCTCTGCTGGCGCGCCCGCGATCAGCGCCCCCATGGCCGCACACGCCGCGAACAGCGCCGAGGTCTTGCCCTCGACCATCGCGAGGTACTCCTCGCGGTCGACGCGGGAGCGCGTCTCGAAGGCGATGTCGTGGTACTGGCCCTCGATGAGCCGCATGCAGGCGTAGTCCAGCTCGCGTGTCGCCGCGAAGGCGACGGCGGGATCGACGCCTGCGTCGGGCAGGCGGTGCAGGGCGACGCGCGCGAGGGTGAACATACCGTCGCCGGTGTTGATCCCCTGCGCGAGCCCAACGAGCGTCCACAATGCCGCCTGCCCGCGTCGCGTGTCGCTGTCGTCCTCGATATCGTCGTGGACGAGCGAGAAGTTGTGCAGGAGCTCGATTGCGGCTGCCGCCGGGATGGCGTGCCCGACCACGCCGCCGCACGCCTCGGCGGAGAGCAGGAGCGCCGTCGAGCGCAGCATCTTGCCGGGGCCGCGGCCCGTGGGGACCCCGTCGCGGTCCTCCCACCCGAGGTGGTACCGCATCCATGCGTACAGGCCGGACGAGTCGTCGCCGACAACGGCGCGCATCTCCTCGTCGACACGCGGGCGGTACTCCCGCATCCGCGTCTCCAGCGCGGCCGGCGAAGTCGTCACGAGCGCTCCCCGTTCGGTTCGAGCACCAGCGTACCCTCTGCGTTCGCCGCGATCGCCTCCCTTGAGTAGAGCAGCGGGCGCTGCCGTCCTTCGAAGAACTCAGGGGCGCAGTCGCCGTAGTGCGGGTGGCCGGGGATCCCGGAGTTCCCGGCGGGCATCTGGAAGGTCGAACGGTCCCAGTCCGCGAGGTCGACGACCTGGCGGTAACCGGGCGAGAACCCGCCGGGCGCGTCCGGCCCGTGGTGCACCGAGTAGCCGCCCTGCCACACCGTGTTCACGTCGCCCGGCATCTCGTTCGGGCCGACAGCGAAGGCCCGGCCCAGGCCCGGCACCCCCCCGAGCGGGTGTGGCTGCCGCGACGAGCGCAACGCGCCCCAGCGCCACCCCGCCGGGCGCGATCCGAGGCGCTCCCGCAGCACGCCGAGCGCTTGCTCAACCGCAGCGCGCAACACGCGGTCGCGATCCTCGTCACCGTCGCACCAGGGGGGCTCGGCTGCTGTGAGCGCGGCCACGATGCGGCCCTGCAGGCGGTAGTGGAAGCGCGAGTCCTCGCCGGCCGGACCGCCCAGCCCGCGGCCGAGCACCATGTCGGACATCGTGCCTGCCACGCGCGTGGCGAGCGTCCGCGCGGCCTCCTGATAGACCGTCTCCATGACCGCCGCCGCCGGGCTACCCGCGGTCACCTGTCCGTCCCACGCGGACAGCACGGCCCGCACCTCACCGTCCCCGACGACCTCGAGCGACAACATCAGGTCGCGCAGCGCTACGAGCGCCGCATTGTGGAGGTCGGCCTGAATCGCCTGGCACGAGGCGACCGTGTGGTCGTTGCGGTCTCCGAGCAGCTCGGCGATGCGCTCGGCGCGGTAGCTCTCCATCCACTCCTCACCGAGTTCCAGCGGGCCGCCGGGCGCCTGGTTGGCCGAGACAATGGCGCCCCCCGGCGGGTCGACAAGCTGTGGCACCTCATCGGCCGTCAGCGGCTCCGGCGGACCAGGCGAGGTCGCGCCGATCTGCGGCACGAGCCCCTCGCCCTCGGCGCGCCGAGGGATCGAGCCCGCAAGCCGGTAGCCGATGGCGCCCGCGCGGTCGGCGAAGACGAAATTGAACGTTGCCCCGGGCCAGCGGGCGAGCGCGGCGTCGAGCCCGGCGACGTCACGCGCGCGGTTGGCATCGAGCAGCGGCCCGAACGTCTCGCCCGGCTCGATCGCAGTCGAGCGCAGCGCGATCGCCCTCGTCTCATCGGGGAGCGCCGGGCCGAGGACGGGCCCGTGGCGCGTCTCGACCATGACCTCGTCGACGGGTGCGCCACCCCGCACGTTGAGTCGCTCGACGCGCGAACGAGCGCGCTCCCAGCCATCGGGGGTGCGGTACCGGTCTGGGTCGGCCGGGTCAAACTCCTCGATGTAGCAGTCACTCACATCGGCAAGGCCCGCGGTCATGCCCCACGCCACGTCGCGGTTGTGCCCGATCACGACGCCGGGGACGCCCGGTACGCTCGCCCCGATGACGTCGAGGTCGTCCCCACGGAAATGCACAACATGGAAGAGGCTGGGCACGCCGGCGCGCACATGCGGGTCACAGGCCAGCAGCGGCGCGCCTGTGCGGGTGCGCGAACCGTCCAGCGCCCACGCGTTCGATGCGCCCCCGGCGGGCACTCCCGCAGCCTCGATGCCGTCGTAGGCACTGAGCAGTCGCGCGGCAGTGCCCTCGTACGCCTCGCCGGTCATGGTCGGCGCGTCGGGTGGGTACGTCACGTCGACGAGCGCGGCCCGCTCAGGCCCCAGTGCCGCAACCAGCCGGTCACGTTGGAGCTCGGCGTCCCAGTTCGGGGAGAAGCCGAGCATGAGCAGCCGCCCGATGAGCAGTGAGTGCTCGGGCCGCCACGGCTCCGGCCCGGAGCCCGTGATCGAGAACTCGGGCGGCAGCGCGGGTAGCGTCGCGATCGCGGCGTTGACCCCGTTCGCGAATGCCTCCAGCAGCTCGCGTGACTCGGTGCTCGTCGACTCGAGGTCGCCGCGCGACAGGGCGTCGAGTCCGAGCCGTCGCGCGAAGCGGTCCGCGTCCAGCGCGCGCGGGCCGAACACCTCCGCCAGGCGCCCGGAGGCCGCGCGGCGGAACAGCTCGAGTTGGAACAGCCGGTCGTGCGCCTGCGCGAAGCCCTGTCCGAAGACCGCACCCACGTCCGTGGGTGCGTCGACGTGGGGGATGCCGAACCGGTCGCGCGTGACCGTGATTCGCTCGTCGAGGCCGTCGACCCGCAGACGGCCTGACACCCGTGGGTTCGCGCGCCCGCTCTTCGCGATGGCGAGCGCACGCATCGCCCCGGCCGCGAGGCCGGTCAGTGAGCGCAGCTGGGCAATGGCGGGCATCACGACGGGGATCGTACCCCACCCGGCGGTCGCGCTCGCGTGCGGGTGGAGCCGTACGAACTCGGGCTAGGCGCCGCGCGGCGCGGCGTTCGTGAACGTGCCGCCGTCGTCGACCACGAGGGTGTGGCCGGTCACCCAGCTCGCCAGGTCGGAGGCGAGGTACACGGTGGCCGCGGCGACGTTCTCGATGTACTCGGGGTCGCCGCCGCCTGCCAGCTGGCCCTCGCGCGGCGCTGCTCCTGCGCGCGCCGTCCGGCCGCCGGGCGCCACCGCGTTGACACGGATGCCGTGCTCTGCCCACTCGGCGGCGACGGAAAGCGTGAGGCCGAGGATGCCCGCCTTCGCCGCGCCATAGTGCGGACCGTTCAGCGCGCCGTAGAGCGCGTTCTGCGAGGACATGTTGATGATGCTGCCCCCACGGCCGCCCTCGATCATCGCGCGCGCAGCGGCCGTATCGCAGAGCCACGTGCCGATCAGGTTGAGGTCGATCACCGCCTCGAAGCCGCGCTTCGAGATGTCGAGCGCGGGCGCCTGGAACATCCCCCCGGCGTTAGCGACCATCACGTCGAGCCGCCCGAAGCGCTCGACCGTGCCCCCGATCAGCGCGTCAACCGAGTCGGCGTCGCGGACGTTCGTGTGGACGAAGAGCGCGTCGTGGCCCGCGTCGCGCAGCTCCTGCTCCATCGCCGGGCCGGTCTCCTCGTCGATCTCCGCGATCACCACTGCGGCACCGGCGTCGGCTAGGCCCAGTGCGATGCCGCGCCCGAGGTTGCGCCCGCCGCCGGTGACGATGGCGACGCGTTCGGACATGTCGAGGCGGTCGTGGATGAAGCCCATGATGTGGCGATGATAGCGGAGGTGACCCGCTCAAGCAGTCAGGGCGGGCTCACGCCTCGGCGATGCGGGCGTCCTCCTCGGCGGCGGTGCGGGCGCCGGCTTCGACGTCCACGCGGCCCAGCACGATCGTCCCCGCGAGGATGATGAACAGGATCGACATCACCGCGACCCGCGTGTCGAACAGGGCCGTCGCCGCGATGTAAACCGTCGGGCCGAACACCGACGACGCGCGACCGATAAAGCCGAAGAACGCGAAGAACTCGCCGCTGCGGCGCTCCGGCGTGACCTGCGCGAACAGGCTGCGCGCGAGCGCCTGGCTCCCGCCGATCACCCAGCCGACCATCGCACCGAGGAGCAGCCACTGGGGCCCGACCGCCAACCCGAGCGGCGCCCAGACGAGATCCCGCATCAGCGACGGCCACCAGTCGACGGGCCCGTCCCCCAGCATCGACGGGTGCGATTCCCCGACCCCTGAGGCGCCGTCGAGCGGCCCTCCGCTGACTGACACTGCGTACTCGACACCTGGTGCGTCGCGCATCGCCTCGGCGAGACCCTCGATCGCCGAGGCGCGGAACGCGTAGCCCTCCTCGATGCGCCAGTAGTGGTCGCGCCAGCGCAGCTCGTAGCCGTCGTCGAGGTCGGGCGCGACCTCCGCGACGTAGTCGCCCGAGGATTCGCGGTAGGCGAACTGGAAGTCGAAGTCGCCGTGGTCGGTGGGCGGGAGCGGCGCGAGTGAGACGCCGACGACCACGATGCCGATCCACCCCACGAGCGCCACCGTGAGCGCGGGCTTCGTCGCGATGCGGTCCGCCAGCCACGCGAACGCCAGCGCGCCCGGCACGGCCACGAACTGGATCGTGGCGACGGTGCCCATGTTGAACACCAGCGGGATCGCGAGCGTGTCGGCGGCGTATGCGCCTGCGATCGCCGTGACGGTCGAGATCCCGTCGTTGAAGAGCAGGTAGGCGATGAGGAAGACGACCGCCACGCGGAACCGCCGGATCTCGCCGAAGGTTCGCCGCAGCTCGCGGAACCCGAGTACGAACGCGGAGGGGGGCGTCAGTCGCTCCTCCGAAGGCCGCACCGGCGGCTCCGGCACGACGCGCAGCGTCCAGGTCGCCCACCCGAACCACCACACCCCGACGGATGCGATGGAGAGCCGCGTGGCCAGGTCGGCGAGGTCCGTGTCGCGCGTGGCCAGGATGAACGCAAGGTGTACGACCAGCAGCAGCCCGCCACCGAGGTAGCCGTAGGCGTAGCCGCGGCTACTGATGTCGTCGAGGAGGTGCCGCGGGCCGAGGTGCGGCAGGAACGAGTTGTAGAACACGATGCTTCCGACGAAGCCGATGTTGGCGACCGTGAACATCACGAACATCCACACCCACGGTTCGGGCGCGTACGGCGCGAAGAACGCCAGCATCGTGAACACCGAGCCGATGATCATGTAGGTCGCCAGCAGCACGCGCCGGATCGGGACGCGATCCGCGATCACGCCGAGGACCGGGCTCGAGAACGCCACGAACCCCGTCGAGAGCGCGACCCCGAGGCTCCACATCGAGCTGCCGGTGAAGATGCCGAGAACCGTCCCGTCGTCGCCCGCCGCTTCCTTGAACAGGAACACGAAGTAGATGGGGACGATGGCGGCGATGCTGGTGGCGAAGGCGGAGTTCGCCCAGTCGTACATGCACCAGGCGCGGATGATGCGTCGCTGCTCGAGCGGCAGGTCGCCTATCGAGGGCAGGCTCATGCGGAAACCTCTCGGACGCCCTCGACCGGTTCGAGGCGCCACGGAAGCCTAGCACCCATCCGGCAATGTCCTACAACGATCCGGATATGGCCCAGTCGTGTCTCATCGACGGCGATCCGCGCTACTATAGCCCCGACGCCGCTCCCACACGGTGTACAGGATCGACACATGGCAGTGCTGTTCGACACGCTCCGGGCATCACAAGAGCTTCGAGAAGCTGGCTTCGAGGCTCGCCAGGCTGATGCGATGGTCTCGGCCTTCGCGGGCGCGATGTTCGGCAACGTCGCGACGAAGGACGACGTGAGCGCGCTCAGGGACGACCTGACTGCGCTTAAGGGCGACCTGATCGCGCTCGAAGAGCGGCTCGATCACCGGCTCACCATCCGATTCGGCGCGATGGTGGCTGGCGCCGTCGCCATCATGCTCGCGGCGTTGAGCATCGTCACCGCGATCCTGCTCGCGGCGGGCTAGCCAGACTCCGAGCCCTTACCCAGCGCCGCCAGCACCTCCGACGCATCGATCGGCCCTTCGCGTAGGACTGCGGGCGGGTCGACCGCGAGGTTGAGCACCGTCGACGCTGTACCGCCGGGCCGCTCGCCGCCATCGAGCACGAGCAACTCGTCGCCGAACACCGCGGCGACCTCCTCGGCGCTCAGAGCGGGCGGCTCGCCGGTCTGGTTCGCGCTGCTCACCGCCAGCGCGCCGCCGCACGCGCGGATGACGGAGCGTGCGAGGTCGTCGTCGGGCTGGCGGAGGCCGAGCGTGCCGACGTCGGTGAGCGCGGCAGTCGCCAAGCCAGGCCGCGCGCGCAGCACGACGGTTAGCGCCCCCGGCCAGAACTGCTCGATGCGATTCAGCACCTCCGCTTCCTCGACGAACGGCTCGACTCCGCCGATGTCGTCGAAGAGCACCGCGATCGGCTGCTGGTTGGAGCGACCCTTCAGGTCAGCGAGCGCATTAACGGCCTCGACATTGCCAGGCATGGCGGCGAGGCCGTAGACCGTGTCGGTCGGAATGCCGACGACCTCGCCCGCCTGGAGCGCGTGCACGATTTCGTCGACGCGTTCGGGGCCGAGGATGGGCATCGCGGCGTCAGGATCCGTCGTGCCGCCGCGAGGCGTCTCGAAGTGGTGCGTTATGTTGCTCTCGCACGTCGCGAACCCCTCGTGATCCCCATGTGTTCGTTGACCGGACTATAGCCCGCCGATACGATTCGGACTCGACAGCTCCCCGCGTTATTCAGGGCTCGATGGCCGAGGCGACCGAAGCAATCCCACAGGCCGCACCAGCGGCCAATCCCACCGGCGATCGTATCCGCACGTCAGGCGACAGCGAGGTCAGCACGTACCTCGAGATCGCCGAGGCGCGCGAGCCCGGGCAGCTGCTCACGCCTGCCCCGAACGCACCCGAGACCATCGTCGTGCTCGACTACGGCTCGCAGTACTCGATGCTCATCACGCGCCGAATCCGCGAGGCGGGCGTCTACTCCGAGCTCGTCCCCTGGGACACCCCGCCGGACAAGCTGTCGCACCTCAAGGTGAAGGGCTTCGTCCTGTCCGGCGGCCCAGCCTCCGTCTACGACGAGGGCGCACCGACGCTCCCCTCGTACGTCGTGGGGTCGCGGCTGCCGGTGCTCGGCATCTGCTACGGCATGCAGCTGATCGCGCAGGCGTTGGGTGGGCGCGTCGCCCCCGCCTCGAGGCGTGAGTACGGCCACGCGGTCATCACCGTCTCAGAGCCCGGCAACCCGCTCCTGCACGACCTGCCCGCGACCATGCCGGTATGGATGTCCCACGCCGACCGCATCGTGGAGATGCCACCCGGCTTCCGCGCCGTCGCCCACTCCGACGACTCGCCGGTGGCGGCGATGGCCGATGACGACGGGCACCTCGGCATCCAGTTCCACCCGGAGGTCGTGCACACCCCACAGGGCGACCAGCTCCTCCACAACTTCCTGTTCGAGGTGGCCGGCTGCTCCGGCGACTGGACCGCAACGTCGTTCATCGACGAGTCGGTAAGCACGATCGAGCGGCAGGTCGGCGACGGGCGCGTGATCTGCGCGCTCTCCGGCGGCGTCGACTCCGCGGTCGCGGCCGCCATCGTGCACTCCGCCGTCGGCGACCAGTTGACGTGCATCTTTGTCGACAACGGTCTGATGCGCGCCGAGGAGCCGGAGCGCGTCGTCTCGACGTTCCGCGAACACATGTCGATCGACCTGCGCCACGTGAACGCGGCCGACCGCTTCCTCGCCGACCTCGCCGAGGTGACGAACCCGGAGACGAAGCGCATCCGCATCGGCGAGACCTTCATCCGCGTCTTCGAGGAGCAGGCGCGTGGCATCGGCGCCGTCAACTACATCGTGCAGGGCACGACCTACCCCGACGTTATCGAGTCGGCCTCTACGGGGACCAGCGCGACGGCGAAGATCAAGACGCACCACAACGTCGGCGGGCTGCCCAAGGACATGGAGCTCTCGCTCATCGAGCCGCTGCGCAACCTCTTCAAGGACGAGGTGCGCCGCGTCGGCACCGAGCTCGGCCTGCCCGACGAGATGGTCTACCGGCAGCCGTACCCCGGCCCCGGCCTCGCGATCCGCGTGATCGGCGAGGTGACGCCGCACAAGCTCGACATCCTGCGCCGCGCTGACTGGATCGTGATGGACGAGATCAAGGGCGCGGCGATGTACTACGACCTCTGGCAGTCGTTCGCCGTCCTGACCGACACACGCACGGTCGGCGTGCAGGGTGACGGCCGCACCTACGGCTTCTGCGTCGCGCTGCGCTGCGTGACCGCGGAGGACGCCATGACGGCCGACTGGGCGCGGCTCCCCTACGACCTCCTCGCCACCATCTCACGCCGCATCGTCAACGAGGTGCCCGAGGTCAACCGCGTGGTCTACGACATCACCTCGAAGCCTCCCGGCACGATCGAGTGGGAGTAGGAGGGGTGAGCGCGAGCGGGACGCAGCACCGATGAGCACCAACGTCCTGCTCCTCGGCGGCGGAGGCCGCGAGCACGCCATCGCGTGGAAGCTCGCCCAGTCGCCGAACCTCAGCACGCTCACGAGTGCACCCGGCAACGCCGGCACCGCCCAGTACGGCGAGAACCTCGACGCGCTCGACATCGACAGCCCGCGGGCAGTCGTCGACGCAGCGACGAGGCTGCGTGCCGACCTCGTCGTGGTCGGGCCGGAGGCGCCGCTTGCGCACGGGGTCGCCGACGCGCTGACCGCCGAGGGCGTCCCGGTGTTCGGCCCCACCATGTCGGCTGCCGAGATCGAGTGGTCCAAGGCGTTCGCGAAGGAGCTGATGGCCGAGGCTGGCATCGCCACCGGCCGCGCCGCGATGTTCGAGGACTTCGACATGGCGGTCGCCTTCGCGCACAGCCGCGGGGGCTCCTGCGTCGTCAAGGCGGACGGCCTCGCCGCCGGCAAGGGCGTCGTGGTCTGCGACACGACCGACGAAGCAATCGCCGCGATCGAGGCGTCGATGATGGACCGCGCGTTCGGTGACGCGGGAGCACGCGTGCTGATCGAGGAGCGGCTCCAGGGGCCGGAGACCTCGGCGCACGCCTTCACCGACGGCACGACCGTCGCGCACATGCCGTTCAGCTGCGACCACAAGCCGGTGTTCGACGGCGATGAAGGCCCCAACACCGGCGGCATGGGCGTCTACTCGCCGCCCGGCTGGCTCACCGACGACGACGCGTCCCGCATCGAGCGCGAGGTGACCGAGCGAGCCGTGGCCGCCCTCGCCGCCTCCGGCCGCGAGTACCGAGGGGTGCTCTACCCCGGGATGATGGTCACCGCCGCCGGCCCGAAGGTGATCGAGTTCAACTGCCGCCTCGGCGACCCGGAGGCGGAGGCGCTGCTGCCCCGCCTCACCTCGGACCTGCTCGCCATCTGCGAGGGCGTCGCGCACGGTCGTCTCGCCGAGGTGCCCGTCACGTGGGACGACGACGCGACTGTGGGCGTCGTGATGGCGTCTGGCGGCTACCCCGGGAGCTACGAGACCGGGAAGCCCATCACCGGCGTCGAGGAAGTCGACGGCGACGTGCAGGTGTTCCTCGCCGGCGCACGGCACAACGCGGACGGGACGTTCGTCACGGCGGGTGGGCGGGTGTTATGCGTCGTCGCGAAGGCGCCGACGCTCGGCGAGGCGCGCGAGCGCGCCTACGACAACGTGCGTCGCATCGACTTCGAGGGCGCACACTACCGCACGGACATCGCCGCGCCGGCCCGTGTCGCGAGCGGGCGAGGGCTGTAGGAGCACGATGAGCGCCTCACTGCTGCGCTGTCCGATGCCGGAGTGCCGCCGCTCGTTGGAGGAGCATTTCTGGTCGACGAAGTCGACGCGGATCGGCACGCCGTGCCTGCACTTCGTCGCAGCGTGGAGCACCCCCGCCGGCATGGTCGACGCGGTGCTGCAGAGCCTGGACGGCGAGCGGGAGTTCGTGATCCGCAACATCCGCGTCCGCGACGAGGAGGTGCGGCGCCGGGTCCGCGAGGCGGACCAGGACGAGCTCGCCGCCGTCGTGCGCGCCAACCTGCACGTGACCGAGGAGCCACGCGGCGGGGCGGCGTTCGCCGACCGACACGAACGCGCAGCCGTCTGCCGCGACCTCGCACAGATCATCGCCGGGCCGGACCCGATGCTCGGCGGCGGAACCATGAGATGAGGACTGCACGATGACGACCGACAGCAACGCGACCGCGCTCGTCGCCATCCTGATGGGCTCGCGCTCCGACGAGGAGGCGATGTCCGGCTGCGGCGACATACTCGAACGCCTCGGCATCCCGTACGAGCAGCACGTCATGTCCGCGCACCGGACGCCCGACGTCGTGCGCGACTACACAGTGGGCGCGAAGGACGCGGGCATCGAGGTGCTCGTGGCGGGCGCGGGCGGCGCGGCGGCGCTGCCGGGCGTAGTCGCTGCCTACACACCGCTGCCCGTGATCGGCGTGCCGCTGGCATCCTCGGCGCTCGGGGGCGTCGACGCGCTGCACGCGATCGTGCAGATGCCGCCCGGGGTGCCGGTCGCTACCATGGCGGTGGGCCCGTGGGGCGCTCGCAACGCCGCCGTCTACGCCGCGCGCATCCTCGCGCTCAGCCACCCGGACATCGCGCAGGCGCTCGACGCCTACCGCGAGGAGCAGGCGCGCCGCTAGCGCCGCGCGCACCGGCCAGGAACCGATGACCGAACCTCGCACCCGCAGCTACGAGGCACTCAACCCGGTGGACCAGTTCCCCGGCGTCGTGCGCCGCACACTGGTCTCCGGCGACCGCATCACGTTCGTCGAGATCCGTATCGCGCCGGGCGCCGAGGTGCCCGAGCACACGCACCCGCACGAGCAGGTCGGCCACGTCGCATCGGGCCGTGTCCACTTCCGCATCGGCGACATCGACCAGGAGCTCGGGCCGGGCGACTCGTACCTCATCCCCGGCGACGTGCCGCACCACGTCGTCGCGCTCGACGCCGTCACGCTGATCGAGGCGTTCTCGCCCGTCCGCGAAGAGTTCGCGAACGACTAGGGGCGGCCGATGATTCCTCGCTACTCCCGCCCCGAGATCACCGACATCTGGACCGACGCGTACAAGTTCCAGCGCTGGCTGGAGGTCGAGATCGCCGTCACGCAAGCGTGGTCCGAGATGGGCGTCGTGCCACCCGAGGACGCCGAGCGGATCGCCGAGGACGCCCGCATCAACGTCGACGACATCGACCGCTACATCCAGGAGACCCACCACGACGTGACGGCCTTCCTGCGCTCAGTCGCCGACTCGCTCGGCGAGGAGTCGCGGTGGGTGCACTACGGGCTCACCTCCAACGACGTGTGGGACACGGCCACCTCGCTCCAGCTCGTGGCGGCCGCCGACGTGATCACAGGGCAGGTGCGCGCACTGCGCGACGTGGTCGCGCGCCGCGCCATCGAGCACAAGCGCACGGTCTGCGCCGGGCGCACCCACGGCATGCACGCCGAGCCGACGACGTTCGGCCTCAAGCTCGCGGTCTGGGTCGCCGAACTCGACCGCCACGCCGAGCGCCTGCAGGGCGCGCGCGACACCGTCGGCGTCGGGCAGATGTCGGGCCCCGTCGGGACGCATGCGACCGTGCCGCCCGAGGTCGAGGAGCGCGCGTGCCGCCTACTCGGCCTGCGCGTCGCCGAGGTGACCACGCAGGTCATCCAGCGCGACCGCCACGCATTCTTCCTCTCGGTCCTCGCGG
Source organism: Chloroflexota bacterium (assembly GCA_009837285.1). GTDB lineage: Bacteria > Chloroflexota > Dehalococcoidia > UBA2979 > UBA2979 > VXMT01. The sequence goes on along the minus strand of VXTU01000085.1, from coordinate 20,938 downwards.
GCGTCGGGGCGTCGCTGGAGAAGTTCGCGACCGAGATCCGCGGCCTCCAGCGCACCGAGATCAGCGAGGTCGCCGAGCCGTTCGCCGAGGGGCAGACCGGCTCCTCCTCGATGCCGCACAAGCGCAACCCGGAGCTGTGCGAGCGCGTCGCCGGACTCGCACGCACGCTGCGCGGCTACGCGCAGGCCGGCCTCGAGGACGTCGCGCTGTGGCATGAGCGCGACATCTCGCACTCCTCGGTCGAGCGCATCGTCTTCCCGGACGCGACAGGCCTGCTCTCGTACATGCTGCACATCTTCACCGGCATCATGTCGGGCCTAGAGGTCTACCCGGAGCGCATGCGCCGCAACCTGGACGCCACGCAGGGCCTCGTGTTCTCGCAGAAGGTGCTGCTGGCGCTGATCGAGGCGGGCCTGAGCCGCGAGGCCGCGTACGCCATCGTCCAGCGCCGGTCGCTCCAGGCCCACGGCGACGAGACGCCTCTGCTCGGCCTCCTGCAAGACGACGAGGATGTCGCAGAACTCCTCGACGACGACGCACTCGAGGCGCTGTTCGACGTCGAGGCCTACCTCGACCACGTCGACGCCACGTTCGCCCGCATCGGGCTCACCTGACACACGCATGACGACTCCCCCAGCGATCCACGGAGAGGACAGACGATGACCGGAGTGATGGTGCGCAGCGACCTGCCGGGCAAGCTGCACGAGGGCAAGGTCCGCGAGCTCTACGACCTCGGCGACGACCGCCTGCTGATGGTCGCCACCGACCGCGTCTCCACGTACGACGTGGTGATGCCGACGCCCGTGCCGCGCAAGGGCGAGGTGCTCACGCGGCTCTCCGCACACTGGTTCGACCGCACCGCCGACGTGGTGCCCAACCACATGATCTCGGTCGTCGAGGCCGGCGACACGCTCAAGCTCGGCGGCACCTCGGTAAACGCCGGCGAGGCAGGGCTCGCGGGGCGCTCGATGGTCGTCCGCAAGGCGGAGCCGATCCTCGTCGAGTGCGTCGTGCGCGGCTACATCACCGGCTCGGGCTGGTCCGAGTACCGGCAGTCCGGCTCGGTCTGCGGCATCGTGTTGCTCGAGGGGCTCATCGAGTCGCAGATGCTGCCCGACCCGATCTTCACCCCCACCACCAAGGCCGAGACCGGCCACGACATGCCGATGACTTTCGAGGAGGTCGTGGACTTCATCGGCGAGGAGATGGCGAACGTCATCAAGCTGCGCTCGCTCGCCCTCTACCGCTACGCGGCGGGCGTCGCCGAGGAGCGCGGCATCATCATCGCCGACACGAAGTTCGAGTTCGGCGTCATCGACGGCGAGATCACGCTCATCGACGAGGCGCTCACGCCCGACTCCTCGCGCTTCTGGCCGATGGCGGGCTACGAAGCCGGCCACGGCCAGCCCTCGTTCGACAAGCAGTACGTCCGCGACTGGGCGAGCGACACCGGCTGGAACCGCGAGCCCCCCGCCCCCGAGCTGCCGCCCGACATCGTCGAGGCGAGCTCGGAGCGCTACACGGAGGCGTACCGGCTGATCACTGGCGACCCGCTGCCCGACGCCTCGTGACGATGTACCTGGCGAGCATCCGCGTGATGCTCAAGCCGCTCGTCAACGACCCGCAGGGCCTTGCCGTGGCCGGCGGCCTACACGACCTCGGCTTCGACGGCGTGCAGTCCGTCCGCGTCGGCAAGCGCATCGAGGTCACCCTCGACGCCCCCGACGCGGCGTCGGCGGAGGCGGCGGCGCGGGAAATGTGCGAGCGCCTGCTCGCCAACCCGGTGATCGAGGACTTCGAGCTCGATGTCGCGGAGGTCGCGACTGCGGGCTAGACTCTTGGGTGTTCGAGAGTGGCCTGAGTTCCCCTGACTGGCTGTCTGCATGAGCTTTGGTGCGCGCGGCGCCCTCACGCACTTCGTCACGCGTGCTCGCTCCGTGCTCGTGATGGGGGCGCTGGCCTTCGCAGTGGCGTGCGAGGATGGCCCGGAGCCCGCTCCCCCGCCCTCTCCATCACCGACGAGCGCGGCCACGACGACGCCAAGCGCCACGACGCCGACCGCGACTCCCGCGCCGACAATCGTGGCGACTCCACCTGCGACGTCGACGCCACAGCCACCACCAACGCCCTCCCCGACCGCGACCACCACACCCACGCCAACCGAGACCGCCACGCCGACGCCCACACCAGACCCGACGCCAAGCCCAACACCGACGCCGAGTCCAACGCCCACGCCCAGGCCGCCCGATGCCTTTGATCTCATCGAGCCGGCGCCGGGCGCGTTCGAGCATGTCAAGCCGGGGGAGGCATCCGGCCCGGGCGGGATCGCCGTCCTCGATCCGGTCACGGGGGTGACCAACGTATATCGAGTCCCCGGAACAGATCTGTTCCACGGCTACGGTCACTTCCCGGGCGGCTGGATCAGATCCCGGGATCCTTCCGGCGAGTGGGCGTATCTCCTGCACCGGGGAACGGGACGTTCGTGGCGGTGGCCAGAAGCCAAGCTGCGGCTCGTGCATGCCGGACCCGGGCACCTGCTGTTCGTGGAGCCTACCGGCGACTGGCCCAGCCAGATGACGCTCGCGAACGGCGAGATGGAAGAAGTCGCCCGACTCACCGCCGACCGGGAAGTCTCCGAACACACTGTAGTGGTCTCGCCGGATCGACAGACCTTCGCTGTCGGGAGCAGGACAACTGCGTACCTCGTATCGATCGAGTCATCCCGCATCTCCGTCCTGTTCGAGCCCGATCCCGACGCCAGGAACGTCCGCATGTGGATCGATACCAAGTGGAAGGGCCCAACTGTCCACGTCGTGTTCTCCCACGTAGTGGGCACCAAGGAGGAGGCCAGGCAGCACGTCAGCGACCACTTCTTCAACTGGGAGGGCGAGCCCGTGCTCCGGCCCGCCTGCCCGAGCGGAGGTGCTCCGAGTACTGGATGGGCCGTCGGGTCGGCGTGGACATCCCCCGATGGTCGCTACGTGGCATGGCTCGACGGCGGACCCGCGTTCACCAAGTACGTGGGGTTCGCTCGGCTCGACGACCCTTGGCCAAGTTTGGTGATCGCGGACGCTGCAACGTGCGTTCCGCTCTTTCGCGTCCGCTCCGCGCGCACCGGCGAGCTTTGGTGGAACGCCGAGTGGCTCGCGACCAGCGAGGGCATCGTTGTGGGTACCCACGACGGATACGTCATCGTGCGGATTCGACCGGAGCCCGAGATCGTGCCGTTCCTGAGAGGCGGCGGCACTTGGGGCGCGTGGCAGACCGGTCCACAACCGGCTCCCACGGGGGATGGCCGGTATTTCGGATACGACTGCAACGTGTACGACGCATTCGAGGGGCGCTGGGTGCTGCCCTCCGATGCGATCGAGGATGACGACCACGGAAGAGGAAGAGTTCCAGAATCTGGGGGCGGCAGTCCGTGCTGGTGGGGCGATTCCCATCGCGAGCGCTGGTCTGTAGCGGGAGAGGGCTGGGGTGAGGGCTGGGTCGAGTGGCTGCTGCTTCCGCCGAAGATCGAATTCCCTCCCTTCAGCGAGGAGATCGCGTTCCGCGTCGCGCGCACCAGTGACTGCCTCCACCTCCGCAGCGAGCCGGACACGGATGGCGAGATCCTTGACTGCTTGCGGGACGGTGCGCGCGTCGTGTTCGTGCAGCGGGAGTACCCGGAAGGAACTGTGAAGAGCTCGTACTACCCAGCATCCGTCCACCCCTCCATCGGGTTGGACGAGCGACGAGTCCGATCAGCACCGGTCTGGGTCTATGTCCGCACCGAGGACGGCGTCGAGGGCTGGGTCAGCCACGACTATCTCGAGCACGACTGAGGTTGCGGGCGGGCCGCCGAGGGCGTCCCGCGGCAGCTACTCGCCGTCCGCGAAGACCTCTTCCGGCATCACCACGAACTCCGGGTATGCCTCGATGCCCAGCTCGCCCACGTCCTGGCCAAGCCGCTCGACCTCCGGGGTGACGCGCACACTCAGCGTCATCGCGAGCACCTGCCACAGCACCCACGAGATCGTGAACACGAACGCGCCGATCGCGAGCACGCCGAGGGCCTGCACGGCGATGTCCGCGCCCGCCACGATCGAGGCGGCGAGGGTGCCCCAGATGCCGGCGAAGAGGTGGGCAGGCACCGCCCCGACGACGTCATCGAGCTGGAGGCGCTCCAGCGCCTTGAGCCCCGCAGTGCAGATCAGCCCGCCGATCGCGCCGATGATCACCGCCCAGTAGTGGTCGGTGATGTCGGGCCCGGCCGTGATCGACACCAAGCCGGCGATTGCGCCGTTCAGGCCGGCGAAGAGGTCCATGCGGCCGAGGAGGTAGCGCGACCCGGCGAGTGCCGCCATCACGCCCGCGCACGCGGCGAGGTTCGTGTTGACGAGCACGTGGCTCATCGCGACCGCGTCACCGGCGCTGCCGAGCGCGAGCTGCGAGCCGCCGTTGAAGCCGAACCACCCGAACCACAGGATGAAGACGCCGAGCGTCACCACGAGGATGTTCGACGGCGGCGTCGGCCGCGGGGTGCCGTCGGCCCGGAACTTGCCGAGCCTCGGACCCACCACGAGGATGCCCGCGAGGGCGGCCCAGCCGCCCACACCGTGCACGATCGTCGAGCCGGCGAAGTCCTGGAACCCCAGCTCAGCCAGCCAGCCGCCGCCCCACGTCCAGGCGCCGACCGTCGGGTAGATGAACCCCGTGAGCACGAGCACGAACAGGAAGAACGTCCACATCTTCACGCGCTCAGCCAGCGCTCCCGACACGATCGAGGCGGCCGTTGCCACGAAGACCATCTGGAAGAACCAGTCCGACATCGTCGAGTAGTCGTTGTTCGCCACGATGGCGGCGGCATCGCCCTCGCCGCCCACGAGCGCGATCTCCTGCGAGGTGGGGCCGTAGAGCAGGTTGAAGGAGCCGATCACGCCGCCGACGAGGTCGACGTACATCAGGTTGTAGCCGATGAAGAAGTAGGCCAGCCCGGCAATCGAGTAGAGGCCGATGTTCTTGAGGCAGATCATCGACGCGTTCTTGGTGCGTACCGAGCCCGACTCGAGCATGGTGAAGCCCGCGCACATCCACATCACGAGCGCGCCCCAGATCAGGAACGAGAATGTGTTGAGGATGAACGCGACTTCGGCGTCGAGCTCCTGTGCGTGCGCCCGCCCGCTCATGAGCAGGAAGAGCACGAGCGCAAGCACGCCCGAGGCGGCCAGGATGGCCGCGGGCCGACGCCGTGAGAGCACATTCGTGAGCATAGGAGCCTCCGCAATCGTCACGGGGAGGCACGCCAATCGGGCACGCCCGACCGGGCGTGGCGCTGGCGGGATTGTAGCGGCTGCGACGCTGTATCGGGGATGTAATGACGGACGTCGAGCTTATGTAGCGCTGCCGCCCGCAAGGCGTCGAACTACCTCGTCGTGCAGCCGCCCGTTCGAGGCGATGACCGGGCCGGCGCCCTCCAGCGGGCCGCCCTCCGCGTCCGTCAGTCGTCCGCCCGCTTCCTCGACGATCGGGATGAGCGGGGCGAGGTCCCACGGGTAGAGGTGCGCGCCTTCCAGCATCACCTCGGCCGCACCCTCGGCGACGAGGCAGAAGCCCCAGAAGTCGCCGGGCGCGCGTACCCGCCACGCGTCCCAGAGCAGCGCTTGGGTCCCCGGCCAGCGGTCGAGGGTCGAGACGATGTCGCCACACATCACCTGAGCCTCGGCGAGCGTCGCGGTGGCTGAGACGTGGATGCGCTCGCCGGACCCGGCCCGGCCGCCGGTCGCGCCGCGGTACGCGCCGAGGCCCCGCCCAGCCCACCAGCGCGTGCCGAGCGCGGGCGCGGACACCACGCCGACCTCGATGCTCCCGCCGCGTTCGACGGCGATGAGCGTGGCCCAGATCGGGACGCCACGCATGAAGTTATGCGTCCCGTCGATGGGGTCGATGATCCAGCGCACCTCGGCGTCCGTCGCCGCGTCGCCACCCTGCTCCTCGCCGAGCACGGCGTGGTCCGGGTACGCCTCGGCGACGCGTTCGCGCAGGAGCACCTCGATCTCGCGGTCAGCCGGCGTAACGAACGTCCCGTCGTCCTTGCGCTCGACGGCGTGCTCGGTGCGGTAGTGCCGCATCGAGATGGCGTCGGCGGCGTCGGCGAGCGAGACGGCGAAGGCAAGCAGATCGGCGGTGAGCGGTGCCGCGGTCACTCGTAGACCGCCTGATCGAAGTGCTCGTTCGTGCCCCAAGGCGAAGACAGTAGTTCAACCGCCCGTGCTCGTAGCAACCCAGCGTGGCGCTCCGCCGGAAGCACGAAGTAGGCACGCGCAGTGCCCCTCCGGAAGCGCAGCGCGAAGGCGCTGCTCGCCTGGGGCAGACGCGCTCGCAACTCCAGGAGGCGTCCCTCTATCTGCGCCTGATGAGTCTGCCGCCCGAGGTGGTGATAGACGATGACGCTACGATTCCCGTCCAGCAGGGCGCGAATATCATCGTGATAGACGTACTTCGGGCCCTTCGCGGTGAGCCGAGCCACGCTCGCGGTTTCGATGCCATTGTCAGGGTCGACGAACACGACCGATGCAGCCGCCACCGCTTTCTGAGCGTTTTGCATCCATGCCTGTCGCCTCAAGGCGCGGGCTTCGCCGGGCCTTATGTCGCGGAAGGTCAACGGATCAGAGAAGTAGAGTGTGTCCTCGGGCAGAGCGCCGCTCTTCTCGATCTCCCCGATTGATCGCTTCCCCTCGCAGATGATGGTCCGCATGAGCTCGAACAACTCGGGGTCGCACTGAGCGAAGTGCCCATCCGGCCCAGAGTGCACGTAGGAGGTGTGCTTTCCGTCGTTCGGTGCTTGTTTGCGGTCTCCCTCGAAGGCGTACCAGAGGACGCCGAGGCGCAAGTCGTCACCGCAGAGCGCGCGGAGCAGGCCGTACTTGCCGAAGTCGCCGATGTCGCCCGCGTAACAGTCCTGCATCAGCCCTCGACCGCCTCGCAAAACGCCACGCCGTCGCACTCCGCGAACCGGCGACGCATCACCTCGAACGCCTCCGGCGAGCAGTCCGCGAGGACGAACCGCCGACCGTGGCGCAGAGCCGCCTCGCCCGCCGTGCCGGACCCCGCCACGAAGTCCGCGACGAGCCCGCCCGGCGGGGAAGAGGCGCGCACGATGCGCTCGAGGACGCCGAGCGGCTTCTGCGTGGGGTAGCCCAGCTTCTCGCGTCCCGTCGGGCTCACGATCGTGTGCCACCACGTGTCGGTCGGGAGCTTCCCGCGCGCCGCTTTCTCCGGGCCGACGAGGCCGGGCGCCATGTACGGGATGCGCTCGATGTCGTCGGCGTTGAAGACGTTGCGGCCCGCGTCCTTCGCGTAGAAGAGGATGTTGTCGTGCTTCGCCGGCCAGCGGCGCTTCGGCCGCGCGCCGTAGTCGTACGCCCAGATGATCTCGTTCACGAAGTTGGCGCGCCCGAAGACCTCGTCGAGCAGCACCTTCGCGTAGTGCACCTCGCGGTAGTCGAGGTGCAGGTACAGGCTGCCCGTCGGCGCGAGCACCCGGTGGGACTCGACGAGAAACGGTTCGAGGAACGCCAGGTAGTCGTCGAAGCCGTCGTCGAACGATCGGCTGCCGAGCCGCTCGGTCGCGTAGCGCCGCCCGCCGAAGCCCGTGCGGTCGCCCTCGCCGTCCCCGGCACCTTCCGGAACGCGTCGCGTGCGCAGCTGCTCGCGCGTCTGCCGCCGGCCCGTGTTGAATGGCGGGTCGAGGTAGACGAGGTCGACCGACTCGTCGGCGAGGGTGCGCGCCACTTCGACGCCGTCGGCGAGGTGGACGCGGCCGCGTGGTCCGCCGCCGAAGTCCGCGCCTCCGCTCGCGCCGTCGCTCACGTCGTCAGCGTGCCCTTCGTGCTCGGCACCTCGCCCGCGATGCGCGGGTCGAGCTGCGTCGCGGCGTCGAGGGCGCGGGCGATGGCCTTGAAGGCCGCCTCGGCGATGTGGTGGTCGTTGGCGCCCGCGAGCTGGCGGACGTGCAGCGTGATGCGCGCGGTCTGCGCGAGGCTGTGCAGCGCGTGGGTGAGCATCTGCGTCGTTGCCTCGCCGACGCGGTCGCCGACCCATGTCAGCCCGACCGTCGCGTAGGGCCGGCCCGAGACGTCGACCACGGCGTGCACGAGCGCCTCGTCGAGCGGCACGGTCGCGTCGCCCATGCGCACGAGGCCGGCGCGGTCACCCAGCGCCTCGTCGAACGCGGTGCCCAGCGCCAGCGCGCAGTCCTCCATCGTGTGGTGCTCATCGACGTGCAGGTCGCCCTCGCACGTCAGTTGCAGGTCGAAGCGGCCGTGCTTGGCGAACGCCTCCAGCATGTGGTCGTAGAACCCCACGCCGGTGCCGACGCGCGCCTCGCCCGTCCCGTCGACGTCGAGCTCGACGTGGATGCGCGTCTCCGCCGTGTCGCGTGTCACAGTCGCGCGGCGCTCGCTCATCGAGCCCCCCTTCCAGGATTCGGGCCTTCCAGTTCGCGGCCGGCCTCGTGGAGGGCGGCGAGCACGCGGTCGGTGTCGGTGGGCATGCCCACCGAGATGCGCACGTGGCGGTGCAGCCGCGGGTCGCTGAAGAAGCGCACGAACACCCCGCGGCGCGCCAGCGCCTCGCGCAGCGCCGCCCCGTCGCCGCCGAGGCGGTCCGACATGCGGCACAGCAGGAAGTTCGCCTCGGACGGCGCGGGCTCAAGCCATTCGCCGTCGCGCAGCCCGGCCTCGAGCCGCCCGCGCTCGCCGGCGATCTCGCAGGCGCGCTCGTCGAGCAGCATTGCGTCCTCGGTGGACGCGATGGCAGCGGCCTCGGCTGCGAGGTTCACGCCATAGGGCTGCTTCCACTGCATGAACGCGTCTGCGATGGGCCGCGGCATCACGCCGTAGCCGACGCGCAGCCCCGCAAGGCCCGCCCACTTGCTGAACGTGCGCAGCACGATCAGCGGCGCATCGCCCTCCGCAGCCAGCGGCACGAGTGACTCGGCGTGCGCGAACTCGATGTACGCCTCGTCAACGACGAGCAGCGCGCCGCTCGCCAGCAGGCGCTCACACACGTCCGGCGGCAGCAGGCCGCCTGTGGGGTTGTTGGGCGAGGGGACGAATACCGCCTTGGCGCCCTCGGCAGCCTCGACCAGGGCGTCGGAGTCGATGCTCCAGTCGGCCTCGACGCGCGGTGCGTCCACGAGCGTCGCGCCGTAGAGGCGCGCGCCGAAGCTGTACATGCCGAACGTCGGCGAGGCGATCACGACGCGGTCGCCCGGGTCGACGAAGACGCGGAAGACGAGGTCGATCAGCTCGTCGGCCCCCGCCCCAGCCACGATGCTCGACTCCGGGATGTGGTGCCGTGCGGCGAGCGCCGCGCGCAGGCGGCGCTGGTCGGGGTCGGGGTAGCGGTGCGCCTCGTAGCCCCCGGCGAGGGCCTTGCGCGCGCGCGGCGAGGGGCCGTACGGGTTCTCGTTGCCGTCGAGCTTCACAACGTCCCCGGGCGCCACGCCGTAGCGTGCCGCAGCCTCCTCGGGCGGCTCGATCGGCTCGTAGCCGTCCATCCCGCGCAGGGCGGGCCGGAGCGCGGCGTCGAAGTCGAAGCGCACGGACATCACAGCCCCTCCAGCCGCCGCTCGATCGAGCGGGCGTGGCCTGTCAGCCCCTCCGCGCGTGCGAGCCGCGCGGCGTGCGGGCCGAGGAACTCGATCGCGTCGTCCTGGAGCGCGATCACGGAGGTGACCTTGAGGAAGTCGAGCACCGACAGCGGTGAGGCGTACCGAGCCGAGCCTCCGGTCGGCATCACATGGCTGGGCCCCGCCACGTAGTCGCCGAGCACCTCGGGCGAGTGCTCGCCAACGAAGACGCCGCCCGCGCTCGTGATGCGGTCGGCGACCGCGCCGGCGTCGGCCGTGAGGATGCAGAGGTGCTCTGGCGCGAACTCGTTCGCCAGCTCGATGGCCTCGTCGAGGTCCTCAACGACCGCCGCGCCGCCGCGCTCGACGGCCGCGCGCGCGATCGCGCCGCGGTCGAGGGTCGCAAGCTGCTCCTCGACGGCGATCTGGACGTGCTGGGCCAGCTCAAGGCTGGCTGTGATGAGCACAGGCGTGGCGAGGACGTCGTGCTCGGCCTGCGCCAGCAGGTCGGCCGCGCAGAGGTCGGGCGGCGAATCCGCGTCGGCAAGTACGAGCGTCTCGGTCGGGCCGTAGAGCGCGTCTATGCCCACTTCGCCGAACAACTGGCGCTTGGCGAGCGTGACGAAGAGGTTGCCGGGACCGAACAGCTTGTCGACGCGCGGGATCGACTCGGTGCCGAGCGCCAGCGCGGCGATGCCCTGGGCGCCGGAGGCGCGGAAGACGCGCTGCACCCCCGCGATCGAGGCGGCGACGAGCTTGAGGGGGTGCACACTGCCGTCGGGCCGCGCGGCGGTGACGCCGACAAGCTCCGGCACGCCTGCAACCACGCCCGGGATGGCCGTGTGCAGCACCGAGGATGGCAGCACGGCCACGCTCCCGGTCATGTAGATCCCGGCGCGCTGGATGGGCAGCACCTCCTGGCCCAGTCCCTCGTACAGGAACGAGCGTGGGCCGTGCTCGAGCTGCAGCTCGTGGAAGACGCGCACGCGCTCGGCCGCATAGCGCATCGACTCGATGAGGTCGTGCTCGGCCTCCTCGAAGGCCGCCTCGAACTCCTCGGGGCCCACCTCCATCGGCGCGTCGGCGGATCCGTCGAAGCGCTGCGAGTAGCGGCGCACCGCGGCGTCGCCCTCGCGTCGCACGTCCTCGATGATGCGCGCGACGACCTCCTCGGCGCTCAGGTCCGCCCCGAACGTGTCGCGGATCGAGGCGCGGATGGGCTCCGGGAGTTCGGACGCCCCCGGGGGCTCGCGGCGCAGCACGCTCGCGCGAGCAGCCTCGGCGCCCTCGACGATCCGCAGCGAGAGGGCATCGTCGGCGGTCATGACGGCGGCAGGTACTCGCGCAGGCGGTCAAAGGCGAGCTCGGTCGCCTCCTCAAGGTACTGGTCCAGGCGTTCCTCGCTGACCGCCTCGAACGCCTCGTTGATGACCTGCGGCGGGTCGTTGCCGATCTCCTCGATCCGTTCCTCGGAGAAGCCGACGCGGCGGAGGTGGATCTGCATGACGCGCGCGTAGCGCTCGAAGTCCGGGCGCTGGTGCGTGATGCCGCGCGTGAAGTCGCGCCACTCCGGCCACAGCTCGTCGTCGATGAACGGCAGGCCGACCGCCGACTGCGAGGCGTCGATGGCCTTGCGCACATCGGTCAGCGCGTCGTCGTCCTCCAGGTCGCGGCGGTTCATCTCGTACTGCAGGGAGCGGTCCAGCACGTTCGCCCAGAGGTCGCCGCCGAGCGGCGAGCGCTCGCCGAAGAAGGCCCGATAGACGCTCTGGATGTAGTGCTCGTCCATGAGCAGGTGCGTCATGTAGCCGGCGATGAACGCCCGCATGCCGGGGTCGAGGCTGACCGCGTCGCCCAGATTCGGGTGGGCCTCGAACATCCGCGCAATCGAGTCCTGTGGCTCGAAGTCGCTGAGCTCGAAGAAGTGTGTGAGCTTGCGGTCCACGCGCATCAGGATGCGCATGTCGGGCGCGGTCGAGCCGAGGTAGTACGCGCCACGGTCGGCGTCGATGTGTTGCGAGCCGAGACGCGTGGCCAGCCCGTAGGCGCTGGCCAGGTGCGATCCGAGCGAGGGCATCCGGCTCCTCCTCGTGCCTCTCGGGCTACGCCGGCCCGCCGCCGTCGTCCGGAGGCGCGGCGGCCGCCAGCCGCTCCACCAGCCGGTCGCGCAGGTCGCCACGCGCGCCCGGCGGGCGGACCGTAGAGCCGATGGCGCAGTTCGTCGATTCCATGATCACATCGATCATACGGAGCCGGTTGGCGCGCAGGGTGGTTCCGGTCTCCGAACCCTCGATCAGGATCTCCGCGTCGTCCGGCACAAAGCCCTCGGACGCCCCGCCGATCGGGATCACACGGTAGCGCCCCAGGTGCCGCTCACGCGCGTAGTGGTCGGCCAGTTCGACGTACTCCGAGGCCACACGGATAGAGCGGCCCGGGTCGTCGCGCCGCCAGTACGCGACGGCCTCGGCGATGTTCTCGGCGGGGACGTCCTCGGACACCACGGCGCCCATGCGGTAGCGGCTGCGGTGCAGGTCGCACAGCTCCACGACCGGGGAGCCGGGGAACGCGGCGAGGTGTGTTGCCAGCCAGTCGCGGCCGGTCAGCGCTACGTCGAACCGCCCCAGGGCGACCGCCTGCGGCATGTCCTGGGGGCGGATCACCTTCACGGTGACGCCCTCGATGGCCGAGCGCGGCCGGCGCACGGCCTGTTGCTCGTCGTAGCCCTCGAACGCGATGCCGGCAGTGGCGAGTGCCTCGACGGTGTGGCGCTGCGCGTGTCCGTCGGGCACCGCGAGCCTGAGCGCGCCGTCCTGCCGTTCGAAGCCGTTCACGCGTGCCTCGACGGAGCGCCGATCGAGCACGAGCGGCGTCGGGCGGAGCGGGCCGTACTGCACGCCCTCGGCGGCGGGTGGGCGCGCGGGCAACTCGAGGAGCGCGTCGAGCACCTCGCGCAGGTCCTGTTCGCCCAGCGCACGCCGGTTCGCGACCAACCACGCGGAGCCGCGGTGGACTTCGGCGATCGCCTCCAGGCCCTCGCGATCGAGGACCTCGGGCGTGCCGTCCCCGGCGGGCACGTCGAGTACGGCCGCGTCGGCGTCCTCCGGCGGCCAGGCCTGTGGCTGGCCCCAGACCTCGATGAGCCGATAGTCGGGGACGCGCAGCCAGTTCAGGTACTGCGCCGTGATGTGCGGGTACGTGGTCGCGACGCGCAGCGGCCGCCGCGCTCCCAGCTCATCGAGCGTTGTCCCGGCCGGCGCCGCCAGCACGACGCGTGCCTCGCCCACGTCGAGCGCGCGCAACGCGACGATCGAGTCGTGGCCGTAGCGCGTCACCAGCTCGTCGATCGAGGAGCGGCTCGTGATGCCGAGGTCGTAGTTGCCGAGCGCGATCTGGATCGGGATGTCCTCGTCGGAGAACACGCGCACGGCGACCCGCGGGCGGCCCTCGACGCTGAAGCGATACGCCCGTGAGCCCTCGCCGTAGCCGGCAGGCGCGAAGCCGACGGCCGCGAGCCGTTCGGCCAGCGGCGCGCGCAGGTCGCCCCGCGGGAGCGCGACGCGGATACCGTCGTCCATCACGCGCCGCCCTCCGCGAGCGCCATGAGCACCTCGATGTCCGCGCCGAAGCCGGACGCCGGCACCGCGCTCCCGCCGATCGTCTCGGCGAGGCCGTCATAGCGCCCGCCCCGCAGGCACTCGACGTCCCCGGCGAGCGCGCGGAACGTCAGGCCCGTGTAGTACTCGAAGTTCCGCACCGACGCCGCGGAGACGCGGAACTCCGCGCCCGCGGCTCCGAGGACGCCCGCGGCGGCATCGAGCTCCGCGATGGCGGCAGCAGCGCCCGGAACGGGGTCGAGCGCCGCACGCAGATTCGCGAGGTATCCCGCATCGTGTCCGTCGATCTCGAAGAGCACGCGCAGCGCACCGGCCTGCTCGGGCCGCGCCCAGATGACTTCCTGGATCGCTCCGTCATCGCCGTCGAGGAGGCGGTCGAGCGTCGCGAGCTGAGCCGCGGCGTCGAGCCCGGCCGCGCCGAGCGCGGCGCGCACGAGCCCGGTGTGCGAGAGGTCGACGCGTACCCCCTCGACGCCGAGCGCGGCGAGGAGGTCGAGGGCCAGCCGCAGCAGCTCGGCGTCACCTTCGGGTGCGTCGAGGCCGAACAGCTCGGCGCCGCACTGCCACTGCTCGCGCTGGCCGCCGCCCGGTACGAACCGGTAGACGGGCTGCACGTAGCACAGCCGCGACGTCTGGCCGCTCACTTGCTCCTCGTGCCATCGCACGGCGGGGAGCGTGCTGTCGGGCCGCAGCACGACACGCTCGCCGCTCCAGCCGTCCCAGTCGAGGAATGAGTAGACGCGGTCGAGCATCTGTGGCGAGAGCGTGCCGGCGCCGGTGAACAGGTGCAGCGGTTCCACCGTCGGCGTGCGGATCTCGTCGTAGCCCGCGCGCCCCGTGACCTCGAGGAAGCGCGACTCGACCGCGCGGAAGCGGCGCATCTCGTCGGGGCCGAGGTCATGCATGCCGGGGCTGCGCAGCTCGGCTGCAGGTGCAGTCAGCGCGTGCCGGAGTGCGGTGTCGGTGCGTTCGCTGGTCATCTCACGTCCCGTGGTGGCGTCGTTCGGGGTGGGCGCGGCAAGAAAAAGGCCGCGACGGGATCCCGTCGCGGCGCGCCACTGGCATCGGCCGAACGACTAGCGATGCGCGCAGCTCCGCGACGGGTTCCGATGGACCCGATGCATATGGACATGGCGACCGTGGACCTCGCTTGTTCGCATCGCAATCGAGCGTAGGTGGGCATCCGCCCGAGGGTCAAGCGTGACCCACCCCGCGCGCGGCGACCCCTACCCGCCTCCGGCTACGCGAGCGAGGACGTACAGCACGGCGAGCAGCGCCAACCCCCAGAGCAGCGCGCGTGGACGCAACACAAGGCCGCCGTCCCTCTCGCTCATCCGTCGCCGGTACGCCCATGGGCGCTCGGCACTGGCGGACTGGCCCCAGACGCCCCGGCGCGCATCCTGGGCCTGGCGTTGGGCTGCGTTCAGGCCATGGCTATAGCGGCCGTTGCGGTGGTACGTGTACGCCCAGCCCTCGCGCACCATCGCGACGTTCAAGGACTGGCGCTGGTCGCCACCACGCGGATAGAGCAGGCCGATCGCGCGCCCGTAGCGGTCATGGGCGAACACGTCGAGTGCGAGGGCCTGCAACCGCACCATCTGTTGCAGCGCCTGAGTGGACTCGCGTCCGAACGGCTGGCTCGTTTCCGGTGCGTCGATGCCGTACAGGCGCACCCGGAACTCCTGCGCGAACCGTCGGTCCTCGCGAACGACGACGGTGTCTCCGTCACTGACGCGAGTGACGAGGACGGGCATGCCGCGCGCACCGCGTACGTCCGGCCCTCGGCGCGAACGCCGACGTCGACGGCGCGGGGACTTGAACACCCCTACAGCACCGTCACGTCACCAGCAGCGAAGCTGTACGTACCGCCACCGTCCAGGCGCAGCACCAGCTGCCCCTCGGCCGTCACATCCTCAGCGATACCCTCGATCTCCCCGTCCGTCGTCGACAGCCGCACGCGCGAGCCGAGCATGGCGAGACGGGCGCGCCAGTCAGCGAGCAGGCGTTCCGGCTCCGCGTCGACCTCCGCCATGCGCCGCTCCAGCGCCTCCGACAGCGCCGCCAGCAACTCCTCGACGCTCGGGAGGGTCGCTCCCTCGCCTTCGATCGTCGTGGCGACGGCTCGTTCGGCTTCGGAGAGGCCGCCGATCGCCGCCTCCCGGATGTTGATACCGATGCCGAGGAACACATCGACCTCGACGCCTCCGGGCTGCGCCTCGGCGAGGATGCCCGCGAGCTTCCGGCCGCCGGCCAGCACGTCGTTCGGCCACTTCAGCTCGGTCTCGATGCCGCTCGTCTCCGTGACCGCGTCGGCGGCCGCGAGCGCGCCGGCGAGGCCCACGAGTGGGGCGTAGACGAGGTCGAGCACGCAGAGGTGGTACGTCACGAGCAACGACGCGCCCGGCGCGTCCACCCAGGGGCGGCGGAAGCGGCCGCGCCCGGCGGTCTGCTCGTCGGTCAGGTAGGCGTCGCCACAGCCCTCGCCGCGCAGCGCCGCCGCGCCCGCGCGGGCGTCGTCCATGGTGGAGGCGGTGCGGTCGCGGTAGTGCACCAGCGAGCCGATCATGCCGCCGTGGTGCAGCTCCTCGTAGCGTGCTTCGTCGAAGGGCACGTGGCGCTCCTCGCCGTGTGGGGAATCCGATGCCAACCAGTGTAGGGGGAGACACGGGGCAGAAAGAGAGCGCCCCGGCAATGCCGGGGCGCTCGTGAAGTCACACGGGCCCGGAATTAGCCCGCCGACACCTCCTTGGAGATGTCCTGCGACTGGCCCTCCGGGCCGTGACTACGATCATCATCCATGCAGGCATCACCTCCTTCCTTAGTCGCGACGATATGGCGGCGGCGCGGCTATCGTCAATCGGCAAGAGGCGCCGCCAGCAGGGGCGACGGCTACGTCGTCACCGCGTCTACCGCGTCCGCCAGCGCGGCGACAATCTGGTCGACCTCGTCCGCTGACACCACGAGCGGCGGCGCCATCACGAGCTCGTCGACGACGAACCGCGTGACCACACCGCCCTCCTCGCGCAGGTGCCGCGCCACGCCCCCGCCGACGCCCTCGGACGGCTCGTAGCGCTCGCCCGTCGAGGCGTCGCGGACGAGTGACATGCCGGCGATGAGGCCGAGGCTGCGGATGTTCGCGACGTGCGGGTGCTCACCCAGCGCGTCGCGCAGGCCGCGGCCCAGCCGGTCGCCCATCGCCGCGGCGTTCGCGATCAGGCCCTCGTCCTCGATGATCTGAAGGTTGCGCAGCGCCACCGCCGCGGCGGTCGGGTGGGCGCTGTTCGTGTAGGCGTGCATGAACCGCGCGTCAGGAGGCGTCTCGCGCAGCGCGTCCATGATCTCGCCGCTCACGAGGAAGCCGCCGAGCGGGATGTAGCCCGAGGTGATCGCCTTCGCCATCGTCATGATGTCCGGCTGCACGCCCCAGCGTTCGAGGGCGAACCAGTGGCCGGTGCGGCCGTAGCCCGTGATCACCTCGTCGGCGATAAACAGGATGTCATTGTCGTCACAGATCTCGCGTACCTTCGGGAAGTACTCGTCGGCCGGCGTCCACACGCCGCCGGCGCCCTTCACCGGCTCGGCGATGAACGCCGCGACCGTATCGGCGCCCTCGCGCTCGATCGCGGCCTCAAGCCAGCACGCGCACTCGCCGTCGGCGTTTCCGGCGCAGTCGCAGCCCCCCTCGGGTTCCTCGGTGTGGACGACCTCCGCAGGCAGCGGGCCGAAGTACTTCCAGAACGGCGGGAGCCCCGTCATTGCCGTCGTGAGCAGCGTGCCGCCGTGGTACGCACGAGGCCGCGCGATGACCTTCACCTTCTCCGGGCGGCCGACGAGGTTCCAGTAGAAGCGCGCCGTCTTCACGGCCCCCTCGTTTGCCTCTGAACCCGAGTTCGTGAAGAACACGCCCTCGAGGTTGTCGTACGCGATGCCCGAGGTGAGCTTCGTGGCCAGCTCGATGGCCGGCACGTTCGAGAAGCCGGTGTAGTTGTTGACGAACGCGGCCTTGCGAATCTGCTCGGCAGCCGCATCGGCGAGCTCCTCGCGCCCGTGCCCGACGGCGACGTTCCACAGCGACGAGAGCCCATCGATGTAGCGCTTGCCGCGCACGTCAGTGAGCCACACGCCCTCTCCGCGGTCGTAGATGACCGGGTGCTGGTGGTCCGGCGCGTAGTACTGCGGGTGGATCAGGTGTGCGAGGTCGTCGCGGACGAGGCCGGCGATCGCCGCCTCGTCGAGCATCGCCTGCTCATCGGTGGTCATGGCCTGCTCCTTCGTGCCGCGCCGGCGGCTACTCCCACTCGTCGGGGTCGCTGAAGCGCTCCAGAAGCACCTCGCGGGCAACCCGGCGGTCGTCCCACGGATGTGGGCCGTCCGCGCGCTCGATCGTCGGCTCGTGGCCCTTGCCGGCGATGAGCACGACGTCGCCGAACTCCGCCAGCCCGATCGCCCGCGCGATCGCGTCGCGGCGGTCGGGCGCGCGCTCGAAGCGATCGCCCTCCTCGGCGCCGGCGGCGATCATGGCACGCGCGATCTCGTCGATGATCGCATCGGGCGGCTCGGACCGCGGATCCTCCTCGGTCAGCACGGCGTAGTCGGCCTGCCGGGCCGCGACGGCGCCCATCCCACGCCTCCGCTCGGAGGGCCGCTCGCCCGCGGATCCAAAGACCACGATCAGCCGTCCGTCGGTGAGTGCTCGCAGCAGGGTCAGCACGTTGGCGAGCGCGTCGCCGGTGTGCGCGTAGTCCACCACGACCCCGATCGGCGCCGTCATGATCCGCTCGAAGCGGCCCGGCACACCGGCGCACTGCGAGATGCCGACGCTCGCCATCCACGGGTCCACGCCCAGCGCGAGGGCGGCAGCGAACGCCGCCGCCGCGTTCGCCACGTTGAAGCGGCCGGGCAGCCGCACCTGCGCCGTCAGCGTCTCCTGGGGCGTCTCGAGCTCGAACGTCGATCCGTCGCCGACGTCGTCGATGCGACCGGCCACCACGTCCGCGTCGCGCGTCTCGACGCCGTACGTGAGTGCTGGAGCCCGAGTAGCCGACGCGAAGCGCCGCCATGAGGGGTCGTCTGCATTGAGCACGGCCCGGCGCTCCACAGCCTTCGAGGTCGCGGCGTCGAGCTGCGCGAACAGCCGCATCTTCGCCTCGGTGTAGGCCTCGACGGTGCCGTGGAAGTCGAGGTGGTCCTCGCCGAGGTTCGTGAGCACCGCCACGTCGAACGCGATGTCGGCCAGCCGGTCGAGCGCGAGGCCGTGCGAGGTCGCTTCGACCACCGCGTACTCGTTCCCGGCGTCGACCATCTCCGCCAGCAGGCGTTGCACCTCGGGCGCCTCAGGCGTGCTCATGCGCGTCGGGTTGGCGGTCGCCGTGTCCCCGACCCGAGTCTCCACCGTGCTGATCAGCCCGGCAGACTCGCCGTAGGCCTCCAGTGCCGCCTGGATGAGCAGCGTGGTGGTGGTCTTGCCGTTCGTCCCGGTCACCCCCACGACCGTGAGCCGCTCCGAGGGGTACCCCTCGTGCGCCGCGGCAATCGACGACAACGCCCGTCGTGTCGAGGAGACCTCGACCACGGGAACGCCGAGCGGGGCGAGTGTCTCGCCGCGGCCGCGCTCCGCGACGATGGCTGTAGCCCCTGAGGCGACCGCCGCCGCCGCGAATTCGTGGCCGTCGACGCGCAGGCCCGGCACACAGACGAAGAGGTCGCCGGGCTCCACGATCCGGGAGTCGTGCTGCACACGCTGGATTGCAGGCAGCTGGGCGCGATCGACATCGTCCGGCAGCCCGTCGCGCCAGTCGCCGCGTGCGCTCATCGAGGGCCCCCGGTCGCCGTGCATGTGCCGCGTCTGCGGTAGACTACCGCGCCATCGGCCTAGCGCCCCGCCCGGACACCACGAGGACAGCCCGCCGAAACGAGGTTTCGCGATGATCGTGCTCACCGAGGAGATGCGCACCGCGGTCAACAACGCGCTGGACGACGGCCATCCGGTGATCTCGACGAGCGTCGGCGGCGACGGGCAGCCGAGTCTCGCCTTCTTCGGCAGCACGCAGGTCTACTCCGACGACCAGCTCGCCGTGTGGGTGCGCAACCGCGAGGGGGGCTTCCTGCAGCGAATCGCCTCCAACCCGCACGTCGCGTTCCTGTACCGCAACCCGGACTTCTCGCAGATGTGGCAGTTCCACGGCCGCGCCCGCGTCGTCGACGACCAGCAGGCGCGCGACACCATCTACGACAACTCGGACAAGCGGGAGCGCGACCGCGACCCCGACCGCCAGGGCGTCGCGGTTGTGATCGACCTCGACCGTGTGATCGAACGCGGCCAGGTGACGATGGAGCGCTGAGCGCTACGCGGCCTCGTACTCGCCGATCGAGCGCACGTACGGGGCGGGACGCTCACACGCCCGCACGAGCCGCTCGTCGCCGGACCAGCACTCGACACCGAGCGCGTCGGCGAGGGCGACGTAGTTGGCGTCGTAGCCGCTCACCGTCAGCCGTAACCCGATCTCGAGCGCCGCGAGCGGGTCGGGTTCGTGCAGTTCGATGGGCGCATCGAGCAGTGCCGTGAGCGCCTCCTGGGCGATGTGCTGCGGTAGGCGCGTGTTGTACGCAGCCTTGCGGATGGCGTTGGTGAGTTCGTAGACGATCAGCTCGGGCGCGTGGAACTCGACCGTGCCGTCGATGAGGCAGGCGTCCCGCAGCGCACGCGCCTGCTCGACGTGTTCCTCGTCGTCCAGCACCCACTTCACGACGACCGAGGCGTCGATCACGTAGCGGCGCGACGGCGCCCGCGCGGTCAAGCTCGGACTGCCCGCGCGGCGCGAAGGGTGGGCCGGACATCAGCCGTCATCAGCGGGTGCGCCCGTCCTCCACCAGTTCGCTGGCTGTGGCGCCCACCGCGCCGTAGCCGGCGATGCGCGCGCTCAGCGCGTCCATACGGCGCGCAAGGTCCTGGCCGCCGGTGCGCGCCTCTCCCCCAAGGCCGTCCAGGTAGTCACGAATGGTCACGATGGTTCCGTCCTGTTCCTCGTGCGGGTAGACATCCACGGGGCGGCCGTCCTCCAGCACCACCAGCGCCGGGACCGCGCCTCCGAAGTACTGCCCCGGGTACTTGTTCGTCCCGAAGATGCGCCGGACCCGGTAACGCCTGCTGACCGAGGGCCGGACGGCGCGGCTCAGGTACGCCTCCTCGCGGTCCTGCTCTGTGAGTTCCCCGGCGTCGACGACGCTGTACGTGGCCGCCGCCTCCGCCAGCCGGTTCCTGACCCGCGAGAGGTCTTCCAGCCCGGCGTTGGCCGGCTCGTCCTCCTGGAACTCGCCTGCGTTGTAAAAGACCTCGACGTCAGACATGGCGCACTCTCATCACGTATGCAGTACTCCTACCAGGGACTGGGGGGAGTGTACCACACCTTTGTTGGGGCCAGGGGGCCTGTAAGCCGAATTCTGTACCGCCCCAGGGGCGGCGACGGCCATCCATCTAGGACGACGGTTGCCCGCCGCCTCCAGCGGCCTACCCGGGAGCGGAGCCGGACGCCCCGAACGCTCCCCTATTTGGCCTTGCTCCGGGTGGGGTTTGCCCGGCCGCCCCGTCTCCGGGACGCCGGTGCGCTCTTACCGCACCATTTCACCCTTACCCCCGCACCCCGAGGGACGCGGCGGCGGTATGTTTCTGTGGCACTTTCCGTCGGCTCGCGCCGCCCGGCCGTTAGCCGGC
>VXTU01000060.1 GCA_009837285.1 Chloroflexota bacterium | reverse complement strand
GAGGGGGGTCCGGGGCGACGGCCAACGTGACGTGCGGCTATCAAACCCTCACCCCAACCCTCTCCCGTAATGCGGGAGAGGGTGTCGGGGGAGCGAGGCGGGACGAGGGTTGTTCGCCTGGCCCGCAGCCGGAAACGGACGCACATGGCCCGTCGCAGCGCGTAGAATGGCGGCGTCCCGGCGGGGTAGCCGGGGCGCTGATGGAGAAACCGGGGACACCATGGACTGGTCAGACAACCCAGAGCAGGCAGCGTTCCGCGCGGAGGTGCAGCAGGTCATCCGCGACGGCCTGCCGGAGCACTACCAGGAGATTGCCAAGCAGGGCGGCGGAATGTTCGAGGAGGGCTGGCAGGCCGACCGCAAGTCGGACGACGCCACCCGCCGCGGCGCCGCCGAGGACTGGTCGCGCGCACTCGCCGAGCGCGGCTGGGTCGCCCCCCACTGGCCGAAGGAGTACGGCGGCGCGGGCCTGAGCTCGTGGGAGCAGTACATCTATAAGGAGGAGCTAGCGAAGGCCGCGGCGCCGGTCGTCGGCGGCGGCGGCGTCTCGCTGCTGGGTCCGACGCTCATCGTGCACGGCACCGACGACCAGAAGGAGAAGTACCTGCCCGGGATCCTCTCCGGCGAAGTCGCCTGGGCGCAGGGCTACTCCGAGCCGGGCGCTGGCTCGGACCTCGCGGGCCTGCAGACCCGCGCCTCCCGCGACGGCGACGAGTTCGTGGTCAACGGCCAGAAGATCTGGACCTCGGGCGCGCAGTTCGCGGACAAGCTGTTCGCGCTCGTGCGCACCGACCCGGACGCGCCGAAGCACCGCGGCATCTCGTTCCTGCTCTTCGACGACATCAAGTCGCCGGGCCTCACGGTGCGGCCGCTGATCAGCATGTCCTGGAAGCACATCTTCAACGAGACGTTCTTCGAGGACGTGCGCACCTCCGCGAACAACATCGTGGGCGAGGAGAACCGCGGCTGGTATGTCGGCATGACCCTCCTCGACTACGAGCGCTCCTCGGTGGACAGCGCGGTCAACGACCGCGTCTCGATGGAGCACCTGATGGCGTACGTGCAGACGGAGCAGGGCGCGCTGCAGAGCCGCCTCGACATCCCGAGCGTGCGCGGTGACCTCGCGGAGGCGTGGATCGCGACCGAGGTCGCGGCGAACCTCTCGCTACGCGTCGCCTCGATGCAGGGCGCGGGGCTGATCCCGAACTACGAAGCCTCGATGGTGAAGATGTTCGGGACCGAGACGATGCAGCGGCTGCAGCGCACGGGCACGCGCGTCTTCGGCCTCTACGCCAACCTGTGGGACCAGGAGGGCGAGCTCACGCCGATGCGCGCGCGCTTCACGCACGGCTACGTCGACGCGATCCCGATGACGATCGCCGGCGGCAGCAGCGAAATCCAGCGCAACATCATCGCCACCCGCGGCCTGGGGCTGCCTCGCAGCTAGCCCGACGCAGAGCGGCGACCGTGACGCGCACAGCGGCCCCGGCTCACGCCGGGGCCGCTTCATTGCATAGGGCTCGTGGGGCCCCGGCCCACGCCGGGGCCGCTTCATTGCGTAGGGCTCGTGGGGCCCCGGCGCCCGGTACCAAGGCGCCCACGTTGCTACGATCCGTTCGAAAACGGCACGATTGAGTCACGACTCAGTCGGGAAATCCGCCGTTTTTCCCTTGCAGGGCCTAGTCAATCACGTGCATATGCGCGTACTCTTTTATGCGCCCGCAGGTATCGAGGCGGGTCGAAAGGGGTTCCATATGAACAAGGCAGACTTGATCGCAGAGGTCGCGGCGAAGTCCGGGTCGACCAACGCCGAGACCGAGCGCGTCCTCAACGGGTTCCGCGACGTCGTCGCCCAGAGCGTCAGCATGGGTGAGGACGTGTCCTACCCGGGCCTCGGCAAGTTCAGCCGCGTATCCCGCGGTGAGCGCATGGCCCGCAACCCTCGCACCGGCGAGTCCGTCGTCGTGCCCCCGTCGAACGCGCCGAAGTTCACGGCGAGTTCGAAGCTGAAGGCCATCGTCAACGGCAGCTAGGCCGGGCCCGCTTCGGCGGGCCCCCACGTCAGCGCATAGGTAACGGCAGCGCCGGTTCGGCGCTGCCGTCTTCGTCGCCACACACGGTGCGGGCGCCGACCCGCCGGTCGGCGCCCTTGCATTGGCCCTTGTGATCGCGGTCGGGAGTGACCTGCGGAGGCGCGGGAGGAGTCCGCGTCGTCCCGGGCACGTACGGAAGGCCACGGATGCAGGGTGGCAGGCGCAACGGTCTGACGTAGAGTACGCGCCATGATGCAGGCGCCTGACGCAGCCGGGTCCCCCATTGAAGCCATCGGCGAGGAGCAGCCGGGATGCGGCGGCTGCCTGCTGTGGCTGCTTCGCCAGCTCGTTGTCGTTGTGCTCATGGTCGCCGCCGTTGTGGCCGGACTCCGCCTCAGCTCGCCGGTCGTCGAGCCGTGCCCGCTCGACGCACCGCCCATCCCCGAAATCGAGGAGTGGCGAACCGCTCCGGAGCTCTACCGGAATGCATGCGTCGGCGTCCACGGGGTGGTGACCGCGCAGGAGCGCAACGGCGACCTGATCGTGGAGACGGATCGCGTGGACTACACGCTGCAGGTGCGCCTGCGTGGTTCCGGAGCGGCCTTCGAGCAGATCGCGGTGGGTGAACTCGTCGCGATGGCGGGGCGCATCAGGAAACACGAGGACGGCGGGTACTACGTCCATCACGGCGTGGACCGCGGATGGTGGGGGAACCTTCGCGAGCACCTCGAAGGCGCCCTCCCCGCCGAGTAGCGACGAGCGCCATCGGACGCCGGATGGTCGCCCGGGTCAGTTGGTGCGGGAGTCCTGAGCCGTTGAGGTCAGTCGACCCTAGTAGTACATCCGCGCCTGGACCGAGGCCGCCACGGACAGCTCGATGTCCAGGATCGCCCGGGTCATCGCCTGCCCGATGAGGTCCAGCCTGCGGACCTGCTCGATGCGCGGGGCCGCGCGCTCAAGCTCCTGCCGGGACAGCAGGTCGCTGAAGATGCCGCACGCCTCGGCCAGGGCGATGATCATCACGTCGCGGGGGCTCGGAATCTCGTTGCTGAAGAGGATGCTCATGATGCGCAGCTTGACCTCGCGCTCGGCGGTGCCGTCCACCGCCGGGTAGCGCCGCGAGCGGAACACCCAGAGGTGCCGGTCGTCGCGACGCTCGAGGATGCCGCGTCCCACCAGGCGGTTCAGCGCTTCCTCGCGGATCTCGGCAGCGCGCTGGGCGGTGTGCTCCACCCAGTAGCGGATGTCCTGCTGCCCGCCGGCGGAGATGTCACGCAGCGTTGGATCCAGCAGGTCGTCGCTGAGCGGTGTCGCGTCGAGGAGGATGAGGTTCTCGAGGTCGGTATCGATGCGGTCTTCCATCGCGAGGTCCATCAGGACCGCGCCGGCAAGCGCGTAGTCCAGCGTCCAGCTGCGCGTGTGGGCGAACCTGCCGTCCTCGTCACCGAGCAGGAGCAGGATGATCTCTTCCGCAAACCGCAGCATGACGCTTGCCCCTCCGGTTAGCCCCCCGGGCGCCCTCGATTACGATTAGTTTACTCCGTAAACGAGCTCCGGTCTTGCAGCGGCGGGACGCTCATCGGCCCGGAGGGCGCTCCGCAGGAGGAAGCGACGGCGCCCGCAGGTCTCCAGATCGCAAGCCCAGACGCGATCCTCGCGGCTACTCCGGCGGCTCGCAGTTGAGCTGCCAGCTGACGCCGAAGCGGTCCGTGCAGCTTCCGAAGTATGCGCCCCAGAACATGTCCTCGAGCGGCATCGTGACCGTGCCGCCCTCGGAGATCTTCGCGAAGACCTCGTCGGTCTCCTCGCGTGTGGCCGGAGAGTAGGAGATGGAGAAGTTGTTCCCCATCCGTGTCGGCTCCGGTGACCACGACGGCGTGTCGCTCCCCATGAGCACGCTGTCGCCGACGGGAAGCGAGACGTGCATCACATGGTCCCGCTCGTCCTCCGGAACGACGAGGTCGTCCGGGCCGTCCCCGAACGTCTGGAGGTTCTCGAAGTCGCCGCCGAAAACCGAGCGGTAGAACTCGAAGGCCTCACGGCAGTGGCCGTTGAAGTTCAGGTAGATGCTGAGTGTCATGGGTCCATCCTCGTGCATGCGGTGGGCCGTTCACGTCAGCCCGGCGGGCCGGGCTACACGGTAGCCGTCACAGGCGCTCCGATCACGCGACAACGTGCCATTCGGCGAGTCCAGACCTGAGTGCCGCTCTGTGACCAGCCGATGCTCTGTGTCACAGTGCGACCTGGAATCAGACCGGGATAACGAACGTGAACGAGCACCTGAGATACGAGCCCGAGGAGCGCCCCCCTCACCTGCTCTCCGCGGGTCTGGGGCTGCAAGCGACCGCGATCCTCGTGGCCCCGATCGTCGTGACCGTCGCGATCATCGCGCGGGCCGCCGACCAGCCCGACGACTACCTCACCTGGGCGGTCTTTGCGGCGGTGGTGATCAGTGGGGCGATCACGATGCTCCAGTCGGCCCGGATCGGCCGCTTCGGCTCCGGGTACATCCTCTTCATGGGCACCTCGCCCACGTTCCTCGTCATCTGCGTCCTGGCCCTGGACGCGGGCGGACCGGCCATGATGGCGACGCTCGTCCTCGCTTCGTCGGCGTCCTACTTCCTGCTGGCGGCGCAGTTGGCGTTGCTGCGACGGGTGATTACCCCGCTGGTGTCGGGCGTCGTGATCATGCTGCTGGCGGCGATGGCCGCGCCGATCGTGTTCAACATGCTGGCGAATGTCCCCGAGTCCACGCCCGACGTTGCCGCCCCCCTCATCGCGGCCGTCACGGTTGGAGCGGTCACCCCGCTGGCGTTACGCGCGCCGAAGGCGGTCCAGCTGTGGGCGCCGCTCGTGGGTGTCGTCGTCGGCTGCGTCGCGTCGTCGTTCTATGGCCTGTACGACTACGAGAGCGTGGTCGACGCGGCGTGGATCGGGCTGCCGGAGATGGCGTGGCCGGGGTTGAGCCTGGACCTGGGCGCCGAGTTCTGGGCGCTCCTGCTGACGTTCGCCCTCGTATCGCTGGTCAGCGCGCTGGAGACGGTCGGGGACGGGGTCGCGGTGCAGCAGGTGTCACGCAGGCGGGCACGGACGACTGACTTTCGGGTGATCCAGGGCGCCCTCAATGCAGACGGCCTGGGCAATACGCTCTCGGGCCTGGCCGGAACCGTGCCCAACACGACCTACTCCTCCAGCATTCCCCTGATCGCGCTCACTGGCGTGGCCGCCCGGCGGGTGGGACTCTACGCAGGCGGAGCCCTGATGTTGTCCGCCTTCTTCCCGAAGATCGCCGCCCTGCTGCTGGCGATTCCGGCGCCGGTGGTCGGCGCCTACGTGATCGTGTTCCTGGCCCTCGTGTTCGTCGAGGGCCTGAAGACGGTGGTGCAGGATGGGCTGGACCAGCAGAAGACCTTGATCGTCGGGCTGGCGTTCTGGATGGGCATCGGGTTCGAGTACAAGTTCGTGTTCCCGGACCTGCTCGCCGGGTCGCTGGGCACGATTCTCGGCAACGGCATGGTGGTCGGCGGCATCGTCGCCATCGTCCTGATCCAGTTCGTCGGACTGTCGCGCCATCGCAGGCGGATCCGGCTCGAGCTGAGCCCGTCGGCCCTGCCGGACATTGACGAATTCCTGAATTCGTTCGCGTCACGGATCGGGTGGAGCGAGGCATCGACCGACCGGCTGCGCTCGGCCGGCGAGGAGACCCTTGCCAGCCTGCTCCAAGACGGAGACGCCGCACACGACGGCAGAAGGCTGGTCGTCGGGGCCGACCTCGCGGACGGGGTCGCGGAGCTTGAGTTCGCCGCGGTCTTCGGGGACGTGAACCTCGAGGACAGCCTGGCGTACCTGCCGGAACAACCCGAGATCGAGGACGAGCGCGAAATCTCCTTCCGGCTACTCCGCCACTACGCCTCCTCCGTCCGCCACCAGAAGTACCACAACATCGACATCATCACGGTGCAGGTCGAAGGAGACTAGTCGGCGGCGCTCCCGGTGGACCGCCGTCGGACGCGGCCTACTCGGCTTCGGTGTGGATCAGCAGCCAGACTCCATCGAACTCCTGCCAGACGAACGCCAGCTTGACCGAACCCAGCGGGAAGTGTCCGGTCTGCCTGATCTCCCATTGGCCGGGCGCGATCTCCGTGGGCGGCGAGGTCTCCTCTGGCCTGATACTGATGCCGAAGTTCCGGAAGGGCCGCATGTTGGCGCGGACCTCCTCCTCTTCCGCCTTCCAGTAGCTCGGTTCGTAGAACGCTGCGAGGGCGTCGGCGTCGTGCGAGTTGTAGACCTCCCACATCGCCTCGGTCCGCTCACGGATCTGTTCAACGACGTCCACCGGGGGAGCCGTCGGTCCTGCGGTCGGGGTGGCCTCGGCCTCCGATGCGTCCGAGGCTGCCTGCGTGGCCGCTGGAGTGGGGGAGGCCTCGTCGTCGGCGGTCGCCTCGTCGCCGGTGGTTTCGTCGTCGTCGCCGGTTGCCTCGTCGGCGGCGGCAGGCTGCGCCGTGGCGGTGGGCTGCGCCGTGGGCGTGGCAGCGGGGGCCTGCGTGGGCGCCGGCGTTGCCGCAGGCCCGGCGTCGCTCGCCTCCTCGCCCGACCCGCCGCACGCCGCCAGGACGAGCGACAACGCGACGATGACTCCCAGTGCCGTCCGGCTCCGCAACATGCCGTCCCCCGATGCAGCGACGTCCGCGCGTCCCGTCGTGGTGGGCCTCACTCGGCGATAAACGGTACACCACCTTCGAACGGACGGGGGCGCTCTCGCAAGTCAGCTGGGCGGCGCGGCCTGACGGGTCCGAGACGCCAACAGGTCCGCGACCTCGGTCGCCGCACGCTCGCCGCTGGAGAGGGCGCCGTTGACCGACGGCACTCCCATGTAGTCGCCCGCGAGGAAGAGGTTATCGATGCGTCCCGCGAGCTGCCCCGGGATCTTCGCCATCGCGGCGAGCATGCCCGGCTCGCCCATGCACAGCGCCTCGTCCCAGCGGTACACGCGATAGAACAGGCCCTCGTCGTCGTCGGGGAGAGCGGAGCCCGGAGGCGCCTTCCGGCGAGCGGCGCCCAGCAGCTCGCGCTTGATCTCCTCGTCGCCGAGCGGGATGAGCTCCTTCGCGCGGTCGCGGCCGATCAGCAGGTCGAGCAGACCCTTGCCGGGAGGCGCGGTGTCGGGCAGGAAGACGGACCGGTCCAGCAGCAGCGGCGTGTCATCGTCCTCGGGGTACAGCGCCCCATGCCATCCGGGAGGGAGCGGCGGGTGGTCGAGGCCGATCACGACCCGGCACCCGGTGGAGTAGCTGACGGTGCCGAGTGCGCGCCGAGTCTCCTCCGGCAGGTCGGGGATGAGGTCGGGGACCTTCGTGCCCGGGACGGCGCAGATGACCGCGGCCGCCTCGATGGTCTCGCCGTCCACGACGACGCCGGTCACCCTCCCGTCGGCCACGACGATGCGCCGTACGGGGGTGTTCACGCGAATCGCCTCGGCGCAGGCATCGGCGAGCGCCGCGCTCAGTGAGCCGATGCCGCGCTCGGGCATGTACACCCGGCCCTCGTGCAGCATCGTCTCGCCGATGTACGCGCGCATCAGCGCCTGTCCCGCGGGCTCCGGGTCGCCGAGGATCATGTCGAGCGGCCCCTTGAGCGTGACGCGAAGGTTGTCGGGCACGCCGACCCGGTCCAGGTAGTCGCCGAAGCTCTCGTCGTCGTCGATCTCGGCGAGGGGGCTGTCGCCGGCGAAGCTCAGGTACTCGGCCTCACGACGGATCTGCCGGATCACCTGGTAGCTCGACCGCATGCCCGCAGGGGAGAGGAAGCCCATGGTGATGGCGGTGCGAAAGTGCCGTATCCAGTTCCAGGGCGACTGGTCTGGCGTAGTGGTCACCCACCGCCCCTCGCGGTAGTGGCCGAACTTCATCGTCGACGGTACCAGCGGGAGTCCCAGCTCCTCACAGATCCGGAACGCGGTGTCGTACGTCGAGGTGAAGACGAAGGCGCCCATGTCCAGCGAGAAGCCGTCCACCCGCTCGCCCTTGCCGCGCCCACCCGCGCGGTCCTCGGCCTCGAGCAGGAGTGGGGTGACGCCGCGCTTCATCAGCTCGTAGGCGGCGCTGAGCCCGGCGAAGCCCCCACCCACGATGACGACCCGCGCGGTACTCATCGTCACGCTCCACCTGTCTGCGCGTGCATCCTGCTCCGGGGCAACCGCCGGCGGGCTGCACGTACTGTACTGCGAACGTCCCGCTGACCGGCGGCCCCGCCGTCAGGGATCACTACAGAAACAGCCGACGTTCGCAGTTCCTTAGCCGGGCAACTTTTGATAGGTTTGCGGCATCCTCGCTGATCTCACGGCTACTTGCCGTGACGTCCGCTCATCTCCAGGGAAGCTCTCAGGAAGCGACTATGTCCCAACAAGACCTCCAGATGGCGCCCGACCAGATGCTGGATCTCGCGCGCATGGCGGCGGAGCTGCTGGTGCAGCGCAGCGAGAACCTGTCGTCGGAACATGCTTGGGATGGTGAGTTTCGCGAGGGACTCGAGTCTGCGCTGATGGAGGAGGCCCCGGAGGCGGGCCGACCTGCGACGGAGGTGCTCCAGCAGGCGGCGAGCGAGATCCTCCCCTATGCCGCCCGGCTGGATCATCCACGCTCCTTTGCCTTCGTGCCCTCCTCGCCCACCTGGCCCGGCGTGATCGCCGACTTCATGGCCGCCGGCTTCAACATCAACGCGGTGACCTGGCTGACGGCGAGCGGCCCGAGCCAGGTCGAGCTGGTGGTGATCGACTGGTTCAGGCGCTGGGTCGGGTATCCGGAGGGCGCCGGCGGACTCTTCACGAGCGGCGGATCGGTCAGCACGGTCGACGCCTTCGTGGCCGCACGTGAGGCGGCCGGCCACCCCGAGCGCGCCACCGTGTACACGAGCGACCGGGGTCACGTTGCGCTGCACCGCGCCGCCATGATCATCGGCGTTCGGCCCGAATGCCTGCGGACGATTCCGAGCGACGAGCACTTCCGCCTGGACATGGACAGCCTCCGTCGGGCCGTGGCGGACGACCGCGCCGCGGGCTTCAGTCCCATGGTCGTGTGTGCCAGCGCGGGAACGGTCAGCACGGGGGCCATCGACCCACTGGAAGAGATGGCGGACTTCTGCGAGTCCGAAGGCATCTGGCTGCACGTGGACGCGGCGTACGGTGGCTTCGCAGTCGTGACCGACGAAGGGCGGAAGCTGCTGCGTGGCATGGAGCGGGCCGATTCCATCGGCCTGGACCCCCACAAGTGGTTCTTCCAGCCGTACGAGGCCGGGTGCGTGCTCGTGAAGGACGCGAGCACGCTCACGGACGCATTCGAAGTGCGGCCCGACATCCTGCAGGACACGGTGTGGGGTGCGAATCACCCGAACTTCGGGGACCGGGGGCCGCAGGTCAGCCGCGCATTTCGGGCCTTGAAGGTCTGGATGTCGGTCCAGGTGTTCGGCATGGCCGCGTTCCGACGGGCCGTCTCGAAGGGCCTGGAGCTGGCCGAACGAGCCGACGCGTATGTGCGCGCGAGCCCCGTCCTGGAGGGCCTGAGCTCTACGTCACTGGGTATTGTGTGCTTCCGGGTGAACCCCGAGGACGCCGACCTCGGAGGAGCAACCGTGGAGCAGATCAATCGGACCGTGCTCGCGCGGCTCTTCTGGGAAGAGCCCGCGCTGGTGTCGTCAACGATGCTGCGGGATCGCTTCGCACTCCGGATGTGCATCCTCAACCACAATACGGACTGGGAAGACGTACACGAGACCCTCGAGGCCATCGAGCGCTTCGGGCGGGAGGCCGTGGCTGAAGAGGCCGCGGAAAGGTAGTCCCTCAGCGCGGGACTCGAACAACCTCCTCGCCCCTCGCCCTAGTGTGGATTGGCCCGGCCTGCGGCCACAGTGGAGACCTCGCCGTTGACACGCAACCCTGTGGTTGCGTATTGTCGGCGCGCATGCACAACGACCTGGTCTTCAAGGCACTCGCGGACCCGACACGGAGGCTGATGCTGGACGAGCTCTCTGAGCGCAAGGAGCAGACGCTCTACGAGCTCACGGCACGCCTGATCATGCGGCATGAAGTCACCATCTCCCGGCAGGCCCTGGCCAAGCACATTGATCTCCTGGAACAAGCAGGGCTCGTAGGCTCAGAGAAGCGTGGCAAGTATCGGATGCTTGTGTTCAACGATGCACCCCTCAGATCCATCACGGATCGATGGCTCAAATGACGCTATGAATAGAAAGGGTTGCCAGCAATGCGCATCACACTCACCAGCGTCTTCGTAAGTGACCAGGACGAAGCCCTGAGGTTCTACACGGAGACCCTCGGCTTTGTGAAGAAGCACGACGTGCCCGTGGGGGAATTCAAGTGGCTTACCGTCGTCTCGCCCGATGACCCGGACGGAACCGAGCTTCTGCTTGAACCAAATGACAACCCGGTGGCACAGGAATATCAGAACGGGATATTCGACCAGGGCATCCCGGCGGCGTCCTTTAGCGTTACGGACACCCGTGCAGAGTATGAGAAACTGAAGTCACTGGGCGTAGCCTTTGTGATGGAGCCAACAGAAATGGCCAACGTCACGATTGCGGTCTTTGACGACACCTGCGGCAACCTGATCCAGATCATGCAGACGTAACTGCGATCGGTGGCGACCGCGTGGCGGGCCCACAAGAAGGACTTGAGAATTGCTCACGATCGACTGTCAGGTTCACGCGTACGAACGAGACCGCCCCGAGCGACCCTGGGCCGGGACGCTCGTCGGCCCCTCCGAGGTGACCGGTGACGACATGGTCTCGGCGATGGATGCCCTTGGCGTCGACGGCGCGCTCCTGGTCTCCCCGCACAGCATGTACCGCTACGACGCGAGCTACGCGCTCGAAGTGCACGCCCGGCATCCCGGGCGCTTCGGTCTGATCAAGCCGATCGACCCGGAAGCCTCCGACATCGGCGACGAAGTTGCCCGCTGGGCGGCGAGCCCTGGGGTCGTCGGGGCACGCATGATGTTGAGCTATATGGATCCCGACGTGACGGCCGATCACCCCGGGCTCAATCAGATCCTGGCCGCGGGAGCGGCGAACGACATTCCGATCAACGTGTTGTGCTGGCGGAAGCTCGATCTGACCAGGGAGCTCGCCCGGCGCCATCCCAACACCCGGGTCGTGATCGACCACCTGGGCCTCCCCCAGCCCTTCGAGCCGCCGCTACTCGACCAACCCTTCGCCGACCTGCCCGCCGTCCTCGAACTGGCGGAACTCGACAACGTCGCCATCAAGGTGTCGGGGGCGTGCACGCTGTCGCGGGAACCGTTTCCCTACGACGACATCTGGGAGCCCCTGGGTCAGGTCTTCCGGGCATTCGGGTTCGAGCGGTGCATGTGGGGAACCGACTGGACCCGCGCGGTCGAGTTCCTGACTTACGAGCAGGGTGTCGACGCGTTCCGCGTCACCGACCAACTCACGGAGTCAGAGCGAGCCGCCCTCATGGGGGGCAGCGTCGCGCAGATCTACTCGTGGACGCCGGGTAGCTAGAGGGGCGGAGGGGTGGCGCCCGCTGCCTACGGATCCGGCTGACGGACGACCAGGCGCTGGTTCGCCTCGACGTCGGGGATCACGCTTCCGCTGCCGTCGGGCCACTGCGCACGCAGTCCTTCAGCGGCGGGCAATGTCTTGCAGCCGCGGCAGCCAGGGGAGGGTAGCGATCGGTTCGCGGTACGCCGCTGCGCGTAACCGGAAGTGGTGGGCCTAAGCGTACCGTACTGCGAACTTTCCGGTGGGCGGTCCCGCTATAGACGCCCGATGCGGCGAGTTAGCGAAGGTTCGAGCAACCGCGAGGGCAATGCTATTCACCTCCGCCAGCAGGTCGCGGAGCGTGCCGTCCCTCCTTCGCTGCCTCGACCTCCTCGCTGGTCTTGCCGAGCGCCGGGGTGAAGACCGCAATTTACGTCCAGCTCGACGCCGCCGCGTGCGCTCTTCAGTGTCTCGCGGTCGCTCTCGTCCAGCTCCTCGCGGTCGG
>VXTU01000041.1 GCA_009837285.1 Chloroflexota bacterium | reverse complement strand
TTCCCATGAAGCCATCCTAGGGGAGCGCGCGCCTTGTGTCAACTAGATAATCACCCAACGGATGGCGCCACGCTCGGAGTCGACCTCGACGATGCGTGGGTCGGCGGGCTCGGCGGAGGTCAGACCGGGACTTCCTCGGGCGTCGCTTCGACGTCGGCGGGTCGCTCCACCGGCAGGTCGATGATCATCTCGGTGCCCTCGCCGGGCTCCGACTCGACGCGGATGCTGCCGCCGTGCCGGCGAATGATGTCGGCCGAGATCGCGAGCCCGAGGCCGGTGCCCTGGTCCGTCGGCTTGGTGGTAAAGAACGGGTTGAAGATCTTCTCGATCACATCGGGCGGCATCCCTATGCCGTTGTCGATGATGCGGATCTCCACCATGTCCCCCTCGCGCTTCGTGCGCAGCGTGAGGGTGGGCATGAACTTGCCGATGCCGATGGTGCCGTCTCCGATCGACATGCGCCGCTCATGTGCTGCGTAGCCGGCGTTGTTGACCATGTTCAGGAAGACCCGGCCGAGGTCCTGCGGGACGACCTCCAGCTCTCCAACTTCGGGGTCGAACTCCTCCTTGATGTCGAGCTGGAACTCCTGGTTGGTGCCGCGCGCGCTGTGGTAGGCGAGCCGCGCATGCTCCTCCAGCAGGGCGTTGATGTCAGTGGGGAGGAGCTCCTGGCCGCCCCGACCCATCTGCAGCATGTCGCTGACGATCCGGTCGGCGCGCTCACCGTGCGAGCGGATGCGCTCCACGTTGCTCACGAGGTCGTCCGTGATGTCGTCGACGTACCCGCGCTGCTCCTCGCTGAGCTCGACGCCCTCCTCCTCGAGGATTTCCTTGAGTTCCTCGACCAGGTCACCGGAGGCTTCAGAGAAGTTCTTCACGAAGTTGAGCGGGTTGCGGATCTCGTGCGCCACGCCCGCGGTGAGCTCGCCGAGGGCGGCCAGCTTCTCGCGCATGACGATCTGGTCCTGCGCTGTCTCCAGCTGAGCAAGCACAGATTCGAGCTCATCGTTCTTGCCCTGCAGCTCTTCCGCCAGCTGCTCGACGAGGTTGAGGCGCTGGACCTCCAGCGCGTGCCGCCGGAAGACCTCAAGCGCCGCGGCCATCTCCGCGACCTCGTCCTGGCCGCCGACGTCGACGGTCGTCTCGAGGTCGCCCCCGGCCATGCTGCGCATCCAGTCGGAGACCATGCCGATGCGCCGCAGGAGCACGCGCCGCACGAACACCAGGACGATCATGACCGTGCTGGCGACACTGAGCGCGCTGATGGCGAGCAGCAGGATCAGGCCGGTCTGCATCGCCTGCGCCGAACCCCTGGTGGCGTCCTGGACGCTTGCCTGGGCGGCGCTGATGAGCGCCGTGACCTCTCCGTTCAACTCCAGCGAAACGTCACGGTTCTGGCTCAGCAATTCCTCCTGCCGCATCATGATGGTCAGCTCCGAGGCGAAGAGGTCGAAGACGCTGTCCTCGCCCGATCCGAGTTCGACGAGCCGCTCGAACGCCGCTGCCGACTCGTAGTGGAACGCGGTGCCCTCAAGCGGCGGGAGGTTCCGCTCGATGCGGGTGATCGTGGCCTCGAAGCGCTCGCGGAGCGGCTCGATCAGCGAGGGATCGGACAGCGTGAAGGCATTCGCCAGCAGCTCCGTGGCGATGTTGACGTCGCCGTGGAGCTCCGACAGCCGCCGGTACTGGACGAGCTGGGCTTCCGAGAAGTGCTCCTCGCGCTCGGCGGGGTCCTCCGCGATCACGCTATAGCCGGTCAGGATGAAAAAGAGCTGGTTGTCGATGGCCGGCGCGAGCGCGATCCCGAGCTCCGAGCGCACGTTCGCGAGCTCCGCCTCAAGCAACTCGCGCTTCGACCGCAGGGCGAAGACCCCCGCGGTCTCATTCTCCAATTGCTCGATGTTGGCGATCAGCGTGTCGGCGTGGGCACCGATGCTTGCCACCCGCGCGGGATCGCTATCGGTCCCTTCAAGCGCCTCCACCTGCTCCGCGAACGCAGCGTAGGCGATGTCGATGTCGCGGCTCACCTGGGCGAACTCCTCGGGCGTCGCGGCGACCGTGAGGTTGGGAGCCGCTGCGACCAGCACGCCGCTGTGCCGCGCGGCTCCGAAGGCGGCGGCCATCTCCGGCACGCTGCCCTCGTTCACGTTGTCCTGTACTTCCCCCACCCGGTTGAACGAGAACCAGCCGACGAGGGTGGCGGCGAGCGTCAGCAGGACCGCTCCTGCGAAGGCCAGGTAGAGCTGGGTGGAGATCCTTCGCCGGCTGGCGAGCAGGCGCCTGAGGTACGTCATATCGCTACTCCGGGGTTGCTACCCCACGCAATGTCTTGACCTGATAGTAGCGTCCGTCGAAGCCAATGACCGTCATAAACACTGCATCAGAGCCCTGATTGTCGCCCTCACCGAACGACAGTGGGAATCCGTCGATATCGAGCTCCTCGGCCCCCAGGATGCTGTCGAGGAAGCACGATCGGTCGACCTCGGCCCCGCATCGCTCCAGACCGATGATAGCGAGCCGCCCCGCGATGTAGCCCTCGAGCGAGACGAACCCCGGCTCCGCCTCCGGGTCGTGGGCCTTGAGCGCACGCTGGTATGCGGCAACCACGGGCTGTGTGTCGTCCCATGGGAAGGGGACGACCTGCGTCACGAAGACGCCGACGCCCCGGAAGCCCAGTGCGCGAGCAAGAGCGTTGCTGCCGACGAACGATACGTTCAGGAAGACGGGTTCCCAGTCCACCTCCCGTGCCCACAGGATCAGCTCGGCTACCGGTTCGTACGCGCCGATCTGGACCACGGCTTCCGGATTTCCCTCGCTCAGATCCAGTAACGCAGTCTTCACCGCCGTGGTGTTGCGGGGGTAGATCCCAATGGAACTCGGCCCTAGGCCGCGGCGATCCAGCGCCGCGACGACCCCGCCATACCCGGCGCGGCCGTAGGAGTCGTCCTGGTACATGATCCCGACGCTGGTGATGTCCAGGTCTCTGATCAACCGGTCGACCATCTCCTCGGTCTCCTGGTTGTAGGAGGCACGCAGGTTGATGATGTTGCCCCAGGACGGATCGCGCAGGAACGCCGCCCCGGTGAACGGAGCGATATTCGGGACGCCGGCCTCCGCCGCTATCGGCGTGGTGGAGCGCGACGTGGGTGTGCCCACGGCTCCGATCAGCGCGAATACCTGGTCCTCCTCGATGAGCTGCCGCGTGTTCGCGATGGCCGCCTCCGGCTCGTAGGAGTCGTTCATGGAGATGAGCTCGAGGCGCCGCCCGTTGACACCGCCGGCCTCGTTGGCCTCCTGGAAGGCGGCGAGGATCCCGAGCCGCATGCTCCTCCCCAGCTCGGCCGCCGGCCCCTCGAACGCCGCGGACTGGCCGAAGAGGATGCTCTCGGATGTGACGCCGGACGTTCCGTCATCTGGGGTCGCGGTAGGCGAGGCCGTGGCGGTCGGTGGCGGGCCGCCGTCGGGCTCGGTGTCGTCGCCGGGGCAGGCGACCAGCAGCAGGGACGCTGAGGCGGCGACCAGCCAGACCGCGGACAGCCGGAGGACTCGTGCGAGGGGCGGGCGGGTCATCTGACCTTGCGCGTGACCAGCTTCAGGTGATTCTTCCCCGACTCGCGCTTGTAGCGCACTTCGTCCATCAGCTCGCGCATGAAGTGCACGCCCAGTCCGCCGACGCGGCGTTCACCGACGGCGGAGGTGAGATCGGGTGCCGGGGTGTCGTGCAGCGGGTCGAAGGGCTTGCCGCCGTCGATGATCTCGATGGTGACGGCGTCGTCGTCGCAGCTCATCGCGATATCGATCTCGTGCGTGTCGTCATCGTGCCCGTGGTCCATGACGTTGAGGTTCCACTCCTCGAGCACGAGCCGGACACGGAAGACGAGGTCGGGCGGCCAGTCGTCCTGCTCGGCAAGCCGATCGACGGCAGCGTTGATGCGTTCGAGTTCGTCGCGAGCTGTCCGGACCGTGAGGGACATCGTCGCAGGCACGGTCAGCTCCTCCGGAGCGTCAGGCAGGTGATGTCGTCGCTCTGGGCAGCATCTCCCGCGAACGCCGACACCGCCTCCATGACCTGGAGGCCGGTTGCCTCGGAATCGCCTGGGGGACTGGACTGGAAGTAGGTCTGCAATCCGTCGATGCCAAAGAGTTCGCCGCCCGCGTTCATGGCCTCGGTGACGCCATCGGTATAGAGCACGATGGTCTCGCCCGGCTGGAGGACGTGGCTCGTCTGCTTGTACTCGAACTCAGGGATCACGCCGAGCGCGATGCCGCCGGTGAGGGGCAGGAGGGTGGACGTGCCGTCGGCCTGCACCAGAAGCGGGGCGTCGTGCCCGCCGCTCGCGTAGGTGAACTCACCCGTCACCGGGTTGTAGACGGCGTAGAGCATGGTCACGAACATGCCGTCGGTGTCGTCCTCCTGCAGGAGCGAGTTGACCTCCGAGAGGACCTGTCCGGGATTGTCAAAGCTGATGGCCGTGCCCTTGAGGAGGGTGCGGCTCGACATCATGAAGAGCGCGGCGGGCACGCCCTTGCCGGAGACATCGGCTATTGCCAGGCCGATGTGCTGGTCCGGCAGGCGCACGACATCGTAGAAGTCCCCGCCGACGTCCAGCGCCGGAGTCATGGTGCCGTACGTCTCGTAGTCCGAGGTCCGCGGGAAGATGGTCGGCAGGATGGACTGTTGCATCTTGCTGGCGACGTCGAGTTCGTTCTGGAGCGCAACCAGCTTGTCGCGGCTGTCGAGCGCCGCGCGCCACTCCTCGATGTGGGCCAGGGTGCGGTCTACCGTGACCTGGAGGTCGTCAAAGTCGACGGGCTTGGTGACGAAGTCGAAGGCGCCGCGGTTCATTGCGGTGCGGATGTTCTGCATGTCGCCGTAGGCGGAGATGATGACGGCGCGGAGGTTCGGGTTGACGTCCGGGATCTGCTCCAGAAGGGTCAGGCCGTCCATCTGCGGCATGTTGATGTCCGAGAGGACCATGTCGATGGTGGAGTCCGCGGCGAGCTTCTCGAGCGCCTCCACGCCGTTGCCCGCGAAGACGAACTCGAAGCGTCCAGAGCGGATCTGGCGCCGCATCCGCTGCAGCATGAGCGGTTCGAGATCAGGTTCGTCGTCGACAACCAGAATCTTGTACGTCATCGGCCTCGCCTCGAGGAACGGACGGCCACCGGGCCAATGGGCTGCGGGCTACCCCTTTACCGAGGCGAGCGCATCCGCGCGGGAGGCGTGAATCGGGATGATGCTGTCGAAGCCGCTGATCCCGAACACCTCGCGGATGGGGTCGTCGAGGGAGCAGAGCGCGAGCTCGGCGCCGTTGCCCTGGAGGGCCTTAGCGGTGACGAGCAGAACGCGGAGACCGGCACTGCTGATGTAAGAGACCTGCTCAAAATCCAGGATGAGAGCGCGCTCGGTGTCCTGGACCACCGCGTCCAGTGCGTCCTGGAACTCACGCGCGTTGGACCCGTCCAGGCGCCCGGTCGGCGTCGCTACGACGGTCCCGCCATCTGTCTCGGTGCTGATTTCCATTGGCCCGTCTCCTGAACCCTAGCTCGGCACTCGACGCATCGTACTACACGGTCGTTGGAGCGCACCAAGCCGAGGCGTCTCTTCGCGCTGCGCGCGGGAACCCAGATATCCACCGAGTCCAGAGACGCCGCTTCGAGATGGGCGCTCGTTCGCATCATAGCCCGGCTTCGCGAAACGTGCCGAGTGCCAGTTTCACCCCGCGCTCCGGCAAGCCCTGTATGATTCGGCACGCAATAGTTCAGCACGGGCGGCGATGATGCCCCCGGTGCATGCGCGCCGACAGTCCGGGACGGGTGCGCCTTCTTTGTCTCGCCGGGCCCGCGAGCGCGCCAGGCGAAACCGGCGGCGTCTGGAGACGACACCGACCCATGAACTACAGCCCACAGACACTCCGCGGAGATCTCTTCGGTGGCGTCACCGCGGCCGTGGTCGGGCTCCCGGTCGGCCTCGCATTCGGGGAGGCATCCGGGCTCGGGGCGGTCGCCGGGATCTACGGCGCGATCGCCGTGGGATTCTTCGCCGCCGTGTTCGGCGGCACGAAATCGCAGATCTCCGGGCCGACGGGGCCCATGGCCGTGGCCATGGCCGTGATCGTCACGACCCACGCGGAGAGCCTCGCCGAGGCGTTGACGATCGTGGTCATGGCCGGGCTGATCCAGATCGGCCTCGGGGTGATGCGGATCGGCCGGTTCGTGGCCTACACGCCGTACTCGGTCGTCTCCGGCTTCATGTCGGGCATCGGCGTGATCATCATCCTGTTGCAGACCATCCCGTTCATGGGCGCGCCGGTCCGCACGGGCGGACCGATCGAGGCCGTCCGGGCGTGGCCGGAGACCATCGGCGACCTGAACTTCCATGCGCTGACCATCGCCCTCGTCACCCTGGCCGTGGGCATCCTGTGGCCGGCCCAGTTACGGAGGTACCTGCCTCCCGCGCTCGCCGCGCTCATCGCGGGCACGGCGCTCAGCGTCCTGTGGCTCAGCAACACCCCGGTCATCGGCGAGGTACCGACGGGCCTACCGAGCCTGCATGTGCCGGAGTTCGCGCCGGGACTGCTCGCGCGGTCGGTGGAGCCCGCGCTGATTCTCGCCCTGCTGGGATCGATCGACAGTCTGCTCACCTCGCTGGTGGCCGACGCGATGACGCGGACTCGCCACAACCCGAACCGCGAGCTGGTGGGACAGGGCATCGGCAACACCATCGCAGGACTCATCGGCGCGACGCCGGGCGCGGGCGCGACCATGGGCACGGTGGTCAACATCCGCGCCGGGGGACAGACGCAGGTCTCAGGCGTCCTGCGAGCGTCGATCCTGCTGGCGCTCGTGCTCGGGCTGGGCCGGTACGTCGAGTCGATCCCGCACGCGGCGCTGGCCGGCATCCTCATGAAGGTGGGGTGGGACATCATCGACTGGCGCTTCCTGACACGGATTCACCGTGTCCAGCGCGAGCACCTCCTGGTGATGTTCATCACGCTCGGACTGACGGTCTTCCTCGACCTCGTCACGGCGGTGGCGATCGGGCTGATCGCCGCCGGCATGGCCAGCGCGAGGTCGCTTGAGCGGCTGCAGCTGGACAGCGTGGTTTCCGTGCCGCTGCTCGATCAGACGTTCCTGCGCAGATGGAGCAGCGACGAGGAGGCGGACGCATTCTCCGCGCGCGTCGGGCTGGTCGCGCTGCGCGGCACGTTCTCCGTCGCCTCGTCGAGCGAACTGATCAGCACCATCGGTGTCGATATCCGCGATCACGAGGTCGTGATCCTGGACTTCACCGACACGATCTACGTCGACGACAGCGCGGCGCTGGTCGTCGAGAGCATGATCGAAACCGCCCTTGCCGAGGACACGGACTGCATCGTGATGGGGCTGGAGGGCCTCCCCGCCACCACCCTGAACGCGCTCAACGTGCTCGAGGGCGTGCCCGAGGATCAGTTCGTCACCGACCTCGACGAGGCGCGCGAGGTGGCCGAGCGTTTGCTGGACGCGCGCGAGCTCCGGGAGGGAGCTGCCTGACCGGACCCGGCGCCAACTACAGCGAATCGCGGCCCGCCGCTTCGAACCTCGTGTATGTTCCGCGCGCAACGCGATATCATGACAACGATCGCCTGCGCTCCCACCGCAGCGACTTCGACGCACGCAGACGGGCATGCTGCCTGGAGATCAGGCGCCCGTAGAGTGGGGTATATGGACATCCCCAGCGACTACGTGGCCGGGTACGAGGGTGCCCGCGCCATCGATCCCAAACTCGCGACGACCTACGTCGAGCACACACAGATCGCCGACCCGCTGGCCGACGAGGTGATGGCGAAGCTCTCGGAGTTCGACCAGGAGCGGTCCCGGGAGCTCCTCCATGTCGCGATGGATGCAGATGACGAGGAGGAGTTGCGCGACCTCCCGCCGTTCATGCGCGAGTTCTTCCATGAGATATCGAAGGAGCCCGACTGGGTCGACCATAGTGCGTTCATTCCGGGCATCAGGATGTTCCATCGCAACTCGCAGCTGGTCCTCGGCAGCATGGTGGGCGGAACGCTGGTCGAAGGATTCTCGACGAACATCAGCAAGTCGTTCTTCATCACCGGGCGGCTCCGCGACCAGGGTGTGCGGCGTCTCCGGCAGAACAACCGCCACATGGTGGAGATGTTCATCCCCGGCGGCCTCGAGCGCTCGGGCGACGGCTGGAGGCTGACGGTCCGGCTGCGACTGGTGCACGCCGCCATCAGGCGGCTGCTCAACGAGTCCGGCGAGTGGGATCACGAGGCGTGGGGGGTACCCATCAGCTCCGCGCACCTCGGCTACGCCATCTCGGCGTTCTCGGCGCGCCTGCTGAAGCACCTCAAGAACCTCGGCGCGGTCTTCGACGAGGAGGAGCGCGCGAGCTTCATGCAGGTCTGGCGCTACGACGGATACGTAATGGGGATCCCCGAGGAGGTCCTGTTCCGCGACGAGGCAAGCGCCGACCGGATCTTCGGCATCGGCAGCCTGTGCGAACCGGAGCCCGGCATGGAGTCCGTCGCGATGGCGCATGCGCTGGTCAACTCGGCCCCGCTCGTGGCCGGGATCGAGGACCCCGGGGAGCGCCGCCGCCTCTCGAAGTACGTCTTCAGTGTCTCGCGCGCCCTGATCGGCAACGGGATGGCCGACCAGCTCATGTACCCCAAGAGCATGACGTTCGGTGTGCTGCCCTGGTTCCGGATGCAGAAGCGCTACGAAACCCTGTTGAGCCGGCTGTTCCAGAAGCGCCGCGCGGACAGCAACTTCGCCCGGTTCACGGGTCTGTTCGGCGTCTCCCAGTTCGACGAGGAAGGCATCACCTACGGCCTGCCCGACCACGTGTACGCCGAACGCTCGACGAAGTGGTAGGCCTCCGCCCCCACTGCTGACGTCTCGACGCCTAGCCTGAGGATTCCTCGACGGCAGCGGCCGCCGCCAGTCCGCTCCGCACCGCGGACTCCATCGTCGCCGGCCAGCCCGTGTCCGTGTAAGCGCCTGCCAGGTAGAGGTTCGCGAGCGGCGTACGGGGGCCGGGACGCTGCAGGCCCGGCGCCGGAACGAAGGTCGCCTCCGGCTCCTTCACCACCGCGTAGTGCGCCAGCTTCGCGTCGCGCGACGCGGGGAGTGCGCGGTGCAGCTGCGGCAGCAGCCGGTCGCGTAGTGCCTCCCTGTTCAGCTCGAAGAGCTCGCCGGGGGCGCTGATCGATACGACCAGGTGCTGTCCCTGCGTCTCGTCCTCGCCCCCCGCGCGGCTGCGGTTGAACACCCACTGCACCTCGGAGCGGATGAACGCGGCGAACGCGAAGTCCGCCACCGGGCGGTCGAACCAGAGGTGGACGTTCAGGATTGATGCGGGCTCGAAGCTCGCGAGGTCCGCGAACGCACCCTCGCCGCGCACCTCATCGGGGAGCAGCCCCAGCAGCCGCCAGGGGGCGAGGGCGCTCACGTACGCGTCGAACGACCGCTCCTCCGCGCCGCGCAGCACGAGCGCGGCGACCCGCCCGCCGTCCACCTCGATCCGATCGATCGGTGCGCGGGTGGTGAGCGTCCCACCCCGCTCCTCGATCGCTCGCACCGCTGGATCGACGTGCAGCGTGGAGAGTCCCACGCCGGCGACGCCGAGGGCGGCAGCGCCCGGGTCGCGCTGGAAGCCCTCCTCGATCACGAACAGCGCCTGGCTCGCGCTCGACTCCTCGGCCCGGCAGTTGAGCGTCGGGATGACGAGGAAGTCCCAGAACTCGCGAATCGTGTCGGGCGACTGGCCGTGGGATCGCAGCCACTCCTCGAACGTCATGCCGTCGAGGCGGTCACGTTCGTCGCGGCGCATGAGGCGCAGCGCGAGGAATGCGCGCACGATCTGCGCCTTCTGACGCCACGTCAGGTGCCGGTAGCGCAGCAGCGCGGGCGCGAGGTGCAGGCCGAGCGGCAGGTTCGCCGCACCAAGGTCGGAGCGCCGGCCATCTTCGTCGAACACGGGTACGTGCAGCCGGTCCTGGCGGTGGGTGAGTCCCAGCGTGCCGATGCGTTCGAGGAATGCGACGTAGGCCGTCGTGCACTGCATGAAGACGTGCTGGCCGTTGTCGACCTCGTCGCCCGTCTCATCGTGGGCGAACGAGTAGGTCGAGCCCCCGGCCCACGGCCGTCGCTCGAGCAGTTCGACCTCGTGGCCGCGGTCGGCGAGTTCGAGCCCCGCCGAGAGACCGGCGAGGCCCGCCCCGATGATTCCGACGCGCACGGCTACGCCGCGACTAGCCCGCCCGGGCGCGCCCGAGCAGGGCCGCGCCGAGCCACAGGCGCGCGATCGCGGAGAGCTTCTCGGGGCCGCTGAGGCCGACGCGCTGCGAGAACACGTCGTAGTCGCGCGACTCGATGCGCTTCAGCAACTCGAAGTAGACGCCCTGCAGCACGTTGACGCACATGCGGGAGCGCACGTCGAGCAATGGCAGCAGGTTGCGGCCGAGCGCGAAGTAGTGGCGGGCGCGCTCCCCCTGCGCCGCCATCATGCCGGCGAAGCGCTCGTCGTAGCGGCACTCGAGGATGTCGTCGGCGGTGAGGCCGTAGGCGGCCAACTCGTCCGCCGGGAAGTAGACGCGGCCGCGCGAGGCGTCTTCGCGCACGTCGCGCATGATGTTCACGATTTGCAGCCCCAGCCCCATGCTTGTCGCGAACTCCCCGGCGCGCGGGTGCGGCTTCGCGCCGAAGATGGCTACGCAGATCTGCCCGACGATCGAGGCGACACGGTAGCAATACAGTTGCAGGTCCGCCCACGTCCCGTAGCGGTCGATGGTGAAGTCCATCTCGACGCCGTTGATGAGCTCCTCGAAGTATGGCTGTGGGATGCCGAAGCGATCGACGGCGTCACCGAGCGCGACGAAGAGCGGGCCGCGCCGCCCGCCCGCGTAGCACGTCGCGAGGCGCTGCCGCGCGAGGGCGATCTCGTGGTCCTGGCGGCGGCGGTCGGTCAGCTCGTCGGCGATGTCGTCGACGTAGCCGCTGAACGCGTAGGCCGCGTAGATGGCGTTGCGCTTGTCTCCGGGCAGGATGGTGAAGGCGTAGTAGAAGTTGGAGGCGCGGTCCTTCGTGTAGGCGCGGCACCAGGCGTACGCCTCCTCGGGCGTGTAGTGCTCGCCTCCGTGGGCTTCCAGCTCGGCCAGCACGTCGAACGCCACGCCGTGTCCTCCC
Source organism: Chloroflexota bacterium (assembly GCA_009837285.1). GTDB lineage: Bacteria > Chloroflexota > Dehalococcoidia > UBA2979 > UBA2979 > VXMT01. Next base: position 884 of record VXTU01000041.1, on the reverse strand, counting down.
GCTCAGCGCCCCAGGAGCGCGCGCGCCCCGTGCACTAGCAGCAGCCGCGCCTTCGTCGCGCGCGTCACCCGCGGGCGCGCCGTCAGCGTGTCATAGTCCGCCGCCTCGATCGCGTCGAGGATGGCCTCGCCACCGAGGCGGAACAGCCGGATGTCGGTGCGGACGGAGCGCGAGACCAACTCCTCCAGGGCCGCTCCGGCGGTGAAGTGCGAGCGTGCGCGCTCCACCTGGTACCGCATCAGCTCGCGGAAGCGCTCGTCGAACCGCGCCTCGACGATCTGCGTGTCGTCGCAGCCGAAGGAGCGGAGGTCCTCCTGCGGCAGGTAGACGCGGCCCTTGCGGATGTCGACCGAGACGTCCTGCCAGAAGTTCGCGACCTGCAGCCCGATGCAGATCTGGTCCGAGAGCGCGATCCGCTCGGCGTCGTGATGGCCGAGGACCGCGAGCACCATCTGCCCCACCGGCGTCGCCGAGTAGGTGCAGTACCCGAGGACGTCCTCGTACGTCTCGAAGCGCGAGACGCGCTGGTCGATGCGGTTCGCCTCGATCAGCCGCAGGAACGGGTCGAGGGGGATGGCGCACTCCTCGATGGTCCGCGCCAGTGCGACGAAGAGCGGGCGTCGGGGCCGCCCGGCCACGGCCTCTCGGAGCTCCAGCTCCCATGCGTCGAGCATGGCGATTCGGTCGCCCTCGGCTTCGTCGCCGAGGTCGTCGGTGAAGCGGCAGAAGGCGTAGACCGCGAAGAAGTGGGGTCTGAGCCGGCGGGGGAGCAGGAACGTGACCACCGAGAAGTTCTCGCTGTGGCGGCGCGCGTAGCGCTCACACTCGCGATACGCCTCGCGCACCGAGATGGGTGCGGCGGCAGTGGCGTGCAGGTCCGGCGA
>VXTU01000108.1 GCA_009837285.1 Chloroflexota bacterium | reverse complement strand
GGCTGCGTGCGCGGCAGCATCGCGATCTGCGCGCGCGACTCGATCTGGAAGACGCCGACGGTGTCGCCCTGGCAGATCGTGTCGAAGACCGCCTCGTCCTCGAAGTCGATGCGCGAGAGGTCGACGACACGGCCGCGCCCGGCGGCGATGAGGTCCACCGTCTCCTCGACGACGGAGAGCATGCCGAGCCCCAGGAAGTCGATCTTCACCATCCGCGCGTCGCCGATGGAGTCCTTATCCCAGTGGCAGAGGTAGCGGTTCGGCATGGCCGCGGGCTGGCACGGCACGCAGTCGATGAGCGGCTCCGAGGCGATCACCATCCCGCCGGGGTGCTGCGAGAGGTGGCGCGGCACGCCGACGAGCTGCGGGACCATCTCAGCCAGCTCGCGCCAGCCGCGCATGCCCTCGCCCTCCCCGAACTGCGGGTCGTTCGCGAGCACCTCGAGGATCTGCTCGGGGCCCTCGAACGGTCCGGCTCGCCGGGCGAGGCGGTCGAGCTCGGCGACGGGCAGGCCGAGCGCCTTGCCGGCGTCGCGGATGGCGCCACGCGTGCGGTAGGTGGCGAAGCTGGCGACGAGCGCGGCGTGCTCGCGGCCCCAGCGCGCGTGCACGCGCTCGATCAACTCGGCTCGGATGTCGCGCGGGAAGTCGAGGTCAATGTCGGGCAGCGAGTCCATCTCCTCGTTGAGGAAACGCCCGACGAAGAGCCCGTGGTGGATCGGGTCGATGTGCGAGAGTCCGATCAGATAGCAGACGATCGAGGAGACGGAGGAGCCGCGTCCGCGGCCGGGCGGCAGGTCCGTCAGCCCGCGCGCGATGCCCGCCGCGCGCACGTCACGAGCGACCTCCTCGGCCAGCTCGAAGACCTCGTGGTAGATGAGGAAGAACCCGGCGAGGTCGTGCAGCTCGATCAGCCGCAGCTCCTCGGCAAACTGCGCCTCGGCCTTCGCGCGCTCAGAGGGCGAGCGATAGCGCTCACCCAGCCGCTCGCGGCAGATGCGCTCGAGCTCGCCGAGCGGCGTGGCGCCCTCCGACAGCGGCGGAGCGGGCAGCCGGTAGCCGAGGTCGCCGGTGAGGTCGAAGGCGCAGCGCCGCGCGATGCGCACCGAGTTGGCCGCCGCCTCGGGGTGGTAGCGCGCGAAGCGCTCGGCCTGCTCGGCGGGGCTGCGCAGCCAGAACTCGGCGTTCGGGCGCCGCTCCGCGTGAGACTCGTCGAGGGTCGAGCGGTGGCGGATCGCGACCAGCACGTCCTGCAGCCGGTGCCGCTCGCGTGCGTGGTAGTGCACGTTGCCGGTGCCGACGACGCCCACGCCGACCCGCTCGGCGAGCCGCACGAGCGCCTCGTTGCGCGGTCGGTCGCCGTGGACGTCGTTGTCCTGTAGCTCGACGAAGACCTGCTCCGCGCCGAACCAGCCGACGAGTCGCGCGAGCGTGGCGGCAGCCTCGGCGCCCCGCCCGGCCTGCACCAGCGACGGGATACGCCCCTCGCGGCAGCCGGTGAGCACGATCAGCCCCGCTGAGTGGCGTTCGAGCGAGGCGAGTGGCGCCACGGGGTCGGTGCGACGCGCCTCCTGCGCGCGGCGGTCGGTCTCGCCCAGCCCGAAGGCGAGGCTGGAGAGCCGGCAGAGGTTGGCATACCCCTCGCGCGTTTCGGCCAGCAGCGTGAGGTGCGAGCGCACCTGGCCTTCCTCGTCCAAATCGGCCGGGTCGTCATGCCCGGTCGCGGGCTCGGAGACGGTGAGTTCGAGGCCGGTGATGGGTCGCAGCCCCCCGGCGCGGGCGGCGCGGGCGAACTCCATCGCCCCGAAGAGCCCATCGTGGTCGGTGAGCGCGAGCGCCGCGTGGCCCTGCTCGACAGCGGTGTGCACCAGCTCGTCGGGACTCGACGCGCCGTCGAGCAGTGAGTAGTGGGTGTGGAGGTGCAGCTCGACGTACGGGACGCCGTCGAGCGCGTCGTCGCCGAGGGGTGTGACGGTGTCACGAGGAGCGCGTGAGCGTGGCGTGTCCTTGATGGCGCGCGCCTGCCGCGACTCGAACTCGTCCCAGCGCTCCATGAAGCCGGGCTGCTGATCGCGCCGTCCACGGGCCACGGCGTACCCCCTCGCCCCCCATATCACAAGGGCCGGATGGTATCAGAACGCGCGTTCTGATACCATCCGCACACCTCTCGGCGGGGGTGATAACCGTGGCAGCTCAGCGTCCCCTCCTCGCGTGCCTGCTCGTGCCGGCGCTCGCGCTCGCCGCGGAGCTCGCGGCGCGGCCGCGGCTGCGCGGCCGGCCCGTCGCCGTGACCGACGAGTCGGGCCTGCGCGTGGCCGAGGCCAGCGAGGCGGCCATCGGGCGAGGTGTGCGCGTGGGCCAGGTGCTCGCCGAGGCCATCGGCTGGTGTCCGCCGCTCGTCGTGCTCGAGTCGCGCCCGGCGCGCGCGCGCCGCGCCGCCGACCAGCTTGTCGAAGCGGCGGCCGCCGTCAGCCCGCTCGTCGAGGAGGCGGCGCCCGGCGAGGTGTACGCCGACCTGCGGGGACTCGAGGGCCTGTACCGCCACGAGGATGCGATGGCGCATGCGCTGCTCGTCGCCGCACCGGAGGCGCTCGGCGTGCGGCTCGGGCTGGCCGGGAGCCGCTTCACGGCGCGCGCGGCGGCCTCGGTCGCATCGCCGGGGGCATGGCTGCGCGTAGGTGACGCCGAGGCGCGTGAGTGGCTGGCGCCGCTGCCGACCATGCTGCTGCCGCTGGACGAGGCGTCGAGGGAGTGGCTGGGTCTGCTCGGCCTCGCCACGCTCGGCGACCTGGCGACGCTGCCGCGTCACGCCGTCGAGGCGCAGCTCGGCGCGGACGGCGGCCGGGCCTGGCTCGCCGCGCGCGGCGAGGACGCCACCCCGGTGACGCCGATGGTGCACGGTGAGCGCGTGGTGGAGCGCGCGCAGACCGAGCCACCGCTCACAGCGCTCGAAGCCGTGCTGCACACCTTCGGCCAGCTGCTCGGGCGTGCGCTCGCACGGCCCTCGGTACACGGACGCCTCGTGCGCGCCGTCCGTCTCACCGCCGTGACGGAGGACGAGCAGGTCTGGGAGCGCCGGCGCGTGCTGACGGAGCCGACCGGCGACCGCGACCGGCTGTGGACGGCGCTCCGCCCCTCGATCGAGGCGGCCGAGTTCGACGGGCCGATCGCGGAGCTGGCGCTGGAGCTTGGCGGCCTGACCGCGGAGCGCGGCCGCCAGGGGCGGCTGCTGCGCGAGCGCGGCGGGCGGCGGCGCGAGCAGCTGGACGAGATGGCCCGCCACCTCCAGCTGCGCTACGGGCAGGCGGCGCTGCGGAACGTCGTCGCGCTGGCGCCGCTGAGCCGCATCCCGGAGCGCCGCTACGCCCTCGCGGACTACGAGCCGTGAGCACCCGCTCGCAGCGGTCGGATGGGCGGCCCGACGCAGGCGCGCTCAGGCCGCTCGGCTTGCCCCGGCCGCTCGTGGTGCGCAGCGACTCCCGCGGCGAGCCGTGCGAGGTACAGCGGCTTGCGCGGCGCGGCGCACCGGCCGCCGCGCTTGCCGTCGAGCGCATCGAGGAGACGTGGCGCGTCGTCGACGAGTGGTGGCGGGAGACGCCGCTGCGCCGCACCTACCACCGCGTCACGCTCGCCGGCGGCGCCTCACTGACGCTGTTCCACGACGACACGCAGCCGCTTGGCGAAGGCTGGTACGAGCAGCGGTACTGATCACACCTCGACCCCACGACGGCTCGGCCGTTCGCGCTCGCGCGCGATCAACTCGCGCACGCGCTCGACCGTGCCGTCGAGGTCGCCCTCGATGTTGACCACGACGGCGTCGAAGGCGTGCTGCTGCGCCAGCTCCGCGCGCGCGGAGGTAAGGCGGCGCGCGATCTCCTCGCCGTCCGCGCCCGGCCGCTCGCGCAGGCGCCGCTCGATCTGCTCGACGCTCTCCGGCGCGATGAAGACGAAGAACGCGTCGCCCAGCGGCTCGCGGAGCGTGCGTGCGCCCTGCACATCGATCTGCAGGAGCACGTCGAGGCCGCTCGCGAGCGCGTCTCGTAGCGAGGCGCGGGGTGTGCCGTAGTACGTGCCGTGGACGAGCGCGTGCTCCAGCAGCTCACCGGCCGCGATTGCTGCCTCGAACTGCTCAGTCGTGGCGAAGTGGTAGTGGACGCCGTCGACCTCGCCGGGGCGCGGCGGCCGAGCGGTCATCGTGACGGGGCGAGCGAAGTCGCCACCCTCCAGCAGGCGCTCCATGAGTGCGTCCTTGCCCACACCCGAGGGGCCGGAAATGACGGTCAGGAGCGGTGGGGCGTCGGAGGAGTCCTCGAGGTCCGGCACGAGTCCGAGTCCGCTGCGCCTACGTCCGTGCGGCCACGGGGGCGGCGCCGACGCGTGCGAGGTCGCCCCAGAAGTCGGGGTACGAGACCGACACGGCGCCTGCGCCCGACACCGTGGTCTCGCCCTCGGCGAGCAGTCCCGCCACCGCACCGAGCATTGCCAGCCGGTGGTCGCCTGCCGCCTCGACGGGCGCGCCGCGCAGCCGCGCCCCGCCCGCGACGGCGAGGCCATCGTCGTGCTCCTCGACCTCCGCGCCGAGCGCGCGCAGCGTGGCGGCGGTCGTCGCGACGCGGTCCGACTCCTTCACGCGCAGCTCGGCGGCGTCCGCGATGACCGTGTCGCCCTCGGCGAGCGCGCCCGCGAGGGCGAGCAGCGGCAGCTCGTCGATCGCGCGCGGCACGATAGCGCCATCGACGCGAACGCCGCGCAGCGCGGCGCTGCGCACGTGCAGGTCGGCGACCGGCTCGCCACCGACCACCCGCGGGTTCTCCAGGTCGATGTCGGCGCCCATCGCGCGCAGCACGTCAAGGATCCCCGCGCGAGAGCGGCTGACGCCGACGCCTTCCAGCACGAGGTCGGCGTCGGGGTGCAGTGTGGCCGCGACGATCCACGCCGCCGCCGTGCTGATGTCGCCCGGCACCCGCACGTCGATGGCCTGGAGGTCTCCGTCGGGCGGTTCAAGCGTCACGGACATGCCCTCGATGGCCACCTCGGCGCCCATCGCGCCGAGCATGCGCTCGGTGTGGTCACGCGAGTGCGCGGGCTCGGTCACCTGTGTCGGCCCGTCGGCGGCGAGGCCTGCGAGCAGGATGGCCGACTTCACCTGCGCCGAGGCGACCGGCGTGGTGATGTGCTGCCCGCCCGCAAGCGGGCCGCCCTCGATCACGATCGGCGGCAGCGTCCCATCAGCACGCGCGGTGACCTGCGCGCCCAGGGCGCGCAGCGGCGTCACGATGCGTCCCATCGGCCGCCGCCGCAGAGAGCCGTCGCCGCTGAGCACAGACATGAACGGGAACCCGGCGAGCAGGCCGCTGAGCAACCGGATGGTCGTCCCCGAGTTGCCGCAGTCGAGCACGTCGGCGGCCTCGGTCAGCCCGGCTCGCCCGCGGCCACGCACGACGAGCCGCCCCTCGCCGGGCTCGTCGACGTCCACGCCGAGGGCGCGCACCGCCTCGAGCGTGTCGCGCGTGTCGGCGGCGTCGAGGAAGCCCGTGATGGTCGCGTCGCCCTCGGCGACGGCGTTGAACAGCAGCGCCCGGTGGGTGATCGACTTGTCGCCCGGCACACGGACCGTGCCTCGCAGCCTCGGGGGCGGCGACACGGTCATGCGCTCGACAGGAAGGTTGTACATGGTCATGCGCGCACTCTAACGGCGAGTGTGCTTGGGGGGCACACCACGGGGCTGTCACACCCCGCAGACCCCCTCATCCTGACCCTCTCCCCGCGAGGAGAGAGGGGAACCGGATCCTCTAGCGGCGCCGCTCGGCGTCGCGCGCGCGCTCGGTGAGCTGGCGCAGGCGGTCGGCGAGCGCGCCGCCCATGAACATGTCCGTGATGGAGATGTCCGGCAACTCGCGCTGCTGGTCGATCTCGACGCGCCCAATCTGGCCCTCGCGGAACCCGATGTAGTCGAAGTTGAGCTTCGCGAACCACTCGAGCAGCGCTTCGTCGCCATCGAGGTCTTGCAACTGGTCCTCAAGCTCGTAGATGGCGCCGCGGTAGCGCTGAAGCCAGTGCACCACCTGGTCGCGGTTCGTGAGCGCGATGTCGTGCGCCATCTGCTCGTCGGTACCGGCGAGGCGGGTGGTGTCGCGGAAGCCGCTCGACGCGAGCATCGAGAGTTCGGGCCACGCCTCGGAGTCGTGCGTGAGACGGAAGAGCGCCCCCGCGGCCAGCATCGGGAGGTGCGAGACGGCGGCCACGTACGCATCGTGCTCGTCGGGGTCCATGAACATCGGCTTGGCGCCGAGGCCCGCTGCGAAGCCCGTGACGGTCTCGACCGCCTCCTGCGAGGCGGCACGGGTCGGAACGACCACCCAGCGGGCGTCCTCGAAGAGTGTGGGCTCGGCGTGCTCGGCCCCGACCTCGGTCTTGCCTGCCATCGGGTGTCCGCCGACGAAGTGGATCGAGTCGGGGAGCAGTTCACGCGCCCAGCGCATCACCTCGCCCTTGGTCGAGCCGGTGTCGGTCACCACGGCGCCCGGCATGAGCGCGTTGCGGATCTCCTCCATCACCTCGCGCATCGCGAGGATGGGCGTGCTGATGATCACGAGCGAGGCGTCCTGGACCGCTGCAAGGGGGCTGTTCTCGCGCTTGTCGATGGCGTCGCGGCGCTCGGCGGCGCGGGCGCGCTGGGTGTTTCGGTCGTACCCGACGATCTCGATCGTCTTCTGGTCGGCCTGCTCGCGCAGCCCGAGGCCGATCGACGCTCCGATGAGCCCGGTCCCGATGATCGCAACGCGCGTCATATGTCATCTCCGTCGGCGCAGCCGTTGGGCGCGCCATCGTACCACCGAGCCGTACACGCCAGCGCCCACGCCCAGCGCGTCTATCGCAGCAGATCCGCCTCGATGAGCGCCGCGAGTTCCTCGTCGCCGCCGACCGAGGCGTCGTGGTGGCCGCGCACCAGCTCGATCACGCGTGGACGCACGCCGAGCGCCGCCAGCGCCTCCGCGCCCAGCGCGGGGTGGTCGCGCTGGGCGGCCATCGCCCCTCGGAAGCCACGCGCGTCCGGCAGGGCGACGCGAGTAAGCAACCTCGGCGCGAACATCGCGAGCAGCGTGTAGGCGACGCGCTCATACAGTCGCACGCGGCCCTTGCCGACGTTATGGAGCAGGGCCGCCACCAGCAGGTCGTCGGACGGCGCGCCGTGCGCCTGCAGGTGGCGCAACACGTCGACCGCGTGCCGCTGCTCGCGGCCCTGCAGGGCGCGGAAGCACCGAAGCTCCTCGGGACTGAGGAGCGCCTCGACTGTCCCCGTCTCGTCGGGTGTGAGCGTGCCGCGGAAGCCGCGGAAGAACCGCCGGACGTGCGCGCCGAGGTCAGACCACACGCAGGTCCGCGCTCTCGACGAACACACGCAGCAGGAAGTCGATGGCCGGTCCCATCACGTCGAACAGCAGCGAGGGCCCGCCGATGAATGGCAGCAGGATGAGCAGCAGCAGCGCGCCCGGCATCCACGGCTCCAACCGCGCGACGCGTCTGGCGAGGTTCGCCGGCAGCACGCCCAGCGCGACGCGGAAGCCATCGAGCGGGGCGAGCGGGATGAGGTTGAAGACGGCGAGGATCACGTTGAGCAGCACGACCGTGCCGAGGAACAGTCCGATCAGGTTGTCGGGCGACTCGGTCCATACACGTGCCCAGAAGTCCGCCGCCGAGGGCGGGACGAACGGATGGAAGAACGGTACGTACTGGAACTTGATGGCCAGGCCCGCCACTGCTGCGACCACGAGGTTCGTCGCGGGGCCCGCCAGCGCGATCAGCGCCGTGTTGCGGCCGGAGTTCGGGCCGATCGGCACCGGCTTCGCCCACCCGAAGCCGACGATGAAGATCAGCGACGAGCCGATGGGGTCGAGGTGGCGCAGCGGGTTGAGCGAGAGCCGCCCGTGACGCCTCGGTGTGCGGTCGCCCAGCGTGTCCGCGACGAAGGCGTGTGCGACCTCGTGCAGGACGAGCCCGACCAGCAGCGAGGCGGTGAAGGCGGCGATCAGGATCACGAAGGCGAGCGGCGACTCGGTGAGGACGGCGATATAGCGAAAGATCACGCTTCCAGCTTAGCAAAGCGCCCCGTGCGCGCCCTCCGCGCCGGCTCCCCGAGACGCGGCGCGTTGACACGCCCTGCCGCGCGTTCCATCGTGGAAGCCGGGCGGCCTGCCGTGGCGGGGAGCGGGCCGGTGAGCCGCCATGACCATCTCCCGCCGCGCCCTCAAGGCAGTCGCCGCCCTCGCCGCGCTGGGCGTGGTCCTCGTCGTGGCCTGGCTGCTGCTGGCTACCCCCGAGGGTGACGAAGCGCCCGCGGCTACCTACCGACTGGTCTTCGCCGAGTTCGGTCTGCTGGCCGACCGCATCCATGTCGCCACGCCCGACGCGCCCGATGAGCGCGAGTTTGTCGCGAGCGTGCCCCACGCCCGCGGCTGGTCGATCACGCAGGCGCCTGCGATGGCCGGCGACCTCGTAGCCTTCACCGTGCTCCCGCCGGACGCCCTGCCGCGGCGCGACTCGCCCGCCGAGCTGTGGTTGCTGGACGTCCGCAGCGGCGAGCTGACGCGCCTGGCCGGTGACGCCGACCTGATGGCCGCGCCGGTCTTCGACCCTGGAGGCGTCGCACTGCTCTACCGCCGGACCCGGGCCGACGGCTCCCAGGAGCTCGTCCGCATCGAGATCGCGACCCAGGCGCGCCGCGCGCTCTACGGCACGGCGACGGACTTCGGCGTCTACCCCGTCGCCCTCGAGCCCGACGGCTCGGCGCTCTACCTCGAGCTGTCCGTAAGCGGGACAGAGCTGTACCGCGTGCGCGAGGGCGAGGAGCCGAACCTGATCGCGCACGTCTCCGACCACATCGCGCGCGACTGGCGGGTCTCGCCTGACGGGGCGTCCCTCGCCTACCTCGCGCCCGAGGTCTCGGCCGAGCGCGTCGTACATCGGGCGTGGGTGGTAGCCCTCGGCGCGGGCGCGGAGGCGCACGCCGCGTCGCCCGCGGACCCCGGGTCGGTGCTGTCGGAGCAGTTCGCACCGGTCTGGACCGCGGACGGGAGCGGGCTGACGGTCGGCGTCGAGGCGTTCCCGGACATCAGCGCGGCTGCCATCACGATCGCCCTCGAGCGTTCCAACGACGGCAGCCCGCTGGAGCTGCCGGCGCCCGCACAGGGGTTCGATGTCCCGCTCGGGTGGAGCCCGGGCGGGCTGTACCTCGCGGCGCGCAGCTTCGACGGGCGCGATGCCACCGAGCCGGGCCTCGAGTCGCTCGTCGTCATCTCCCCGGGTGGCGACCGCTATGCCGTCGAGGCCGAGTCCGAGCTGATCTACATCGGGTGGCTCCGCGATGAGTAGGCACGCGACCGCGCTCAGGGCCGGCGCGCTTGCGCTGATCGCGCTCGCCGCTGCGTGGATGGCGCTCGGGCCCGGGCCGACGGCGCGCGAGGCGCTCGGCTGCGCCTTCCTCCGTCACCCCCATACCTACGAAGCCGACCGGGCACGCACCACCTACCTCGCCGCGATCGAGGCAGCCTCGGTCGACGCGCTGTTCGCCGGGGACACCACGTTCGGGCTGCCGGCCATTGAGCAGGGCACGCGGGCGAACCGCACCAAAGATGCGGAGCGCCGCATCCCCGCAACGCTCCTCAAGGCCATCGCGTGGGTCGAGTCGAACATGACGATGGCGTCGCGCTCGGTGACGTACCACTCCGAGGGCGATGCTCTGGTCTCGTTCGACTGCGGGCACGGCATCATGCAGGTGACCACCGGGATGACGGTGCCCCTCGGCGCTGCCCAGCAGGCGACCCCCGTCCAGGTGAGCATCGCGACGCACTACGCACACAACATCGCGCGCGGAGCGTTCATCCTCGCGGACAAGTGGAACGGCGCACCCGACGAGCGGCCCATCGTCGGCACGGATACGAACAGCGACCCGGGACTGATCGAGAACTGGTACTACGCGACGTGGTCGTACAACGGCTTCACGGGTCCGGGGAGCCGCATGTCGAACCACCCGAACGACCCCGGCTTCGGGTCGTGGCCGAGGCCGGCGTATCGATGCGACGGGGAGCAGGCACGCAACCGCTATCCCTACCAGGAGCTGGTGTGGGGCTGCATGGCCTCGCCGCCGGTGATCTCGGGCCAGCCGCTGTGGGACGCGGTCCCCGCGACCCTGCCCGACCTGAACGACCCGCGATACCTCGCGGCGCTGGCCCCCTCGGCGTTCCAGTTCCCCTACGCGGCGATGGACATGCCGACGCCCCAACCCGCCCATGAGGACGCCATCCCACAGATCGCCGCGAACTACCGGTCGACCGTCCTCGGCCAGCCGGTGCTCCGCGTCGACGCCGGGAAGCTCGTGCTCCGCACGGACGGATCGCCCACCGAAGCGCGGGCCACCATCCGGGTGCGGAACGGAGGCACCGGCATCCTCACGTGGGCGGTGCAGCCACCGGGCGGGTGGCTGGTGGCGGACCCGCCTGCCGGAGTGGCCCTTGGCGCCGGTTTGCCGTGCACCGACCCATGCTCACCTGTCGCCGAGATCACGATCACGGTGAACCCCACACTGCTCCCCGCGGCCTCCGCGACGGGGACGCTGCGCATCACCTCGCCCAATGGCGGCACACGGGTGGTGAACATCAGCGTCGAGGTGCAGGCCGACTTCGAGGTCGGCGCACCCGGGACGAGCCGCGCGTACTGACGCACGCCTGCGGCGCTCCCCGCTGCCGGGCGCCCATATACTCGGGCTGTCCGCGTGGCTCACCACCACTGGAGGGACCACCCGTGATCCGTGGATGGCTCGACTCGATCCGGCGCAACCACGCGCTGGAGCACGCCACCGTCGCCGTGCTGCTCGCCCGTACAGGCCCGCGCCGCATCGCGGGGCGCGCCGGGGTCGATGGCTTCGTGATCGTCGGCGAGGTGGACACGGACGCGCTCGACGAGGCGGCGCGCGAAGCGCTCACGCGCCTGCAGGCAGGCCAGTCGGGGCTCGCGGTCTCACCGCTGTGCGGCACGAATATCGTCGTGACCGCGGCGCTCGCCGCCCTCGGCGCGACGTTGATGCTGGCGTTCGCCCACGGCAGCTCGCGCCTGCCGAACGCCTTCATCGCGGCCATGGCGTGCGCTGTCATCGGGCAGCCGGGCGGGCGGCTCGTGCAGCGCCACCTCACCACCCTCGCCGACCACGGCCAGATCGAGATCGTCGGTACGCGGTCGCTGTTCGGCCGCATGCACAAGGTCGAGACGCGCCGCGTTGGCGGCTAGGCCTGCTCGGACGTCGGGGGCGGGGTCGGGCTAGCTCTCGGCCGCGGCCTGGCGGCGCTGCCAGTCCAGCACGAACGGGTTGTGCTCGCGCTCGAAACCGATCTGCGTCTCCTGCATGTGACCGGGCAGCACGAGGGTCTCGTCCGGGAGGCTGAGCAGCTTCTCGGTGATGCTGGTCATCTCCTGCTCGTACGAGCCCCCGGGGAAGTCGGTGCGGCCGATCGAGCCTCGGAAGAGCGTGTCGCCGCTGAACAGCAGTCCGGCGGTCTCCTCGTAGTAGCTCACGGAACCCGTGGTGTGCCCCGGCGTCACGATGACGCGCAGCCGAAGCCCGTCCACCTCGACGACATCGTCGTCGGCGACGTAGCCCTGCGGCTCCGGCGCGCCCTGCTCGATGTCGAACCCCATCTGGCGGGCGCCGTCCGGCCAACCGCTGCGGAGCAGGTCGAGCTCGTGCTGGTGGATGAGGAAGTTCGCGTCGGTCGCGTCCCGGACGCCGTGCACGCCCATGATGTGGTCGACGTGCGCGTGCGAGTTGGCGATGGTCTTGATGGTGACGCCCATGTCGCGCGCCAGCGCGAGCACCTCGTCGTGGTCGCCGCCGGGGTCGATACAGATCGCCTCGCCGGTGCGGCGGTTGCCGACGACCCAGCAGTTCTCCATGAACACGCCGACGACGATGCCGCGCACCATGAGTTCGTTCGCTACTTCCACGCGGTCATTCTATCCGGCCACCCCTCCCGCTGGGAGAGGGTTGGGGGGAGGGTCCGATAGGCTCCTCGGTGGCTGGCCGTGCCCCCGCGGCGGCCCCCCTC